>JAJZAN010000005.1 GCA_021799435.1 Bacillota bacterium | reverse complement strand
TTCCCCCGCGTCCTAAGGTTCGTTGGCACTATACCACAAATTGGGCAGCCCCACAGAGGGCCGCGGCACTGGGCAGGAGTTCCCTTTCGAGGCGGCGAAGTAGCCCTTATTGAGGGGAGAGATAAGGATGAGTCTGACCTACTTATATAATGGCACCATTATCGATGGATTAGGCGGTGCCCCCATTCAAAACGGCGCCGTGCTCGTCCGCAACGGTCGTATTGAGGCAGTGGGTGCGGCTGCCGATGTTCGAGTTCCCGACGGTGAGACCGTCGAGCGCGTCGACGCGCGGGGCGGCACCATCCTTCCCGGGTTGATCGATTGTCATGTGCACTTAACGTCCCAGAGCTTTGGTCCGGAGGACCGCTATTTCGTTCCTGACACCTATCTGGTACTGAAAACGGCCGAATACGCCAGACGGACCTTAGAAGCGGGCGTGACCACCGTGCGGGATGCTGGCGGTGCCGACCGCGGCATCCAGCGGGCCATCGACGAGGGTGTGATTAAGGGGCCGCGCTCAAAAATCGCCGTGACCATGCTCTCCATTACAGGCGGTCACGGTGACGCATATTCCCCCTCTCTAGGGATGCCATTGACCAGCCCGCTTCGCGTCTCCGGCGTGTGCGACGGCGTGGACGGCGTGCGCAAGAAAGTTCGCGAGGTGCTCCGCGCCGGCGCTCAAGTTATCAAGGTGGCGACATCGGGGGGCGTGCTGAGCCCCACCGACAATCCGGAGGATGCGCACTTCACGCTCGAAGAGCTCAAGGCCATCGTAGACGAGGCTCGCATGCACGGCGACAAGAAGGCGATGGCTCACGCTCAGGCGGCCACCGGCATCAAAAACGCCATCCGGGCAGGGTTTCATTCCATCGAACACGGGATCTATCTCGATGACGAGGCCATTGACTTGATGCTCGAGCATGGCACCTACCTGGTGCCGACCTTGATCGCACCGCAATCGGTGTTGAAGGCTGCGGAAAACGGCCAGCGGGTCGCGGCGTGGGCGATCGAGAAGTCCAAACGCGTCATGGAAGCCCACCAAAACAGTATTGCGCGTGCCTACCAAGCTGGCGTAAAGATTGCCATGGGCACAGACAGCGGCGTGGGTCCGCATGGCACGAACCTGGAAGAGTTGGCTTTAATGACCGAGATTGGCATGTCGCCCATGGAGGCTATCGTAGCCAGTACCCGCGTGGCAGCCGACTGTCTGGAATGGGGGGATCGGGTGGGCACTCTGTCGGTCGGGAAAGAGGCTGACGTCGTCATTTCGAGCCAGGACCCCTTGGCGGACATTCGCTCCTTAGGGGTAAACGACAATATCGCCTGGGTGATGAAGGGCGGAGCCGTCGTCAAGAACTGCCTCTAGGATCTGCGTTTTGAGAAGCCGGCCGCCTCGGGCCGGCTTCTCTGTGCTGGGATGCCCTGATGGCTCCCCAGTGTGATATGGTACGGAGTATATGGACGTTCAAGACCGCTTCCCGCTGCTGCATGATTCCGATGTCCGCCGCTATCTGGGCGGGCAATTGGTTGCTGAGATCGGTTCGCGGATTACCCGCGAGGGCCTGCCAATTGTCGCTATTGTAGCGGCCGGCGCCACTGCTCCGCAACTGGGGATCTTGGCCGCGCTGGCCACTCTGCCCCTGCTTCTCATCGGAAACCTCGTCGGTCATTGGGTTGACCGAACCCGCCGACGGCCACTCCTGGTCGGCGCCAGCCTTGCGCGAGCGGCGGTTCTGCTGGCCATTCCCCTTTTGTTCTGGATCCACCTCTTGGCCTTTGGGGCCATTGCCTTGGTGACCCTGCTGGCCTCGGCCGCCGGCGTCCTTATTGCGGTATCCCGTCATGCGTACCTGCCGGCCTTGGTGAACCGGAACCGGATCGAGGAAGGCAACGAGCTTTCTGGAACCGCCGAGTCCATTGGGGAGACGGTAGGTCCAGGTTTGATGGGTGTGTTGATCGAGTGGCTGGGGGCACCCGCAGCCATTCTCTTTGACGCTGTCGCCAATGTTGCAACGGCTCTGGCGGTTCTGCAGATTCGCCGACCTGAACCGCATCCACGGCCCGTTGACCTCGAGGAGGACGGCCGGTTGTCTTTAGCAGGACTGTCCCGGGTCTGGTCCCGTGTGACGCGGCATCCGGTGTTGAAGCCACTGCTGTGGAATGCGGGCTCAAGCGCGTTTTTCGGCGGGTTCTTTTCCACGCTTTACGAACTCTACGTCTTAAAAACGCTCCATCTCTCGCCTTTCTTGCTGGGCCTGTTGATTACCCTGGGCGGGCTGGGCAGTCTGGTTGGAACCCGACTTTATCGGCGCCTGAGGACGCGATGGGGTCTGGGGCGGATGATGTGGGTGACCTACCTGGCGAGCGCTCTTCTGAACTTGGCCGTACCCAGTGCGCACGGTGCCGCGTGGCTCGCGTTCGGACTGCTGTTCGTGGGCCAGTTTGGTGGGGACATGTGGGCCACCATGTTTGAGATTGGCGCCACAACCATTCAGCAATCAGAGACCCCGGATCACTGGCTCGGGCGCGTACACGGGACCTTTCGCGCTTTAGGCGGAGGCATGGAGGTGGCCGGCGCGCTCGCGGCGGGTCCCGTGGCCCTATGGATGGGTGTGCGCGGTGCCTTTTGGGTCGCGGTTGCGGGCGTGCTGCTGTCGGGCCTGTGGCTTATGCCACGGGCGTTGCGACGGGTGGAGGGCCCTCCCGCAGCGTTTTGGTCGGGCTTTGATGTGGGTTAGGCCCCCCATCCCCGCGGATCGGGGGGCGGAGCGGTCTACTCGTCTCGATGGGACTTGACGCGGATAAATTGCCACGGTTTTGTGGGCGCGTCACTGAGGTTGCTCATGACATGCTTGACCACCGTGTAATCCTCCAGTGCGTAGTGAGACATGTCCTTGCCAAACCCACTCTGTTTCAATCCCCCATGGGGCAGCTCCGACACCATTGTAATATGGTCATTAATCCACACCGTACCGGCTTGAATGGCCCGAGCCATCCGCTCGGCGCGCTTCACATCCTGGGTCCAGACCGAGGCCGCTAGTCCGTACGGCGAGTCATTGGCGAGTCGAATGGCTTGGTCCTCGCCGCGAAAGGAGAGGACGACCACCACAGGACCAAATACCTCCTGTTGTACGATGGGCCAACTCTGGTCGACATGGAAGAGCACGGTGGGCGGGTAATAGAATCCTTCCGGAAACGCGGAGGATGGATATCGATCAGCGCCCACAGCGGCCTGCGCACCCATTTCGCGGGCGGTCAGCACCTGCTGAAACACCCGCTCTCGATGTGCACGGGAAATCAGGGGTCCCATTTCGGTGCGCGCTTGCATGGGATCTCCTACCCGAATTTGATCCACTTGGTCCACAAAGCGATCCATGAACGCTCCAAAGATGCCGTCCTCGACATAGATGCGGGAAGCAGCGGTGCAGTCCTGACCCGAATTGATGAACGCGCCAAACAATGCGCCTTGAACGGCGGAGTCCAAGTCCGCGTCCTCAAAGACCACGAACGGCGCCTTGCCCCCCAGTTCGAGGTGCAGGCGCTTCACGGTTTGACTGGCCCGCCGCGCGACGGAAATGCCGGTCTGGGTGTCGCCAGTCACGGAAATCATCCCAACGTCAGGATGCACCGCCAGCCGATCGCCGACGATGCGGCCCGGTCCCGTAACAACGTTGAACACCCCATCGGGAATCCCTGCCTGCTGGGCGGTCTCTGCCAGCAGAAGTGCAGTCAGCGGCGTGTTGAAGGCAGGTTTCAAGATCGTGGTGTTGCCCGCCGCCAGGGCGGGTCCAGCCTTCCATACAGCTATGTTGAGAGGATAGTTCCAGGGGGCAATCCCCGCGGTCACCCCGATGGGTTCGCGTCGGATCCGACTCGTCAACCCGTCGGCAAATTCGGCCTGCACGGTTCCATGCGGGAGCCGCGCAGCCGCCGCCAAGAAGCGTAGATTATCAATGGAAAAGGCGACGTCGAAATCCCGCGACATGCGAAGGGGCTTGCCGGTCTGTGCCGTTTCGACTCGGGCCATCTCCTCGGCCCGTGACTCCAGAATGTCGGCCCACCGGGTGAGCACTACACTGCGTTCCGCCGGTGACGCCTGGCTCCAAGCCGGGAACGCCCGCTTGGCTGCCTGCACCGCCCGGTCTACCGCCTCCACGTCAAGAACGGCAGCCTCGGAGATAACCTCTTCGGTGGCTGGGTTTAGAACCCGAGACCACTCCCCGCTCACCGCCTCTTTGCCGTCAATCCAAGCGCCGTGCCGGTCCATGTCGAATCCCCTTTATGCGTCTTTAATCTGCACGATAGCCTTGCCCCGATTGGCGCCTGCAAACAACCCTAGAAAGGCGTTAATCCACTGGTCAAATCCGACCGCGATGCTCTCCTCCGCGTGCAACTGCCCCAGGCGGTACCAAGACTGTAAGCGCTTCAACGCCTTGGGGAACTCCTCCTGGTGCTCTCCAACGATGAATCCGGTGGCTTGCGCCCGGGAGATCAGCAGGTCAGAGAACAAGGGACGATGCTGGGCAGGTTTGTCCTGGTTGTACAAGGCAATTTGTCCGCATATCACAATCCGCGCATGAGGATTCAAATGCCGCAGGACCTCGTCCGTCACGGCGCCTCCAACGTTGTCAAAATATATATCCACACCTTCTTGCAGGCCTGCCGCCAACGCGTCGGCGAAGTCCGCAGCACGATAGTTGAAAGCCTTGTGCACTCCCATCTGCTGCTCGAGCCATTGGCACTTGTCATCACTGCCGGCAATGCCATAGACGGCAAGTCCTAAAAGTCGCCCAATTTGGACGGTCAGACTGCCCACCGACCCCGCCGAGCCTGACACAACCAAGCGCTCCCCAGCCTGCGGGCGCCCGAACTTGGTCAGCCCAACATAAGCTGTCAAGCCCGTTAAGCCCAGCACGTGAAGCGCGGTCGTGGGTGGCAAGGACGGATCGAGCCGCCTCAGCGAGGTTTCCGGCAGCACGGCGTACTCTGCCCACGGCCACGATCCAAAGACCCACTCCCCTGCGGTGAGCGAGGATCGTCCACCGTCGGCAACCCGTCCCACCATGGCCCCTGCCATGGGCTGCCCGACCGCGAAGGGCGCCGTGTAGGATTTTCCGGCTGACAAGCGGCCTCGCATGTATGGGTCTACCGACGCGTAGACCGTCTCGACCAGAACGTCTTTATCGCCTGTCAACCGCGGCACGCGCTCCTCACGGATCTCGAACGCATCCGGCGTCACCATCCCGTGGGGACGCTGAATAAAATAAATCACACGTTGCATGTCTGCCATGTTTTTCCCTCCCACATCCTGCATGGTTCGGGATAGTGCAGGGGAATCCCTGCCGGAAAATCCCCTGCATGGAGATTCCCCCTTGCCCTTGGATTATGCTTCAATACGAATAGAATCTCGTCCACTGGAGGAATGTCCATGTTGTCGATTGGCGACTCAGTCAGCCAAGACTTTCTGATTAATGCGGAATTGGTGAAGCGCTTCGCATCGGTCATTCAGGACTTCAACCCGTTGCATTTGGACCCCAAAGCTGCCGAAGCCTCCCGCTTTGGGCGTCCCATTGCGCATGGCACATTGGTAATGGGGTTGCTCTCAGGAATGCTGGGCCAGCGTCTGCCTGGGCCAGGCAGCGTATACTTGGTGCAGCACAGCGAGTATCGCGCCCCTGTTTATGTCGGCGACACCATTACTGTGACCCTGTCGGTGGCGCAATTATTCTCCAACGGCGTGGCGAGGGTGGCGCACGAGGTCCGTGTCGGTGACCGGACAGCCGTTACGGGATATTCGGATGTACTTTTGGAAAGCAAAACCGCTCTCCCCCACTAACCCGGGCGGGACGCGACGCAAATCCAGGATCTTGCGGATCAACGGATACCTTTTCGATCCGTTCGGCGTTATCATTAATGAGGCAGTCCCGCATCTGGACGGACCACTGCAGGTTGTCCCGGACGGGTTCGGGACAGAGCCTCACCAATGCGCTGCACAGTACATCACGGGGCGCGGCAGGGTCACCCCCCGCCGTCACCTCACCAGTTTTGGCAGAGAGGGTTTTCGGAAGGCTGTACGCTCCGCATACTCGTCCGCACCGAGGGGGCCTACGAGCGGCCGGATATCACTTCAGAAACTGGACAGTATTGTAATTTTGCAGAAAGGATGGGCGCCTCTCCACCCGCGTGCAGAGCGCGAATGGGGCGGCGCCCCTTTTCGTCGACCAAGAGAGATTTACAGGTTCTGTTTCACGACGATCGAGTTAATCACGTTGGCCGCCAGGTCGACGCGGTCGGCGGCATTGGACAGATGGCGGTACACTTCCCGCATCTTGATCAGGTAGTGCACCGGGGTATCCGGCGAAAATCCCGCAATCGCCTTGCGATACAGGCCCTCCATCTTATTTTCAAGGGATTTCGCGGTCAGCGCATGGCGATTGGACACTTGACCGTCGTTGTTGAGCGCTGCCACCGCTTCCGCCAAGGCCACGACAGCCTCGTGCAGGGTGGCCACCATGTCGTGGATAAACCGATCGGGCTCTACTTGGTACAACCGAATCTCCTTGATGGTGTTCTCGGCGTAATCGGCAATGTCGTCAATGGCCCGCGACAGTTCGTTGATGTCTTCTCGGTCAAACGGCGTAACAAAGGTTTGAGCCAGCCGGTCCATCAACTCCCTCCGCACCCCGTCGGCGCGGTGTTCTTGCTCCCCCGCTTCATGGGCAATTTGCTCACGCATGTCAGCTGTTGGAGCGGCAATGTAATGCAGCACCGCCTCCACCATCAATAACGTTTCTTCCAACTGTCGGGACAATAATTGCGGAAAACTATCACTGGTTCCCGTCAACAAATCGCGCCACCGCATTTTGCCACCTCCTTGACTAAGGTCGTTGTTTCTCATATGCCGGCCACCAGTCGGGCCCCTCCCATCGTGACCATGCCCATGGCTATCGCCAGAGGCAGGGTTAACGCCCACACTTTCGCAAATTTCCCGACCGTGTGCCAGCGCACATGGTAGGGTTTGAGCGCTGTACCGGTACCAAACAAACTTCCGTCCGTGGTCTGGGTGGTGCTGACCGGAAGACCCAGGATCGATGCCGCGCCGACCGTCACGGCGGCGCTCAACTGGGTGGACATGGAGCCCACGTCGTTCAACCGCACCACATGGCCGCTCACGGTCCGAGCGATCCGTAGTCCTCCCCCGAAAAAGCCACCCATCCAGACCAACCACGGCAATAAGATGGCCAGCCAGGTCACATGATAAGTGCTGTGGTGCGCCGTCCACATCAGGAATACCGCCATCAGTCCAATGGCCTTTTCCTGGTCATTGGCTCCGTACGCCAGTCCCTGCAGGACAATCGTGACAGCCTGCGCGCGTCCCCCGGCAAATCCCACACGCGGGTATCGACGCATGAGCACCCATAACAGCGAAGCCACCACAAAGGCAATACCGAATCCGACAAGGACAGAACCCACCAGTCCAACCGACACCTTCAATATACCGGCCCACCGAATCCAGTCGAGATGCCCAGCTGCAAGAGCCGTCCCCACCATTCCTCCGGCCAGGGCCATGGTGGTGCTGGTCGGAATGGACATGCGCCAGGTGACCCCCAACGTGAGTACGGCTGCCAACAGCGATAGAGCCAAAACGCTGTGGCCGGCGGCTTGAAAGTTTACGATCTCTACTGCAATGGTGTGAGAGACCCTGGTGCCAAATATAATCGGGCCGGCCAGGATGCTGGCCAACAGCAACATCACTGTCACCCGAGGACGGATGCTCGTGGATGACAGGTACGTACCTATCAAATTGCCCCCGTCGTTGACCCCGGAAATCCCGGCGAATGCAGCGATCAAGATCAAAACAAGAATGTCAACAACGGTCGTGCCCGGTCCCTCCTATCACGGCGATCATGGAATCTTAATTCTATCTTAACACAATCTTAACAATAACACCATCCATTGTATTGAACAGGTTTCGTAAATGCGCCCTTAAAAAGAAAAAACCCCAACGCTCGTTGGGGTTTGATGCGCTTTAGGCTTCCGTGGGCTCCTCGCCGTCACCCAATTCGTCCTCCCAGTCACCGGCGTGATACGCCGTCATCCGCCTCGGAGTCTCCTCTTCGGCCTCCTCGGCTGCTGGAGGCTCGGCTGCCGCCTCCAGACCGCCTTCCGCATCGGCGTCACGCTTGGAGAGGGAAATGCGCTTTCGCTCTGGGTCTACCTGAATCACCTTCACGGCGACCTCATCGCCGACTTCGACCACTTCAGCAGGATTGTTGACCCGGTAATCGGCCAACTGCGAAATGTGGACGAGGCCGTCGATGCCGGGTTCCAACTGGACGAAGACACCGAACGGCGCCAAACGTACCACCTGACCACGGTAAATACGGCCTTCCTCGTAGCGCTCGCTGGCCTTGTCCCAGGGACTTCCTTCCACCTGCCGGAGACCCAAAGAAATTTTGCCCTTTTCCGGGTTCAGCCGGATGACTTTGACACGCACCGACTGCCCCACCTCAAGGATCTCTGAAGGATGATTAATGCGTGTCCACGACATTTCGCTGATATGCAGCAGGCCGTCAACGCCGCCCAAATCGATAAACGCCCCGAAGTCGGTGACGCTCTTCACAGTACCTTCCCAGACCTGCCCCTCTTCAATCTTGGACCAGACCTCTTCCTGCTTGGCCTTGGTTTCCTCGGCCAAGACATCCTTACGGGACAAAATGGCGCGCCGCTTGTGGCGATCAATTTCCAAGACCCGCACACGCACGGTTTGCCCTAAAAATGGCTCGAGGTCGTGCACGAAACCCGGGGCGATGAGCGAAGCGGGAATGAAGCCGCGCAGACCGACGTCCACCACCAATCCGCCTTTCACGACTTCCACCACCGGTGACTCCAGCACTTCGCTGTTCTTTTGGGCATCCTCCAAGCGCTCCCAAGCAGACTCCTCGTCGGCCCGGCGCTTGGACAGCTTCATCGTTCCTTCGTCGCCTTCGTAACCCACAACGTAAACCGAAATTTCATCACCCAGCTGCACAACCTCGTCAGCCCGTTCGACGCGCCGATGGCTTAGATCGCGCATATGGATGATCCCTTCGGACTTGGCGCCGACGTCGACCAACACGCCGTCTTGCGAGATGTGGACCACCCTGCCGCGGAGAATGTCACCGGGCCGGGCGTCGCCGCCGATGCCGAATCCCAGGGAATCCTCCATGTTCAGCGCTTCTTCCATCTCGTTATGCGTCTCGTTCGGAGCCCCGTCGTGTTTCCGCTCATCCACCATTGCCGACCTCCCAAATTCCATTCCCAAGTGCAGGCGGGGAAAGGCTATTCTCCCCCATATTACAACGGAATGGAGGAATATCCAACCATTTCATCGGGCCGCCATCTGTTCCCCTTGCTTGATAAGATCCCGAATTTTCTCCATCACGAGCGTTTGCGCGTCTTTTTTGGGCATTTCCGGGTCTAGGACAAATGGGTCCCCGATCACGTAACGAATAGTGCGCCGAAATCCGTACCGGCCACTGATGCCGATGGGCACCAATTGACAGCCGGTTTTCTGAGCCAGGAAGACCACGCCCGACCGCGCTTCCTGCAGATCCCCAGTTTCCGTGCGATGTCCCTCTGGAAACAAGACAATAATCTCACCATTGTGCAGAATCTCCAAGGAGTGGCGAATAGCCTGGCGATCGGGACGCCCGCGTCGTACCGGATAGGCTTGCACGTAACGGAATATGAATGGCAGGAACGGATACTGCCACAACTCCGCTTTGGTCATGAAATGTACGGGTCGGTGCATAATAGTCCCCACCATAGGCGGGTCAAATCCGCTCCGGTGATTTGCGATGAGAATGAGGCCTCCAGAGCGCGGGACTTTGTCGAGCCCTGACACCTCGACTCGGAAGTACAAAAAGAAGGCCGTGCGTACGACCCAGTACAAAAACCAATATCCGAACATTAGCTCAGTCGACGGCGGCAGGTCTCCAGCATCTGCGCCATGACCTCCTCTACCTCAAGATCAGTGGTGTCAATAAGCAGCGCATCGGGCGCCATCGACAACGGGGCGTAGGGCCGACTGGAGTCGAGCATGTCGCGATGTTGGATTTCCTCCCGAATGCGATTCAGCCCGACGTCAAATCCCATCCGCACAAGCTCCCGATAGCGCCGGTCCGCCCGGGCATCGAGGGATGCCGTTAAATAGAACTTGACGTCGGCATGCGGGAGCACAAAGGTTCCGATATCGCGGCCATCCATGACTACGCCGCCGTGCCGGGCCAAGTCCCTTTGACGTGCCACCATTTCGGTGCGCACCGAAGGAAATCCGGCTACCACCGCCACACTGGCGTTGATTTCCGGCGTCCTCAATGCATCGGTCACATCCTGCCCATCCAGTATCACTCGTACCCGTCCTTCCGGTGCCGGGTATAGCTCAATGACAGTATCGGACAACAGCTCAGCCAAAGCTGTCTCATCGCGCAAGTCTACGCCCAGTCGCAGCGCCTTGTAGGACAGAGCACGGTACATGGCGCCGGTATCGAGATATAAAAATCCCAATTGCGCAGCCAACTGGCGGGCTACCGTGCTCTTCCCAGCGCCAGCCGGTCCGTCGACGGCCACCACACCCGCCCTCGCATGCTCAGCCACGAGCGCCCACATCCTGATTTAAATCTTCCCGCAGCACCACAGCCCCGCGCAAATACACGTGCTGCACATCCTGCGGTCTCCTGTCGGTCTCGGCATGCATCAACACCCGCACCGTCTTGGGAAGCCCATGAGGCACATCCAGTTCGCGCATGCAGATGACCGGTACGTACTGCCAGCCAATCCGGCGAGCCGCTTCAGCTGGAAACGTGGCATGCAGGTCGGGAGACAGGGTGAAACAGATGCTGGCCATGTCATCAGGTTCGACCTGGTTGGCCTCGGCAATGGCCTGTAAAAGTTCTGCGGTGCGCTCCAAGATTTCGTCGGCACTATCCTGCACGACAGTGGTTGCTCCCCGGATTCCCCGAATCACGTTGCTCCCAGCCCCTCCTCCGTGAATTAGCGCGGTTGGTCGTTCTGCGCGTCAAAGCGAATCTTCTGCTGACAGGCATCACAAATATATGCCGGGTCTTCGGAGGACTTGAGGCGCTCGTACTCTTCGCTCCACGTGGCGATCGTGACAGTTTGTCCACACACATGACAAGTCAGTTCCAAGAGGGCTCCTCCTTTCGAGTTTTCCCCGCTATCTTTCCCATTGTGACGACATTAGGAGTCAGTTTCAAGACTTTCAAGGATTTTTGCTACAATGGGTCCACGCCGTTTTCCCGGAAGGAAGGCATCGGTGGACACATTCCTCGAGACGCTGCAGCACCACATTGACGCACTGCCGTCCCACACGAAGCGGACGGCCCGCGACTATTTGGCTGAAGACCGGCTTACCCGCCGAATTAGGCACGGAGAACAGTCGTTCGCCGGCGAGCTGCGTGGGTACCAAGACCGGTATCATCCAGCGGCGGCTGTTGACGAGCAAGGGCTCTCTCTAACCTGCACCTGTGACCGGCGCCAGCCGTGCAGCCACGTTTCCGCTCTCCTGATAGACATGGAGCGGCAAATCCTGAGCTATCCGGAAGTGCCGTGGGATGTCGTGCGGCAATGGGTCTTGGATACCGTGTGGCAGTGGGACGCAGCCTTTGCCTGGCAATTGGTGCCGGACGCGACGCCGGAGTGGCGCATGCCCTATCGTCCAGAGCTTGGCGCAAGCGTCTTGGCGCAGGTCAGGAGCGCTGATTATGTCCCGCTGGCCCGTGACCCACGGGTGCGCATCTGGGCGGAGGCCCACTCGTCCTGGTGGGAGGTGCCCGAATTCCTGCAGGGTTTTTCTCGCTGGGCATCCGGCGCACGTTTATCGTCGGCCGATCCGCGGTTGTGTGCAGCGCTCATCTGGATGCAGCCGGCTCTTCCCATGGCGAGGCTTATCGACGCCGGACTTATGCATCGCATCGCGCTGGCGGCGCCTCTGCTGGGCTGGTTGTTTCACCCACGCCCCGTGTTGGCCTCCTCGTCTGCACGCCAGCTCAGGGCCTTGGAGTCTCTCACCTTGGCAGTACCGGATGGCAGCGGATTTTTGTGGGATGCGTTCCCAGACGTGGACCCGTATCACCTGGCGCGCGCAGACGCCCTGTATCTGGCGGGGCACCCCCAACACGCCATGCGTCTCTTAGAACAGCATCTGCCCACCGAAAGTTTAGCTCGCCGAGCGGCCCGACAACGGCTGGTCGACTGGATGAACTTGGACGCAGGGATTCCCCATCGTACCGCTTTAGCTTTAGAAACCGGGCAACTCGACTTTGTGCTCCCGGTGCGTCACCTCATCGGCGACAGCGAATGGCGGTCGCTCGAGGCCGCAGTCAGGAGCCGCGCGGGAGACGGGGACGAAGAGCCCGACCGGGTGTGAGACCGGGGATTCGCCCGCGTTTGGCCACCGGTTGGCCATCCACCATTTTCAAGTCCATGGTCATGTCGAGTGGCGGGGCGGCTGCGATGTAGCTCCCGACGCCGAATCCGGTCACGCCAACCTCTTTCAGCGCTATCACCCGCTCTGGGGTGACACCGCCCGAGACAAATATGCCCACGTCGGGATAGCCCTCTTGGGCCAAACGAGCCTTCAACTCGCGGACCAAACCTGGTGTTACGCCGCCTCGCTCGCGGGGTGTATCGAGCCGAATCGCGGCCAGCTTGGAACCCAAGGCTGACGCGACCCTGAGCGCTTCTTCCGCTTCATCCTTGAACGTGTCAACCAAAACAACCCGGGGCGCGTCGGGGGGCATAATCCCGTCATAAGCTTCCGCCGCTTGGACCGTATCCCCGACCATCAACAACAACGCATGGGGCATTGTTCCGGAGGGGGTTTCCCCTGCTTGGCGGGCCCCCAAAATGCTGCTGGCCCCCGCCGCCCCGCCAATCAGAGCGGCGCGGTCCATGACCGACGCCACCGCTGGATGCACATGTCGGGCACCAAAGGAGATAACCGGTATGGGAGCTGCGAGATCGACGATTTCGCGGGCTCGACTGGCCCACCCGGAAGATGAGGCTAGAATGCCGAGCAGCGCGGTCTCGTACAAGCCAAACTCCCCATACCGGCCGCTGATGCGCATCACCACATCCTTCTCATGGACCTGGGTTCCGTCGTCCAGTGCCTCCACGGTCACGTCCAAGGGTTCCAGCAGTGACAACGCCTCGTCAATACCAGCGAGCACGCCGGCGTGATTCGCAAAAACCTCGGCCGTGACTTTCCGTTGGCTGAGACCCAGGTGATCCAGGATTTGCTGGGTTCCTACGAAATAGACGTCAGCGGTTAGGCCGGCCTGGATTTCGGCGGGCGTGGCCGACCGAATGCCGCGGTCCGGTGGCTGATATGCCTTGACCGCGTCGATGCTCTTGACCACCTGGGCTAGATCGTGGTCGCTCATGGATGGATTCCGTCCTTTCCTGTTTCTTGCTCAAGAGTGCTTTCAACTCACGAACTTCGCGGTTGGTCAGAGGACGAGAGCGTCCCGGGTCGAGTCCTTCCAGACGGATATTGCCGTACTGCACGCGCGTGAGTTGAACCACCGGGTGCCCAATCGAGTCAAAAATACGGCGGACCTCCCGCTTTCGACCCTCGTGCAGGGCAATGCGCAGCAGTGTTCGACCTTCGGCCTTCTTCACCACGTCTACACGGTCGGCCTGTGCCAGACCATCGTCCAGCATAATCCCGCGGCGCATTCTCTCCAAATGGCTTTTGCGCGGCACCCCTTCCACCCACACTTCATAGACTTTGGTGATTCCTTTGGAGGGGTGCATCAAGGCGTGAGCCGTGACCCCGTCATTGGTCAGCAAAATGAGTCCCTCGCTGTCGCGGTCCAGACGTCCTACAGGAAACAACCGGCCGAATTTTTGGGGGATTAGCTCCGAAATAAGGTGCTCCGCGTGGCGATCCTTTAACGAGGTGGTGTAGCCCGGAGGCTTGTGCAAGGCCAAATAGAGGTTCGGTTTGTCTTCCAAGTGGACAGGCTTTCCATCGACGGCAATATCATCCTTGGTGGGATCAGCGGATTCTCCCAATTCGATGCGGCGGCCATTGACGGTGACCCTCCCGGCCCGAATCCACTCCTCAGCGGCGCGGCGCGACGCCAATCCGGCTTGCTGCAAGATACGCTGGACGCGGATGGACATCTACTCCCCGACCTCGAATACGGCCTCGACTTCGACTGCGGCATTGAGGGGCAACGCGTTCGTACCCACGGCGGACCGTGCGTGGCGGCCAGCTTCCCCAAAGACGCTTTCAAAAAGTTCCGAGGCTCCGTTAATAACCCCTGGCTGGCCGTGAAAGCCGTCGTCGCTCTGCACGAATCCCACCACTTTAACCACTCGCTTTAACCGATCCACGCCTCCGGCCGCCTGTGCCGCCACGCTGATGGCGTTCAAGGCAGACTGGCGGGCGGCTTGATAGGCATCCTCAGGCGTGACGTCGGCGCCCACGCGGCCTTCGGCCACCAACCTGCCGTCCTTCAAAGGCAGCTGGCCAGCCGTGAAACACAAATTTCCCGTAATAAGTGCTGGTATGTACGCAGCCACCGCCTTCGGCGGCTCCGGTAGGACTAGGCCCAGTTCGTTGAGACGTGCGGAGATGCTCATGAATGTCCTCCCTTGATCATCAATCGCCTGTCCTGCTCATATCTTGAGACAGGCCTTGCAATCCAAACTTTAGCATTTGACCGGCGTGCGATCAGTATACCAGGAGCACTGGCGCCGGGTAACGCCTAACGTCCGGGGGAGGACAAATGCTGAACCACGTTATTGATACCGTGTCCGTCTGGGCAATCCCGTTTTTAATCGGCGTGATTCCATTGTACGGATGGATCCGCGGCGTCAAAATTTATGATGTCTTTGTGGAAGGTGCCGAGGAAGGCTTTAAAATGGCCGTGCGGATGATCCCGTTCCTGGTTGGCATTCTGGTCGCGTTGAACATCTTTCAGGCGTCGGGCGCGCTGGACGCGGTCATTAACTTCCTGGCCAAGCCCTTATCCTATGTTGGTGTGCCAGCACCGGTCGTGCCGCTCATTCTGGTGCGGCCCCTCTCAGGGGGCGCTGCCCTGGGCATTACCACGGGCATCCTGCAGCATGCCGGCGCGGACTCCTTTGTAGGCAAGTTGGCCTCCACCTTGCAGGGCAGTACCGACACCACCTTCTACGTGATTACTCTCTACTTTGGATCAGTCGCTGTTCGCAAGACCCGCTACGCGCTGACTGTGGCGCTCATCGGAGACTTAGCCGGATTTGTGGCGGCGATTGTGCTGTCCCATTGGCTATACCACTAGCGCTGGTCCCCATCGGCAGCTCGGGAGGACAGGTGGCGAAATATCCGGTCGACGATGATAGCCACCAGCATGGAAAAGCACGTGGCAATAATCGTGGGGCCCACAATCACGGTGGGGTTTTTGGACCCGGCAGCCACCCGCAGAGCCACTACAGTAGCGGGCACCAACGTCATGGAGGCCGTGTTGATGGCTAAAAACGTAATCATGTTGTTCGAGGCCCGGTCTTTGACATCATTCAGCTTCTGCAGTTCTTCCATAGCCTTGAGACCGAACGGGGTCGCAGCACTGCCCATGCCAAGGATGTTCGCGGCCATGTTCATCACCATGTTTCCCATAGCCGGGTGGTCTTCGGGAATGCCCGGGAACAGACGGGACACGATCGGCGCGAGCAATTTCGAGAATCCGCGCATTAATCCGCTTTCTTCTGCAATGCGCGCCACGCCCAGCCACAACGCCATAATGCCGATAAACCCGAATGCCACTTCCACGGCCTTCTCAGTCCCAGTGA
The DNA here is from genome assembly GCA_021799435.1 of Bacillota bacterium. GTDB lineage: Bacteria > Bacillota > Sulfobacillia > Sulfobacillales > Sulfobacillaceae > Sulfobacillus_B. Next base: position 68,198 of record JAJZAN010000005.1, on the reverse strand, counting down.
CGATGGCCTCGGTAACCGGCAACATCGTGTGGTGCAGCCCCGATATCACAATGCCGCCCACAATCAGGACCAGCCAGACCACGTTAACCACGGCGTCCTCCCCCTTTGTCCTGGGAGTATATGCCGAGGAGGACTAGTTTTGACCTAGCATAAGGTTGTCGATCAGCCGCGCGCGGCCGATGCGCACTGCCAAAGCGGCCACGGCAGGACGGTCCAAGACCTGGGGAGCCGTGTCCAGGGTGTCAGGGTCCACCAGTTCGACGTATTCAGGTTCCAGTCCGTGCTCTTGCAGTTCCCGCCGGATGGCGTCGCGAATGGCGTCCCGGCTTCGCTCACCCGCCTCATAGCGGCTTAATCCCAACCGCAGCGCGCGAGAAAGATTCGCTGCCAAGCCACGCTCCTCGGAGGAGAGGTACTGATTGCGCGAGGACAAGGCGAGACCGCTGGTCTCCCGCACGGTGGGGACGCCGACCACCGTGACGGGCACGTTCAGGTCGTCCACCATGCGGCGGATTACCGCCAGCTGCTGCCAATCTTTTTCGCCGAAAAATGCATAGTCCGGTGCGACGATATTGAGGAGCTTTATCACCACAGTGGCGACGCCCTCAAAATGGATGGGCCGAGTGCGGCCGCACAGCACTTGTCCCATGGTTCCCACGGATACCCGGGTGAGGCTTTCCCCACGGGGGTACATCTCCTCCACGCTGGGATAAAACACCGCATCGGCCCCCGCAGCTTTTAAGAGGGCCAAGTCCTGTTCGAAGGTGCGAGGGTACGCCGACAAGTCCTCGTTGGCGCCAAATTGCAAGGGGTTGACGAACACCGACACCACCGTGCGGTCGGCCTTCTTGACAGAGGCTCGCACCAGACTGAGGTGGCCCTCGTGCAGAGCACCCATGGTAGGCACCAACCCAATCGTGCCGGTGGACTGGCGATTCCACCGGCGCATCCCATCAATAGTCCGCAAAACCTCCATCATTGTTTGCCATCCCCCTTGCGTCCCCGCTGAATCATCCGCCACAGGTCACCGGCGGGCGTCATGCCGGTCCGCTCCCCGACCAGTTCACCGTCCTGAAAAAGGCGCAGATGAGGCACGGCCTCCACACCTTCCGGCACCATCTCGGCATACTGGATGGCGTCAATCACGCGCACGAACAGACGGGCCGGATTGGCCAACGCGTAATCCTCGGCCAGACGGACCAGTTGAGGGGAGTGCGGGCAGGTTGGTGTCACCCAAATTTCCATGACGGTGTCTTGCGGCACGTTCTTCACGGCACTGCTGCGGTTATGGGGCAGCTGGCTCTTGTTCTTGGCGAGTGCCATGACGAGCTGCACAAACGCCCCAAATTGATAGCCTGTAGGAATCCCCACAATGTCGAGCGGCGCGACTTCTCCGCCGGCACCCACCACGCGGAAGGAAGGTCGCGCGACCACTCCCATGGTCGAAGCCAGGGCCGCTGCGTCGGAGAAGACGGTGACGCCGATCCGACCTGCTGTGATTTCGGCCAGTTCGTACAGCCAGTTGGTGGCGTCGGTGGGACTGTCCGGTCCGGCGAAGGCCCAGACTTCGACTGGACGCGGCAGTGGATGCAACATCTCCCGTAGAGTGCGGCGGTCACGCGTACTAAATTGGCTCATTCGGCGCCTCGGTTCCCTTCGTGCTCAATCCTTTCCGACTATTGTAGCGGCTAGATCGAGGATTGACCACTCCCTGGCTCTTCACCACCCATCGCATGGGGCCAGCTAAGCCGGCGCCGCGCGGCCAAGAACTCGTTGCCTAGTTGGTCCAAGCGAGTTACCACACTGTCGCGATCATCCTCCCAGAAGAAGATATCGATTAGACGCTTTTCGAGACTGCCACGGCGTTCAATATGGCGGAGAATCACGTCCAACTCGCCAATAACGGTGCGGAACAGGTCGATCTTTTCGTGCAACAGCCTGAGGATGTCCTCCTCGACGGTGTCTACGGCGAACAGATTGTAGATTTCTACCGTGCGCGTCTGGCCAATGCGGTGCACACGGCCAATGCGCTGCTCAATCCGCATGGGATTCCAAGGCAGGTCAAAGTTCACCACCACATGGCAGAACTGCAAGTTGATGCCCTGACCTCCCGCCTCAGTGGATACCAAGATGCGGTTTTTCTCGCGGAACCACTCCACCAGTTGGTCTCGGTCTTTAGTGCGAAGCCCGCCGTGAAACGATTCGGCTTCGAATCCCTGCTCTTTCAAAAACTCGACCAACGCCTCTTGGGTTCCTCGGTACTCCGTAAAGATTAGCATGCGTTCCCGCAGATGACGGGCCAGTTCCAGAACCGCCCGCATTTTTTCAGTCACGCCCAAGGATTCGGCCAAGGCTACCAACTCGTTCAGATGCGGACCAACCCAGGTGGCATTTCTCAAGGTGGGCACCAAGGCGCGCGGCGAGGAGCAGAGCTCGCGCTGCAGGATTAATAGAGGCAGCACCGTTTGGTCGGCCCCCACGCGGTGGCGGTACTCGGTTTTCAGTGCGCCCGCAATTTCATCGTAGAGGGCCCGCTCGGGTCCTCCCAGCCGCAGCGGCACCAATGTGACCTCGCGCTCCGGAAACTCGATGCCGACCTCTTGGCGCTGGTTGCGCACCATGACTTGGCTCAACAAATGACGTAACTCGGCGGCATTCTTAGGGGTTCGCTTATCCAAGATAAATTGTCGGTAAAACCGCAGATAAGGTCCAAACAGGCCGGGACGCACCAAGTTGACCAGAGCATAGAGCTCGGTCAGTTGGTTTTCCATCGGAGTGGCGGTCAGCAGCAGCAGGTGGCGGCACTTGAGGCCCTCGACCAACTGATAATTTTGGGTCCGCGTGTTCTTGAGATGGTGCGCTTCGTCGACAATGACCAAGTCCCATTCCACATACTGCAGTTGGTGGAGCAGCGGGGGCCGCTTGGCTGTGTCAATCGACAGCACCCAAAGCCAACCCGGATCCCGCGGTCCGCGCTGAGCGGTCCACCCAAATTTGTTCCGCAGTTCCTCCACCCATTGGGTTTGCAGACCGGCGGGAACCAGAATCAGGACATTTTGGATTGTACTCCGGGCTTTCAGTTCGGCCACGGCCAACCCCGCCTCAATGGTCTTGCCGAGACCCACCTCATCGGCTAAGATGGCGCGTCCTTCCAACTGGTTGACCACCTTCAAGACGCTCTCCACCTGGTAGGCATGCAAATCCAATCCTTGGGCGACCCTGTCAGACAGAGAGGGCCATGCCATCAACTGTTGGGCCATTTCTAGTGCCTGGGGCTCGACATTCACCGTTCTCCCGCACCTCCTCGCATACCGAACCGGCTCACGGCCACTTCCAAATCCACCCGGGGCTGCTGCCACATCCACAAATTGCCCCGACTGCGCAATTGTGCGCGCACGCGGTCGATGGTCCAGTAATGGGTTCCCAGACCACGCTGGTCCCATGTGATGGGAGCGGACACGGTGGCGGATGGCGTGGCGCGAAGACTATAGGCCATGACGGTGGTTCGGCTGTGCCCGTTCTGCAGGTAATCCAAGTAGACCCGGGCTCCACGGTCCCGCTTTAGGCGTGCCGTGGTGGCCACGTCGGGCAGCGTTCTCTCGACCACATCGGCCAATTGGCCCATGATGGCTAGGATACGCTGGTGGTGCAGCGGACGGATGCCCACGTAAAAGTGCAGTCCCCGCTGTCCTGAGGTTTTGAGCAGATACGGGATGTCCATCAGCTCCAGCAAATTCTTAAATACCCCTCCCACTTCTATCACCTCCGCCCACCCTGCAGGCGGATTGGGATCCAGGTCGAGAATAGCCCAATCGTGCACAAGGGGGCTGTCCGCAAGTCCCAATGGCGCGTGCCATTCCAGCGCCCCCTGCCCCACCCAGGTGATCAACGCTTCCGTGCTGGTAACGACAATGGGGCCGCCGTCGGCGGGATGTTTCTGGTAGAACATCGGGCCGTCTATACCGTGTGGCCAGCGCTTGACAGTGAGCGCCCTGCCTCGGGCTTGTTCCAAAAGATACGGTGCCACCTCGGCGTAGTAACTCACCACCTCACTCCGGGCAATGTGGGCTTCAGGGTATATGATCCGCTCCGGGTGGGGGATTCTCGCCTCCCAGGTCACCGGACTTCCATTGTCGGACTCGCGCATGGCGTAAGTGTCCCTCCCGGGTTCGTTCTCGATACGCCACCTCGACTAAAAAGGGCCGGACCCACCGGATGTTGCCGTCAATCCCCGCGGGCGGGCTCCAACCTCCCGGAGCTCGCACCTTGCCCACGGCTTGCCGAGTGCCCTCGGTGTGTTCCCCTAATAGCCAATACCATTGGCCATCGCTCGCTTCCATGAGACCCGTCACCCAAAACCATTCCATCTTCAGGGCCAAAAATTTTTGCCACGCCGGGGAACGGCGCCCCGGCAGGTACAGACTATCTAGCCGCTTGGCCATAACGCCTTCCAATTCCATGTCTCGGACAGCCGAAAAGAAAGCCGCTCCGTTATCAGGCACACCTTCCGAGACCGCGACGAGTCCCCGCGTGGACACCCGGCGGTGCAGTTCCTCGAGTCGGCGGGCCAAGGGTTCGTGCATGAGCCAACGACCCTGGGAATACAAGCAGTCGAACACCATCAACAGGTACTGGCGGGCGGACCGGCGTTGCAAGTCGCTAAAATGAGGGCGGCCCGCAGACCAGGCCACCAATTCCGCATCCAGCACAATATCGTCGGGAAGATCTTCCTGAGCCCGCCTCAGTTCGGGATACCAACTCATGAGGTCGTGTCCCCGCCGGGAATAGATGGCATAACGTTGTCCAACGGAGATAATGGCGCGGTACCCGTCCCACTTCGTCTCGAACCACCATCCGGGCCTCGAGAACGGCCCAGGGGCTGTCACGGCCAGCATGGGCGACACAAAATCCCCGGGTTCCACCTAGTCGGTCCCAGTGCCGTGCTGGGCCTGGGCCTGTACCGACGCTCGCAGCTTTTCCATCAAGTCCAGCACCTCCTGTCCCGGCTGAGCGGTTCGAGGAGCCTCGGCGGTGGGCATGAGGGCTTCAATCTGACGAAGCTTCTCCAGCCGATGCTCGTTGGGATAGCGAGATGGGTCGAACGGTTCAGCCATGTGCTGCACCAAGGTCTTGGCCATCTCGAGTTCCTTGTCAGTTGCGGCCAGGTCAACGGGACCAAAGCCGGAACCCTCCTGGCGGAGACTTTCCGGATAGTACATGCGATGCATCATCAGGGTATGGTCGTTAAATGCCCGTACCACGGCCAGAGACGGACGGCTTCGCAGCCGCATTTCGGCAAGCGCCACCCGTCCCATGTCCCGCATCACCTGTGCCAACAACGCGTAGGCTTTTTGACCCCCCGGTCCCGGCTTCAGCCAATATGCCGTCTCATAAAATACCGGGTCAATGTCCTGGAGTTCGGGAAAGTTCAAGATGGTAATCGTGTGATCGCCGGCCGGCCTTTTCTCGGGCGGCGGCAACACCACGAAGCGGCCGTCCGGCAATGGTGCACCGGTTACGACCTCGCCGCCTTCCAAGGCTCGCTCGCAAGCCGGGCAATACTTCTGGTATTGGATGCGCGTGTGGCAGGCCTCGTGGATCCAGTGCGTGGTGACCCGCTCGGTTTCCATCGCCTTAAACACTTGAATCGGAATGGAGACCAGCCCGAACCCGATAATGCCCTTATACAGGCTCCGCATGTCCCTAGGCCCGCGTCACGACATGGTCGTGGGGTCGAGAATGGTGCTCTTTTGGCGGCGTGCGGCCGGATGCTCACGATCCTTCCACATGTTTTGCAATTGGTCGATAAGCTGGGGAATATTGTTGGCCAACGACTCCCAGACATCGCCCTTATCCACCGACAGGAGCCGGACGTTGTCCCCGTGCATCACCAGAAACCCCACGGGATGAACGGTAACGCCGGCGCCGCTGCCGCCTCCAAACGGATGGCCGGCTTGGTCAGTCACTCGACTCCAATACTCGCCGCCCCCGGCGGCAAATCCGAACGACACGCGGGACACCGGAATGATCGTCCCGCCGTCGCGGGTTTCAACGGGCGTCCCCACTACGGTGTTGACGTCAATCATGCCCTTGATGGATTCCATGGCGGTCTTCATCAATGTTTCAATGGGATGTCCGGAAGCGTTACGCGTGTTGTTGGGCGGTGTGTCCATACTTCTCTTGTCCCCCTTTTGCCGGGCCCGTCAGGCCTCGAATAATCGCCAGGATAATATCGGAGGGTTGGACCCGAATTATACTGGTAAAATTCCCGCTCACTCCGGCCTGATCCCAATTGGGTTCCACCAAAAATCGCGGAGCTTGATGGGCACGGGGGGCGATCCGCATGCCGATCCACCAAGCTAGCAAGTCAGTGGCGCGCCCGGTCCACACGGCGGTTCGGGCCGCGTCGGCGAATCCGATGGTGGCGTGCAGATCAAAGGCCTCAATGTGCATGCGGTGCCAGAGAGCATCCATGGTGCGGTTGAGGACCTCATAGGCCCAGAGCGCCTCGTCAATCAATTCAGGGGTAAGGTGGAAGTGGGTTTGGGACGCGTGCTGTCGGGGAGGCAGCACGGGCAGCGTCCAGGTGCGCGAACGATGGATCCGGCTGTAGTGCACCGCCGTTGCCAACTCAATCTCGAGGCCCTCGATGCGCAAACTGAACGACAGGTCCAGCGGTTGAAACAGGGCCCATATAAGCAGAGCCGCTATGACTGCCAATCCAGCCATGACGATATACCACACGACCGACACCCCCGTCCTAGGGTGTCTTAAGGAGGCCACATTATGCCATCGGTTCCGTCAATTGGGACAACTGGGGCAAAGCGTCCAGAGAGGACAGGCCAAACTGCTGCAAAAAGCCCCGGGTGGTGCCGTAAAGGATAGGCCGCCCCGGCGCCTCTTTGCGGCCCACCTCCTCGATTAGGTCACGGTTGACCAAAGTCTCGATAGCCCGTTCCGAGCCAGTCTGGCGGATGGACTCGATTTCCAACCGCGTTATGGGTTGGCGATATGCGACGATCGCCAGCACCTCCCAACTGGCATGGGAGAGAGGCTCGGGATCCGGATTGGCCAGACGCTCCTGCAGGCTCGCATAGAGGCGCGGGTGGGTGGTGAGACGGACTCCTCCATCGACCCAATCCAAGGCCAGACCCGACTCGCGGACCTCCAACCGCTCGGCCAACGCTTGGAGGCCAGCCTCCACCGAGTTTTCGTCCAGACTTAGCCAATGCGCCACTTGCTGGATGGACACGGGCGCCGACTGCGTAAACAGCAACGCCTCCAACAACGCTAAGTTCACCGTGGATCCCCCTCTTCCCGCCGCTCCACCCACAGATCCTGGAACGGACCGCTCTGCTCGGCCTCCACGCGGCGGACGTGCCACAAGTGCACCAGCGCCAAAAACTGCGCCACCCACTGGTCCCGTCCCCGCCCCCGCAATCCCTCCAAGAATCGGATGCGGGTCCCAGCGGGAATGCGAGTCCACAGAGCCTCCATGTGATAGTCCAACGGGTCGGTTTCGCGGGCGACCACCTGGGGCGCCGGGGCGGACTTGGGACGCAACCGTGGATAGGACCAAGCCAGCTTCCAAAGACTAGGGTCTTTCACCGGGACGGGCGCCATTTGCAGCCGTTCGGGCACCGGACGCGGCCAGCGTGCTGCCGCGGCATCCCGCAACCGGGTTAGTGCAGCCACACCGTCGCCAACCCACTCTGGCTTTAACGCCGGGTCCAGCGGGACCGGCTCGTCGGGTTCTGCTTCGGGACGAATCAATCCTTCAACCTTCCGGCGCACGATCCAAGCAGCCACGGGCACCTCCTCACTGGCTTGCAACATATCGCTATGTTCCCGCCAGCGTCCCGCCACCTCATCGACCAAGACCGACACATCCATCTCACGGGCGAGTTGCGGTTGTCGGCGCACTTGATCCGCCAGCGCCCGCAGTTCCGCACTCACAAGACCCGATTGTTCAGCCATCTCAGTTAATCCCGATGTCCAGGGATCGATCCAACCGCATCAAGTCCTCGTAGGACTCCCGTTCCACCCAGACGGCGGCTTGCCCATCCCGCACAGCCACGACCGCCGGTCGGGGCACGCGGTTGTAAGTGGAGGCCATGGCATAGTTGTAGGCGCCTGTCCCCCACACAACAAGCCGGTCTCCCGTCAACGGCTCGGCCAACAGGGCTTCGTGAATGAGGATGTCGCCGCTTTCGCAATATCGCCCGGCTATGGTCACCGGCTTCATCGGCAGAGATTCCGGCTTGGCGTCTAGTTCGGCGCCATAGGAGGCCTGATAGAGCGCTGGCCGGATGTTGTCGCCCATGCCCCCGTCCACCGCGACATAGGTATGACCGCCAGCCACGGTCTTGACCGCTTCCACCGAATAAATGGTCAGGCCCGCTTCGGCCACAATGGAGCGGCCGGGCTCGAGGATAATTTGCGGCCGGCTTTGTCCCGGCGGGGTCATTTGCCGCACCAGGGCATCGACCTGCCGCACCATGGGATGCAAACTCGGCGGCACATCGTGCGGTCCATATTTCACGCCGATTCCCCCGCCCAAGTCCAACACGCTCGGCCAAAATCCCGCCTTGTCGTACCAGGCGCGGCTGAATCCCAGCAGGGCCTCGGCATTGGCGATAAAGGGGGCGCTCTCCAGAATTTGGGATCCGATATGAGCGTGGAACCCTTCCAACCTCAGGTGGTCGGAGCCTAGGGCCTCTTCCACCGCATGATCGGCAATTCCTTCGCTCAGCCCAAAACCAAATTTGGAGTCAAAGTGGCCCGTGCGGATGAAGTCATGGGTGTGAGCGTCAATGCCCGGTGTGATGCGCAAGAGAATGGACGCCTTCAGTCCCCGGTCGCCGGCCATGGCGTTAATCCTTCGTAACTCGTCCAACGAGTCAACCACCAGACGGCCGACGCCCTGTTCCAGCGCCATCTGAATTTCCTGGCGGGATTTCACGTTGCCGTGGAACAAGATGTGGGCGGGATCCACACCCGCCTTGAGTGCCGTGGCCAACTCTCCGCCCGATACCACATCCAAGCCCAAGCCTTGCTCTTGCACAAGGGAGGCCATGGCTTGGCACAAAAAGGCCTTGCCAGCGTAATGCGCGTGACCGGGCGGGTCCATTTGGGACAGCGCCACTCGATAGGCGGTCATCTGCCGCACCAGGGTTTCGTAATCGAGGACGTATAGAGGCGTGCCATACTTGGCAGCTAAATCTTGCATGCGGACACCGCCGACCGAGATCTGTCCGTTCGGGCCTTTTGCGTAGGTGGTTGGACGCACAGTGTTTCCCCCAAAAAAGTTGGGACGCCCGAGAGCGTCCCGTGCTGCCAACAGCCTAGCATGTCCAGAAAGAGCGGGTCAACCTATACGCGTTCCTTGCCTGGGGGCCGTCGGTGGGTCTTATCCTGCGGATGGGTCAAAGACGGTCGATAGACCTTCCGATTGAGCGGCTTGCGGATCATCTCGTCTACCAGGTCCGCACCGCGAAAAGGAATGAGGGGCCAACCGTAGGAGGCACCAAACGAATCATTGGTAAACATGATGGCCACCGGGATAATGATGCCTAGGGCAAACCCCAGCCAAGGCAGCGCTACGATGGTGAAGAGTCCCGTCAGGATCAGCAGGAACGCCCGCAGAAGCCGGACCGCCAAGCCAAAGTCGATGTCCGGTGCCGTAAAGGTTCCCACCGCCGCCAGCGCCACCAAGACCATAGCCAGGGCATCGATAATCCCGGCTTTTATCGCCACGTCGCCGAGCAGAATGGCTCCGAAAAATCCCATGGACTGCGTGAGCGGGTCGGGACTAAATGTCAGCGCCAGTCTCAGGAGGTCGACGCCGATTTCCAAGCCGACTAATTGCCAGAAGATTGGGATGGCCGTCGTCGTCGGTTTCAATAACACATCCAACTTTCCGGGCAAATGAGCGTGAGTGACCAGCAGGGCGTACCACAGCGGCGGCAACACCCAAGAGACCAACATGCCCAACATGCGCACCCACTTGAGATAGGTGCCGATCATGACGTCTTCGTGATACTCTTCCGCCGACTGCAGGAACGAGAAAATGGATACGGGCAGGATAAGCGCATTGGGCGAGGTGTCAATCATCACCAAAATATGTCCTTCCGTGAGGTGCTCGGCTGCGACATCCGGGCGTTCGGTGAACTTCCCGTTGGGAAAGGGATTCCACCACGGTTTTTTGATGATCCACTCTTGCAGCGCCTTTTCCGACATGGCCATGGCGTCCCCGTCAATGGCCTTCAGTCGTTCACGCACCACCTTGATAATTTTGTCATCGGCGATGTCCTTGATGTACATCAAGGCGACATCGCTCTTGGAGCGCCGACCCACCTCGAACGCTTCGATGCGCAGGTTGGGATCCCGCAAGCGTCGGCGGATGAGGAGCGTGTTCATGATCATGGTCTCGATAAACCCGTCTTGCGGCCCGCGTAAAACGCGCTCAATCGACGGCTCGGACGGGCTCCTATCGGGATACTTGCGGACGTCCACCACGATGGCGTGGGACACCCCATCCACAAGGAAGGCGACCGGCCCAGCCAGCACTTGGTCAGCGGCTGATGTGAGTTCGCTGGTGGGGCTGACCTCAATATACGGGATCGTCTTGGTCAATAGTCCATCCAGCGTGGGGTGCTTCAACTGCTGCTGGCTCAGCTTTTCCAGTTGATTCATAATCAAAGTCAGGACGGTGGAGTCGATAAACGAATCGACGCACACCATCGCACATTTCGTCCCGGCCACCTCAAACTCGCGCACCAAAATATCAAACGACTCTTTGTAACCCAGGTAGCGCTTAATCCACTGCAGGTTCTCGTCCAGATTGGTGGAGACGTCTTGGCTTTGGACTTTGCCTTTCCCTTGTACCTTGTACCTAACCTCGCCCATCGGGATTGGCCCCTTTCTTGAGAATCTCTTCGATGGCGCGTCGCGTGGCCGGCACACCATGGTGGACCGAATCATGCCCTTCCATCTTCCCCGGATCGCCCAGTCCCACCACGGGACCGGAGTATGCCTTCAGAACGTCCACGGTGTCGCCCTTCAGAGTGGATCCCGAAACCGGATGCCCGTCCTTGTCCACCGCCTGGTGGACCACGTTGCCGTCTTGGTCTACAGAGACGTCGACCGCCACACCATGGACGGGGTGGGTGTTGGCGGCTACCGCCACTACGCCCAGCACTTCCAATTCGGAGGAATCCAAGAGCACGTCCAATGCTCGTTCTCCCCGTCCCGTACCGGCATCGCCGCGATCGTCCACCATGACGACCACCGGCTCGGCAGGCGCTCGCATGATTTCCTTGACCAACTCCTCGCCCGTGAGCGGGGTGGGGTTTCCTTCCGAGGCCCTTAGAGGGTGGCACGACAACTCGTCACAGGCCTCCGACAAGGCCTGGTAGGCGGTCTGGTCTCCGTCTGTCAGGATGATGACCTGCTTCTTTTGTGCCATCGAATAGTGCCCCCTCAGCGATTTATGACTTGGGTTTAAAGATCAAAGCGGCGACCAGGCCGAATATCACGGCGGCCTTGATGCCGCCGGACGCGGCGGTGAGTCCGCCGGTAAAGAGACCCAGCGCACCCTTCTGCTTCACAGCTTGCCCAATCCCCTCGACCATGGTGTAGCCAAATCCCGGCAATGGCACGGAGGCTCCGGCCCCCGCGAAGTCCACCAGTTTTCCGTAAATTCCTAGACCTCCCAGAACCGCTCCGGCCACCACGAAGACGACCAATACCTGTCCGGGAGTCATCCTGAACCAGTCCATCACCAGCTGCGCCAGGACACACATGAGTCCGCCGACGACAAACGCCCAGACGAAGATCACCGGAAAGCCTCCTCTCGGACCACCGCCACGGCATGGGCAATGCAGGGGATAGTTTCTCCCTGCTGATATGTGGTGGGTGAAAACAGCGCGCCCGTCGCAACGAGCAGAAGCCGCCGAAAGTCTCCCTGCACCAAGCGCCGCGCCAAGGGACCCGCAAAAACGCTGGCAGAACAGCCGGGACCCGATCCCCCATTATGAGTGTCCTGCTGCTGGGCGTCATAGAGCGAGCGGCCACAGTCATCCAGGACCGCGCTGAGATCGAGATGCTTGTCTTTGGCGTAGCGCCTCAGCACTTTGACCCCAAAGTCACCCAAGTCACCCGTGAAAATGGCGTCAAAGTCTTCTGGAGATTGGCCGGTGTCGGTCAGGTGCTGCTGAATGGTGTCAAAGGCGGCGGGAGCCATGGCGCTGCCCATATCGTTGGGGTCCTTGCCTCCCATATCCACAACCCGCCCCAACGTCACCGATTCGATGCGCAGCGGTCCAGGCTTTGTCGCCATCACGACTGCGCCGGCGGCGGTGGCGGTCCATGCCGCCGTTGGAGTGCGCTGATAGCCTAGTTCGAGAGGGAACCGAAACTGACGCTCCGCCGCTTGATGATGACTTGCGGCGGAGACCATCACCTGATCCAGACCGCCGCCGCTGAGGAGCATGGATGCCAGCCCCAGTCCCTCGGTAAACGTCGCACAGGCCGAAAATAGGCCCGCCAAGGGTCGCTGATGTTCTCGCGCGCTGAAGTTGGTGGTGACAATTTGGTCCAGCAAATCCCCGCCAATGACCATGTCGATGCCATTCCAAGCGGTCTCGGCCTTCTTCAAGGCTTCCTCATATGCCTCTGCCAGAAGCGCCTGCTCAGCCTTCTCCCAACTTGGGTGCCCATTTTGTTCATCCGGCCAGACCCGGTCGAAGTGGTCTTTAAGCGGTCCCTGTCCTTCCTTGGGTCCTACAACCGAACCCGTTCCCCGAATCCATACGCGATCGGTTTCATATGTGGCCGCGCCCCGCCGCCGAACCGCCATTAGGCCACCCCAGTGATCAGCCAGCGCAACGCACCCACCACCATCGCTGCGGTCATGCCGTATACCAGCACCGGACCTGCCACCGTAAAGAGTCGGGCCCCGACCCCCATGACCAAGCCTTCCGTGCGAAACTCCATGGCCGGGGCGACCATGGAATTAGCGAACCCCGTGATGGGCAGCGTGCCCCCCATTCCGGAATGCTTGACAATGCGGTCATACCAGCCGAGCCCGGTTAACAGTGCTCCCAACCCAATCATCACCACCGCCGTCGGGGCGGACGCCTCCTTGGTGGTCATGCCTTGGTGCATGAAGAACCCTTGCACCCCTTGGCCTACAACGCAAATGAGTCCTCCGACGACAAACGCGATGACGGCATTTCGCAACACGGGACGCTTGGGCATCATCTCTTGGGTCATTTGCTGGTATTGCTGTTTGTCGGAATCCATCCTGTCCCTCCGGTCATAACAAAACTCCCGAACCTTTCGGTCGGGAGTAGTATGGACCATTTGGCAGAACATCATCCGGCTACGAGGTTCGGCTCTCCTCGTCGCTGAGCGCGCTCTTCAACCGCTCCAGGGCGCGGCGCTCCAACCGCGAGACTTGCACTTGCGAGACCGACAGGCGGCGGGCCACCTCCACTTGGGTACGGCCTTCCACAAAGCGCAACCGGAGAATATAGCGCTCGCGCTCGTCCAACGTCTGAAACGCTTGGCTCAGGGCTAATTGCTCCAGCCAGTCGCCCTCCGCCCGGGTGTCGCTGATGTTGTCTCCAAGCGGGGTCTCGGTGCCGTTGGGGGTTTCCACGGTCTGGTTAAGGGACGCCATGGGCCGTACCGCGTCCAGAGCTTCCGTAATGTCCGCCACGTCCACCTCCAACGCCGACGCCAGTTCTTGGGGCGTCGGGTCACGCCCCAGTTTCTGGGCCATTTGAGCCCGGCAAGCCTCCACTTTCATGCCCAATTCCCTGAGTGAGCGCGCCACCCGAATGGGCTGGTCATCGCGCAGATGCCGCCGAATCTCCCCCATAATCAATGGCACCGCGTACGTGGAAAATTTAAGACCGCGATCAACATCGAATCGGTCAATGGCTTTCAGGAGTCCAATGGCGCCGACCTGGAATAAGTCGTCGGGGTCATAGCCCCGCGCGGAAAAGCGGTGCACGATGTGCCAAATCAAATTCCAGTGGCGTTCGACAAGCTGCTGACGAGCGGTTTGGTCTCCGCCTTGGGCACGGCGATAGAGCGCGGGCTCGTCCACTCCGTTGTCGGGCCACCGCTCCTCATTGGGCATCGCGGGATACCGACAGCGTCACAAACCGGCGCATGCGGACTTGGGTGCCCTGGCCCAAGGTCGACTCCACTTCCAGCCCGTGCATGAACGATTCCATGAAGACGAAGCCCAGCCCCATGCGGTCCGGATCCTTGGAGTAGGCAGGCTCCCGCGCCTTCTCAACGTCGGCGATGCCGACCCCCCAGTCTTCCACAAGAATGGTCATGCCGCTTTCGTCGAGCTCCATGGTCAGTTCCACCCAGCCGTCAGGACGGTTTTCATAGCCGTGAATCACGGCGTTGGACACTGCCTCGGATACGGCCACTTTAATCTCCTCGATGTCATGGATTGAAAAGTTCGCCTGCCCAGCCAGTGCCGCCGCAGCAATTCGCGCCAGCCCTACGTTGTCTGCTAGTGACAGAAACCGCATTTCTACCCGATTCAAATTCACTCGCTCCCCTTTTGATATCAAGACTGCGTGCTCTGCTCCCTCTATTTCGGTGTTGCGGTTTGTCCCCGCACCGGGTCTCCGCCGATGCTGATAATGGAGTCGACCCCGGCCAGTTCCAGCACAGCGCGCACCGAGGGTTTGACCCCGGTGAGGCTGATTTGACGGCCTTGCGAGGACAGACGCCGATAACGTCCCAGGATAACCCCCAAACCCGAACTGTCCACGAACTCAACCTCAGTCAGGTCGAGAACGAGGTTTTTGTCCCGATAGCGATCCACCAGCTTGTCCAGTGCATCTCGAAGCGGCTCGGCGGTCTTCAGGTCCAAGTCTCCCTTTACGGCGACCCGCACGTGGCGGCCCTGGATCGCGTGCATGATGGTCATTCGTGTCCCCCCAAGCCAATTTTCCACTTTCTTCCTAATGTCATCATACACACTTCCGGGCAAAAAAAAAGGCGACTCGTGGCCGCCTTTAGTCGGGATATTGGTCGGATTCCGCATCCGTACTATCTGCATTGCGGATGGCTTGTTGACGGACCGCGTCTAGGAGAGCTTCGCCATTTTCGTCGACGATGGATTCAACATCTTGCACGTATCCGATGGGCTCCTCGAAGCCGACAAAAGTTTCGAAGTAGTCGACGGCGGGCGGGGTGTCCTGCGGGCTGTCCGAGGTTCCGAACTGGGCGACACTTTGCCAGAAGTCCTCCCCGTCCGCTTCCACCACATCGCGATGGATGTCGCGTCGATCCCCAAATGGGAAGGGCACCACCTCTGCTTCGGACAAAGGGGGCAAATAAGGCTCCTCCACAGCCTCTTGGCACCTCAGGCACAGGGCCGCCTCCGGCATGGCCTCCAAACGCGCTTCGCTAATAGGCGCCCCACAGCGATCACAAATACCGTAGGTGCCTTCGTCCATCTTCTCCTGTGCACGGTGAACCTCCGCCAAGTGGCGGTTCAGCCCCACCGTAAGACCAACATCCAATTCTCGGTGAAACGTATCCGTGGCCAAGTCGGCTGGGTGGTTGTCGTACGCACTGAGCGCGTGGCTTGATTCTGTCTCGCTGACATCGAGCCGCTCGCGAATCCGCGCCTCCATTCGCTGCAACCAGGTCCGCCGCCGGGCTAATTCTGCCTCGCCCATGCATCAAGCCCCCCGTTTTATCCGGCAATTTTCCAAAACAGCTTCCAAGCTCCGCCTAACCACGTCGTGCGGCTGACGCTCCTTTCAGCGACGATAGGTACCCGGGCCGCGATCGCGCCCTGTTGGCTCACCACCATTTCACCCAGCACCTGGCCTTTTCTTACCGGCGCCTCGACGTCAGCCTTGACGCTTATCGTGCGCTTGAGCGACCCGGATTGAGGCGACACGGTGAGATATTGGTCATGCGCAAACACCGCCGCCACCCGCTTAACGGCTCCTCGCCGCACGGTCACGTCCTGAACCTTGTCACCACGTCCGGCCAATTTGACAGATTGATAGTTCTGAAAGCCCCAGGTCAATAGTGCAGCGGCGTCTTGAAAACGCGCTTTAGAACTGGGTGCTCCCAGTACGACGGCAATCATGCGGGTGTGGAGACGCTGAGCCGTCGCCACCATGCAGAACCCAGCTTGACTCGTAAATCCCGTCTTGAGACCATCCATGCCCGGATATTGTCCCAAGAGCCGATTGTGATTAATCAGCCACAATGTTCCGCCCTTGCCATTCCGGATTGTGCGATCCTCCCGCATGCCGGTGTAATGGAGCAGCAGGGGCTGTTTGACCGCCTGCAGCGCCAGCAGGCCCAGGTCGTGAGCCGAAGTATAGTGGTCGCGGGCATGCAGCCCGTGCGCATTGGAAAAATGGGTCGAGGTCATGCCCAACTGCCGAGCGGTGCGGTTCATATCGGCAACAAATGAATCCTCGGACCCGGCAATGTATTCTCCGAGAGCGTAAGCAGCGTCGTTGGCGGAACCGATGGCAATCCCTTTTAGCAGATGGTCAACGCTAAGCCGCTCACCCGGTTCCAGCCAAATCTGCGATCCATTGGTACGATAGGCTTCTTCCGACACGGGGACCAACTCACCCAGCGCTATTTTTTTCTCCTGAATGGCCTTGACCGCCAAATACAGTGTCATAAGCTTGGTGACACTGGCCATCGGCAACCGCTCGCGCGAATTTTTCTCATACAGGACACGCCCTGAATGACCATCAATAAGTTCTACCGCGTTAGCGCTCACCGGCGGCGGTGCCGCCTCGGATGCCGCCAGGGCGCCGAGCGATCCGAGAAGCGGTGTCAGCACCACCGCGGCGGCCAACACAAGAGACTTCCATAGACGTGCCATGATATCCCCCCTAAAATCCTGCATATGGGGGTAGTATCACCGCGGCTTATTCAATCATGCATGCGCCGGATTTCGGTGGGGAAAGGCGGCACAACATCTTCCGCTCCGATGGTGACCGCTCCTTGAATGATGTGCTCGACCGCCTCCGCCGCCTCGGCCTGGTCGGCATACAACCAAGCCAGCACATCCCCTGGATGGACGGTATCACCCAACCGGGCCTCCCATTCCAGTCCTACGCGCGGATTGACGCGGTCTTCTTTGGTTTTCCTTCCTGCTCCCAACAATTGCGCCGCCCGTCCCACGGCTGCGGTATCAATGGCCCCAACGCGCCCCTCGGCACGACTGAGGACCGGCGTACGTGCCGCAACGGGCAACCCATATTCCACCGCTTTGGCATCTCCGCCTTGAGCGTCGATCCATCGCAAAAACTGCTCTCGAGCGGCCCCGGAGTCCAGGGCTTGTTCCGCCAGTGCTCGGGATTGGTCTGCCGAAACCTCACGGGCCAAAGCGACCATCTCCTGAGCCAGCACCAGGACTTCTTCCCGCAAGTCGTCGGGGCCCCGACCGCACAGACACGCGTACGCTTCATTCACCTCGAGAGCGTTGCCGACCGCCCTCCCCAAGGGCTGCTCCATGCTGCTCAGGACGGCCGTGGTGCGGATATGGTGATAGCCTCCAATCCGGACCATCATGTCGGCCAACTGCCGCGCCCGGTTGGCATTCTTCATGAGGGCTCCGCTTCCCACTTTCACGTCCAATACCAGATTGGGCGAGCCCGCCGCGATTTTCTTCGACATGATGGACGACGCGATGAGAGGGAGGCTGTCTACGGTCTCGGTCACGTCCCGAAGGGCATAGAGAATGCCATCCGCGGGAGCCAGAGTGCTGCTTTGGGCTACTACTGCCAGCCCCATGGCATCCAGTTGGCGGCTGAGGTCCTCCTGATTGAGATGAATGCGGAAACCCGGAATGCTTTCCAACTTATCAAGCGTCCCACCCGTGTGACCCAGTCCTCTGCCTGACATCTTGACGATGGGGATTCCCAGAGACGAGACGATAGGCGCCAAGATGAGGGTGGTTTTGTCGCCAACCCCCCCCGTCGAATGCTTGTCGACCAGGCCCCGGAGGGTCAGAGGTTCCGTTCCGATTTCGGCCATGGCCCGGGTTAACGTAAACACGCTCTCGTCATCCAGTCCATTGAGAGCGACCGCCATCAGCCAAGCCGCAATCTGGTAATCCGGCACTTGACCTTCAACAATAGCGTGAACCCAAGACCATATTAGTTCCGGTTCCAGCGCCCGGCGATCCCGAGCTGCACCAATAACCAGGGCGGCATCAATCATTGTCCGCCTCGCAGCAGGGCATTCCAAGGGTGGCCGGGTCCCACCGTCGTAAGCTGCCACAGCCCCCCCAACGTGGCACCGATATCCGACAAGGTACTGCGATCCGCTCCGATCACACGCGGCAAACGTTCCCCATACGTCAGCCACGGAACCCACTCGCGGGTATGATCCGTGCCCCGATAGGTCGGATCGCAACCATGGTCAGCCGTAATCCAGAGCTGATCATCCGGGTTCAACTGTTCCCAGAGCCGCGGCAAAAAGGCATCCAGTTCAGCCAGTGCATCCACATAGCCGGCGGGGTTCCTTCGGTGGCCGTAGTGGGAATCGAACTCGACCAAGTTGGTAAACACAAATCGGTCAAAGGCCGGATCCGAGATAACCTCCAGCGTCTTTTCGAGGCCATCCTGGTTGCTCACCGTGGGGATGTGCTGGTCGAACCCCTGACGGGAAAATATGTCTCCAATTTTTCCGATGGCCACGGTCTCAATACCCGCCGCCTGCATACGGTCGACCATGGTGTCATCCCAAGGGGCGACTGCATAGTCGTGGCGATTGGCGGTGCGCTGAAATGCCCCTGGACGACCCACGAAGGGCCTGGCAATAATCCGCCCCACTCGATGCGGTCCAGTCATCACCTCACGCGCGCCCTGGCACCAATCGTAGAGCGTCTCTATAGGGACAATCTCCTCGTGGGCTGCAATTTGCAACACGCTGTCTTGCGACGTATACACGATCGGATAGCCGGTTTGCATGTGCTGGGCGCCCAATTCGGCAATAATTTCAGTGCCCGAGGCGGGCTTATTGCCCAACACGGGCCGTCCGAAGCGCCCCTCCAAGGCGGCCACCACGTCTGGGGGGAATCCTTCAGCATAGGTACGAAACGGTTCTTGCACGAGGAGTCCCATCATCTCCCAATGGCCGGCCAGTGTATCTTTACCGTTGGCACGCGGCGCGATGCGGGCTGCGGCGCCCGCCAAGGGCTGGGACATGGTCCCGGCCAGCGGCGTCAGACGATCCAGTCCCATCATGGATAGGTGCGGCAAGGGATGACCGCCCACCGCCTGCACAGCGTGCGCGATGGTGCTGGCCCCAGGATCTCCGAAATCCTCTGCATCAGGCGCGGCCCCAATGCCTCCAGAATCAATCACGATTAACACGACCTGCATCCAGATCCCACCCTTCTGGCTCCTATTATGCCCGCGGGTGAGCGCGGTCGTAAACGGGTCGCAATCGAGCACGGCTGACATGGGTGTAGATTTGGGTCGTGGAAATGTCCTGGTGACCCAGCATCTCTTGCACAGCCCTCAAGTCCGCACCGTTTTCCAACAGATGCGTGGCGAATGAGTGGCGCATGGTGTGCGGTGTAAGAGCTTTGTCAATACCCGCCCGGAGGCCGTACTGCTTGAGAATCTTCCAGAATCCCTGCCGCGTTAAAGGCGTGCCGCGGCGGTTTAGAAACACGATCTCCCCGCTCTTCTTCGAAACCAGTTGCGGCCGAACCCGTTCCAAGTAAACCGTCAACCACTCTAAAGCCAACCGCCCAATGGGCACGTAACGTTCCTTCGAGCCCTTGCCCACGCACCGCACCCGCGCAGGCTCACTCCACCAGTCGTTGATGGTCAATTGACACAGCTCACTGACGCGCAAGCCGGCTGCATAAATCACTTCCAACATCGCGCGATCGCGAATCCCCGTCGGCGTAGAAACGTCCGGCGCCTCGATCAGACGCACCACTTCATCCAGCGACAAAACCCCGGGCAAATGACGATCGTGGCGCGGGGTATCGAGGTGCAACGTCGGATTGTCCAGAACAATTTCTTCCCGCTCCAAGTACCCGAAGAACGTTTTCAGGGCGGACAAACGCCGTGCCCGGGTGGCGGATGATCGACCGCTCGCCTTTAACCATTCCAAGTACCCCAGCACCTGGTCCCGATCGGGTCCCGGATGAGCCCTGCAGTACGCGTGGAAGTCCGCCAAGTCGCGGCCATAGGACAGCAAGGTATTTTTCGACAAGTGCCGCTCGTATTCCAGATAGTAGAGAAACTCTTGGATTTGGTTCTCCATCCCTATCGCCTCACGCTTAACTTCGCGTCGCTCCGCAAAACTCCTGCCCAATACAAAAGCCCTCCCGTCAAGGAGGGCTTCGAATTCCCGTGGTGGACTAGCTAATGACGCTCTCGACCGGTGCATAATCGAGACCATGCGCCTCAGCCACCGCCTGGTATGTGACTCGGCCTTTGTAGACGTTCAACCCGCGGGCGAGCGTCATATCCTGACGCATGGCCTCCTCAGCGCCCTTGTGCGCCAAAAGGCGAGCGTACGGCAAGGTAACATTCGTGAGAGCTAGTGTGGAGGTGCGAGCCACAGCGCCGGGCATGTTGGCCACCGCGTAGTGGATGACGCCATGCTTTTGGTATGTCGGATGCGAGTGGGTGGTGACCCGATCGATGGTGGCGATGGAACCGCCCTGGTCGATGGCCACATCCACAATGACACTGCCTTTCGGCATGGCCTTGACCATCTCTTCGGACACCAGGTGCGGCGCCCGGGCCCCTGGAATCAAGACCGCTCCGACCAGCAAATCGGCTGTCGCCACAGCCTCAGCAATGTTGTACTCGTTGGACATGAGGGTCCGGATTCGGCCTCCAAACTGGTCGTCCAACTGACGGAGACGGTCAGCATTGATGTCGACAATCGTGACCTCTGCACCCAGCCCCAGGGCAATGCGCGCCGCATTGGTGCCGACAATGCCTCCACCTACGACGACGACCCGTCCCGGCAGCACGCCGGGTACACCGCCCAAAAGCACCCCACGTCCTCCGTAGGCTTTCTCCAGGAACTGCGCCCCGATTTGAGTGGCCATGCGTCCGGCCACCTCGCTCATAGGCGTCAACAGCGGCAGCGACCGGTCCGGCTTTTGCACCGTCTCGTAGGCAATGGCGGTAATCCCGGATTCCAACAGGGCACCGGTCAGTTCACGTTCCGGGGCCAGATGCAAGTATGTAAACAGGAGCAGATCAGAGCGGAAGAATCGGTACTCCTCCACCAGCGGCTCCTTCACCTTCATGACCATTTGGGCACGTCCCCAAACTTCAGACGCGTCAGCGACGACAGAGGCTCCGGCGGCTTGATACTGCTCGTCCGAAAATCCGCTTCCCACACCCGCTCCCAGTTCCACTAAGACCTGATGCCCATCCCGGGTCAGCGCCAGTGCGCCAGCCGGGGTTAACGCGACGCGGTTCTCGTCGGTTTTAATCTCCTTGGGCACTCCGATAACCATGCTGTATCTTCCCTCTCGTGTTGAGATACCCTTCTTGGGGCTTGTCTTAACCATACCGTATCAAGGGGAAAAAATCCCCACTTTTTTAGAGCTCCCCAGCCCGAAGCGCGCGCACCAGCACCTCAATGCCCTCCACCATGCGGGACTCCTCCATGGAGGGGTGCCGCGCTGGATTGGGAACCCAGACGGTGCTGTAAGGGACATGCACAAAGGCAGCCCGCCCGCCGCCCCTCTCCGACATCCAATGCGAGGCTCGATAAAAGAGATAGTTGCAGAGATACGTGCCTGCACTGAAGGACGTGTAGCCAGGCACCTGTGCGGTCCGCCACAGGGACACTACCTGGTCGGTGCCCAGTCCGGAGAGGTACGCCGCCGGACCCTCATCGACGATGGCACCGGCCTGAGGATGATGGCCGCGGGTATCGGGGATGGCAAACCGAACCAGATTGACAGCCACCGCTTCGATGGCCATGGCGGTGCGTCCTCCCGCCAGGCCCAAGCTCAACAGCACATCCGGGTGTTCGCGCTCGAGCCACTGCGGAAGCTCCCCATCCACCACCTCGCGCGAGACCTCGAACACTTGTGCCGCAAGCGAGGCGTCCCGTTTGACCAGTTGGTCTACGACCGCTGCGGTCGGGTTGTACGTATCACTGCCGAAGGGACCAAACCCACTGACCGCAATCCGCATCACTGGTCCCCTTCCGAATTGCGAATTTGGCCCCGTAGCTCATCCGGGCTAAATTGCCGGTCCGCTTCGATGAGTTGCTCGGCCTTGCCCATGCCGTCCCAGACGTTCCAGTTCAACACCCCGACCACCCGCCCTTGGGAGAGGTAGTAAACCACTCCTTCTTCATAGGGCACGACCCAGTCCTCTACAACCTCATGCTGCGTGCTGCAGTCACCCATGGCCTCGTAGCCGAATTGGTAAAGGTCGGAATAGTAAAAGGAGCGGTGCTGATAGGGCTTTTCGGCGCCAGCCATATTTTGCCCGGCGGCCCGCCCTTGCGTCACAGCGTGGTCCTCGTGCATCATGGCCCGCCCATGGGTTAGCGCGACGTCGCCCGCCGCCCAGATGCTGGGGTTGCTGGTGCGCAGGTATTCATCCACCACAATGCCCGAATGAGTCTTCAGTCCCGCGGCTTGGGCGAGTTCGTCGCGCGGCTCGACTCCAACACCGACGACAGCCAGATCTGCCTCCAGCGTCATCCCCGACTGGAGCCGCGCGGCAATTCCGGTGCTGGTGTCAGAGAGTTCATCGATTGCCGCCCCTGTGGTGAAAGATACCCCATGCTCTCGATACGCGGCCGTGACCCTTTCAGCCAGTCCGGGCGGCAGAAAGTTGGCAAACGGCGACGGCTCCACCATGATCCAAGTGACCTCGTGGCCCCGCTGCGACAAAGCCGCTGCCATTTCTGCGCCAATAAATCCGCCCCCCGCCACCATGACCCGGCGCGGATCCTGGAGCGCCTGCCACAGCCGCACATGTTCGGCCGCAGTGCCTACATAAAACGCCTGCTGGGAATCCCCAGGGAGCCTGCGCGATCGCGCTCCGGTCGCCAGCAGCAGCTTCTGGTAGGCCACTTGACGTCCATCGGCAAACGTCACCGTGTGGGCTTGCGGATCAATGCCGCTGGCTACAGCGTTAAGGTACAGGTGGGTGTGGGGCTGTTTTTGCCAGGTGTTCAGCCAGATCTCTTCAAGCCGCATATCCATCCACAGCTTTTTAGAGAGCGGCGGGCGCTGGTACGGGGGAAAAAACTCCTCCGAGGCCACCAGAATTTCGCCGCTCTTATCGCGGCGGCGAATCCCGCCAACCGCGGCATCGGCCGCCATGCCTCCGCCAATAATGACGTACTCAAACTCCTGCATGTCCCTCATCCTTTCTGGAAACCAACCGTCTCGAAGAAAGCGTCGTACAACCCTTCCGCCCGAGCCGCGATCCGATTGCCTGGCTGGATTGCCGCGGCTCCCGGCGTTCCGGTGCTCAGAACGGCGGTCGCCCCGACGTGCACATCCTCCGCAACCAGGGCCACGACCCGATCGAAATCGTAAATCATATGGTCGGTGGTATCCTGCGTCCGTGTGTCCCCGTCCACGCGCATTTCGATCCGTCGCACGCGTCGATAGTCGGCCTCCTCCCAAGGAACGGCCCATGGAGCCATGACGAAAAACCCGTCGTAGCCTTTGGCCCGGGTGAGAAACCGGGGATTTTTCTGCAGCACGTCCTCTGCCGTCAAGTCCAGTACCGCCATCGCCCCCCAAATCGCGTCTGCGGACTCTCGCGAGGTCAGATTGTATGCATCGCGGCCGAAAATCAGCGCAATCTCAGCCTCGGCCGTGACCCGCGCGGAGGCGTGCGGCAACATGACGCGCGCACCACTCGGAGCCCAGGTATTGCGCGGCTTCAAAAACGTAGCCGGCTCCTCGGGGACCACCGCCTTCAAGTCGGCGGCGTGCGCCCGAAAGTTTAGCCCAATGCCCACCACGCGTTCAGGCGTTGGGATGGGCAAGCCCATGGTGAGGGTGTCGGGCCGGTGTGCCCGCTCCCGGAACCATCCCCGGCGCTCTGCCAGTTCCTCGATCTCCCGGGTCCAACCGCCCCGAATAAGGTCTCCGAGATCCCGGGGGAAGTCAGCCCCCGCCCATTCATTAATCTCATGCACCCACAGCGCGTTGTCCCCCCGACGCAGCACCGCGGACCATCCCGACGCGGTGCGAGCCATTCCCCATGCCCAGACAGGCTTCATATCCTCACTCATAAGCTGCGGTTTTGACCTCCGTCGACCCAGAAACTCGCGCCGTTCAGATAAGAGGCTTGGGGTGACAGCAGAAACGCTGCCATGCGCCCGAACTCGGCCGGATCTCCGTATCGGCCTAACGGAATGTTGGCGGCCGCCCGAGCACGCACGTCGGCCTCGCTAACCCGCAGGCGTTCAGCGTTGCTTTGATCTAAGTGTGCCACCCTCTCTGTGGCAATGCGGCCAGGAACAATGAGATTGACCCGGATCTGGCGGGGTGCCAGTTCGTCGACCAGGGACTTGACAAGGGCGTAGATGGCTGCTCGATACACATTGGACAGGGTCAGGTGCGGGATGGGAACCTTGACGGACGAGGAGGCGTTGAACAGCAGAGAACCGCCATCTTGCACCGAGGGCAGCAGTTCTCGCACGATGTGGATCGGCCCCAGCAGCAATTGCTCGAACGCCTGTCGCCAGTCGTCAAGTGAGAGCTCTCCAAAATCCCCCGTGCGTGGTCCGCCAGTGTTTACAAACATGCCATCCAGACGCCGACCCTGCATGCTCTCTAGGAACGCGCGCCGAGACGACTCTACTGCGGTGTCTAAGACCGCGTCCTCTCCCGGGTTCCGGCTGGTGGCGATGACCTCGGCTCCTTCCCCGCGGAGGACATCCGCCACCGCCTTACCCAAACCCCGGCTGCCCCCCATGACAAGAACGGTACGCCTCTCCAATCCTAAGTCCATTCAATCACTCCCTAGCGCAATATTTGATCGGGATCAAACACCCGCGTCACCCGTTCAGCGAGGTGCAGTGCCTCGTCCGATAGGGGATTCTGTGCCAAGTGAGACGTATCGGATCCCAATATCTCATACCACCCGGGTCCTGGGCAGCAAAAGACGGCCGACGACGCATTCTGCATGAGGCGCAGATAGCTGTTTTGCATGTCGTCGAGCGGCAGCATGCCGCGCTGGTAGAGACCATCCGCCGTCGCGCGATAGACCTGGTGCAGCCGCTCCTGCTCCACATGGAGCCACCCATCCGATCCCGACGACCAGGATCCCGGCTTGCCGACAACCTCCTCGATGGCCTGCCGGCGGGGCCGAGTCGCGAGGCCACCCGTGCACCAGAGACTCACATCTCGCCCTCCGGCAGCCTTCACCAGCAGCACGCCATCGGGGCGGTTAGGTTGAGCTATTAGACGCAAGGCGGCTTGGAAAGCCTCCTCGGCCGGCATGGGCTCGCTTTGGTACAGAGCCGGCGCTTCAACGGCGGGCCGAATTCGGAAGGTCACACGAGCGATGGCTCCCAGCCTCCCTTCCGAGCCGGTCATCAATTTGGCCAAGTCATAGCCGGCGACGTTTTTCATGGTCTTGCGACCAAACTTGAGACGGCGGCCCCGGGCGTCAACCCATTCAACCGCCAACACTTGGTCTCGCCAGCCGCGGCCTGTGCTTAACCGCCAATAGGGCGCGTTGTGAGCCACCAAACCGCCCACCGTGTCATCCATGAACGGCTCGACACCCGGCAGGTCCATACTCTCTTGCGATAACAACCGCGCCAGCGCCCCAGCCGGCATGCCGGCCCCAACCTCGACAGAGAGGTTGGCACCGTCCCAGTCAAAAACCTCTTGCAAAGCACGCATGTCGAGAGTCTGGTAACCATGCGGCGGCGTCCGGCGTCCCTGACCCTGAATTTTCAGGACTTGGCCGTGAGCCCGCGCCCAGCCCATCATATCGCTCAACTGAGATTCGTTCTCCGGTGCCCACAGTGGTCCGCTGGAGACGCTCTGAGACTCCGCCGCCGGCCCGGCCGGCCACAAGGCTTTAAAGGGATTGAGCCGGTTCTCGGGATCGAAAGCGCTTTTGACATCGTTCATCACGGTGAGTTCGTCCGGTCCATACATCAGTGGCAAATGCTCGGCTTTATCGATTCCAATGCCATGTTCTCCGGTAATGGCGCCACCCATCTCCACACAGGCTTTCAGAATGTCGCGGTCCGCGGACTTCAAACGCTGGACCTGTCCGGCATCGGCCGGGTTATAGGGCATGCTGGGGTGCAAGTTGCCGTCCCCGGCATGCGCCGCCGTCACGATGAGCATGTCGTGGCGGGCCGCAATCGTTAGAACCCGGTCCATCATCTCGGCTAGCCGGGGTCGGGGCACGGTCACATCTTGAACCCAGATGTGCGGTGCCAGTCGAGCGATGGCGCCGTAGTGAGCGCGTCGACCACGCCAGAGCGCCTCGGCTTCCGATTCACTCTGAGCGGCCCGGCACTCTAGGGCTGCGTGGCGCTCCATCAAATGCTCTACGCGGCTGGCGGTCCGCTCCACTTCGTCCAAAGTCCCATCCAGCTCAATTAACAGTACGGCGCCCGCGTTGACAGGATACCCGGCATGGACATAGGACTCGACAATGCGCAGCGACTCTTTGTCCATTAACTCCAATGCGGAGGCTTGGATGCGCTCGGCTATCACCGCCGAGACAGCCCGGGTGGCGTCGTGGACGGATGCGAAAGCTGCCAGCAAGGTCATGCGGGCTGGCGGAAGCGGTTGAATACTGAGCAGGGCTTCGGTCACCAGAGCCAGCGTGCCTTCCGACCCAATCACCAAGCTGGTTAAGTCTAAGGTCCGGAAGGTGTCCCCGCTTCGCGGAAGCCATAGCCGTCGGCCATCGACTAAGATCACCTCCAGTGCCAGCACGTGCTGGGTTGTGACGCCATACTTGACACAATGCGGCCCGCCAGAATTCTCGGCAATGTTGCCGCCCAAGGTGGAGATGCGGTGACTCGACGGATCAGGAGGATAAACGTAACCATGCCGCCCGAGAAAGGCCTGAAGGTCGGCGTTAACCACTCCAGGCTGTACCCGTACCCACTGCTGGCTCAAATCGAGATCAAGGATGCGGTTCATCCGGGCAAAGGACACCACCATACCGCCTACGAGCGGCGTGGTACCCCCGCTGAGGTTTGTGGAAGCGCCCCGGCCGACGACGGGAGCGCCCATTCTCCGGGCGATCGCCACCGCCCGGCTTACTTCGTCGGAATCCGCCGGCATCACGACCACGTCCGGAAAGTGGCGTTCCCCTGTCGCATCATAGCTGTATGCCAGCAGCAAATCCGGGTCCGAAATGACCGCGTCGGGTCCCAGTTCAGAGACCAACTGACGAGCCAAGGCCCGCCGCTGCTCATCCGACAATCGCGGGTAGCGACCAATCAACGCACGGCGATCCATGGTGCCGCCCAACCGATAGCTAGCCATGCTGGTTCCCCCCGCGCCACGCCGCTATGCCCTGCCGTAGAATCGACGGAACTGATGTGGCGACCGCCATGGCCCCCACGCTCTCCCAATGTCGCCGTTCAGCCGCCGCGCCCGCAAAGATGCCCCATGGCTTCCGGCCCCTCAAGGTCCCGACGATAGCTTGCATGGCCTCCTCGAAGCGAGGACCAGGATGCCCCTCTTCACCCAAAGCCATCGACAAATCGTGGGGGCCTACGAAAAAGAGATCGACCCCAGGTAGAGTCGCCCACGTGTCCAGCGCCCCCAGGGCCTCAACCGTTTCAACTTGGATCCAGACCAGCGCCTTTCTGCGACTTTCAGAGAGGTAGGCCGCGCCCTTCCAACCATAGTCAGCGGCGGCCACCGACGTGGCCAGCCCTCGCTCTCCTTCGGGTGGATAGCGCACCGCAGAGACGGCGCGCTGGATCTCTATCGTCTCCCGCACGGCTGGCACCAACACGCCGTCCGCTCCCCAGTCCATAACCTGCGACATGGCCTCCGGCCGCGTCTTGGGAACGCGGACAATGGCCGCGACCTCCCGAAACCGCGCCGCCCGGATCAACTCGGGCAACACCGGCCAGACCGCCCCGTGCTCGCCATCGAGCACGACGAAGTCGAAGTGGGCCAACCCGGCCATTTCCACGAGATCGGCTCCTGGACCGTTCATGAATAGCCCTTCCAGAAGGCGGCCTGACAACTGCATCTGTTCTCGTAGCATCCTACTCTGCCCTCCCCATCACGCGGCACATTCGCAGCATGCGGCCAAGCGTCTCGCCGGCCGCTTCCAAATCCTGCACGGTGTTGGCCATCGCCTGGTCGCGCTCTCGCGGCTCACGCCCCAAACTAAGCGCCACGCTCAGGCCTCGCTGGTAAAACGGGTCGAGTTCGTCCGGGAGTGATCCTGCCACGACTACCGCTGGCACATGGGCCTTCCGGGCCCGATCCAATACGACACCCACGGCCTTTCCCACCAGCGACTGCCGATCCAGCCGCCCTTCCCCCGTCACCACCACGTCGGCACGCTGCAGAGCTTCCGGGAGTCCTATCCAATCCGCGATCCACTCGGCCCCGGGAACTAGTTGGGCCCCGAGAGCCGCCAAGGCCATGCCCATGCCCCCCGCAGCCCCGGCTCCGGACCGTGTGATGAGGTTGGTTCCCATTCGGGACGCAAAGTGCCCCAAACTTGGCTCCAGCTGGCGTGCTTCCTCGATGGCCAATCCCTTTTGTGGACCAAACAGCTGAAGGGCGCCATCGGATCCCAGGAGCGGTACCCAGGCGTCAGCCAATACTACCACGGGCTTCTGGATTGTTGGCAGTGCCACTTGCTCGACCCGGCCCCAGTTCTCCACTCGAGCCGTCAAGCGTCGGCCCGCCGCATCGTGGAACTCGGCTCCCAGGGCTTCGAGCAACCCCATCCCCCCGTCAATGCATCCACTGCCGCCCAACGCCACCCATACCTCGGACACTTGCTCATCGTTCAATGCAGCCTGCAGGAGCTCACCAGTACCCTGACTGGTGGATTCGCGCACACGCGCTGGCCGATCGGGTGGAGACACATAGGGAGATCCCTGGGCTGCTTCCACAATCCCGAGCGCCCCATGCCGCGCCCATCCGGCGGTTCGCAGCCTGCCATAGGCATCGTGGACCGGGACGGGGACCCAGATCGCACCAGCCTGCAGAAAAATTTCAGTCGTGCCTTCTCCGCCATCCGCCATGAGTCGTCTCTCGACCTCGAGACCCTCCCCCCATCCCCGGTGGAGGCCATGTTCCAGCGCCGACGCGACGTGGTGCTGACTAGCGCTGCCTTTGAAAGAATCGGGGGCCACTAGAATGCGCATGTCGGATTTAATCCGACCTGAGGTCGAGCGGATTCCAGGCTGTGAGCCTCAGTTCCCGGGCGCCCGACGAAATGACCGGGTCGTTCTCGGCCAGAGATCGGGCCTCGCTTTCGGTGACATTTTGATAGATCACCATGCCCCCGCTCCCATCTTGGAAGGGTCCCGCCATCAGAACCTGCCCTTTCTCTTGAAGACGAGCCACATATTGGAGATGTTCTGGCCGCACAGCCTGGTTCAGTTTAGCGTCGCGAATAGTCAGAAACGCCACGTACATCATGGTCTTCCGCCCTCCTTGCGCGTTAGGGTCCTCCGCGTACATAGAGCACTTGGCCCGAAATGAAGGCCGCGTCGTCGCTCAACAAGAAAGCCGCCACGCCCGCTACGTCCTCCGGGGTACCTACACGTCCCACTGGAATTTGCCCGGCGGCTGCTGCTTTCAGTACCGCCGGGTCTAGGCCCATCCTCCGCGCGGTCGCCTCCGTCATCGCGGTGTCGATGAAACCCGGCGCCACCGCGTTGACGGTGATGTTGAAGGGTCCCAACTCAATGGCCAAGGTGCGCGTCAAGCCTTGAAGCCCCGCTTTAGCGGCCGAATAGTTGGCCTGTCCCCGATTGCCCAGAGCTGAAGTTGAGGAGGTGTTGACGATGCGGCCGAAACGCTCCGACACCATATGTGCTTGGACCGCCTGCGTGACCAAGAAGGTGCCCTTGAGATGGGTTCCCATGACGGCGTCCCAATCGTCCTCGGTCATGCGGAAAAAGAGATTGTCGCGGATGATTCCCGCATTGTTGATCAACAGGGCCGGCGCTCCCCATCGGGATACCACCTGCGCCAACGCATCGTCGACCTCCGCGCGCTGGGTGACATCTACGGTGAAGGCCTGCGCGGTGCCGCCTGCCGCGATGATGGCTTCGGCGGCGGCCCGCACCTCCTCCCCATTGCGATCCCACAGAGCCACGCGTGCCCCCTCTGCCGCCAAGCGCTCGGCCTCCGCTCGCCCAATGCCCTGACCGGCACCGGTCACAATGGCTACCCGATTGGCTAATCCCCGCATACGCGTTTAAGCCTCCTTCCCCCGTGCCATCCGCAGCCGCATCTTGCCGGTCACAGCCGGCTTTTGGCCGCTCTCCGCCAGTTGTACATCCACCTGCACCTGATCACCATCGATTTCCCGCACCCGCCCTGTGACGACCAGCACTCGGTCAGGCTGCACCATTTGGCGGAAGCGGACCGAGTACTGCTCCAACTGGGCTTGGCCCTGGAATGCATCTTCCGTCATCCACCGCGCAATGAGGCCCATGTTGAGCATGCCGTGCACAATGACGCCGGGGAGTCCAAAACCTCGCGCAGCCGCGTCATCGTAGTGAATAGGGTTGTAGTCATCCGACGCCCCCGCGTAGCGCACCAACTGCTCACGGGAGATTTGGAATTGGTAGGGTCCAAAAACGTCACCGACCTCCATGCTCACCCTCCTCCGTGACAATCAGCATCGCACGCGCTCGGAAAGCCAGCTCTCCCGATGTATGGTGCGCTTCGCTCACAAGAGTCAAGATACTCATGCGGCCTTGCTGTCCAGTTCGGGTTTTCACATCCTCCAACCGCCCCCTGACCGTGAGCTCATCGCTTGCACACAGAGGTTCTCCCCATTCGAACTCCTGTTCGCCGTGAAGCACCCCCGCTTCCGGCAACTCCAACCCGGGGACCTGCCAGGGCAGCATGGTAACGGCAAATGTTGGCGGAGCTACCACATCGCGGTATCCGGCTGACCGCGCCGCAGCGGGGTCAAAATGGACAACCGAGGTGAGTCCTAGAGCGCGCGCAAATTTCCCGACGGCGCCCCGTTCGACCACTCGAGTCTCTGCTTCGGACCACTGTCCGACTCGCGTCTCATCCACACGGAACACCCGCATTCCTCCTTTCCTATCAGCCGATCCATTCTCTCCCTAGGTGAGGGAATCCTGCTCTAATGGCGAAGCACCAGCAGCAGCGCCGACGCCACGATAATGGCGAGCAACATCCACCGGAACACGTCTGGGGACAGTCGGCCGTTCAGCCACCTTCCCATGCGGCTACCCACAATGCTGGCTGGTATCGACGGAATCGCCAGTACTGCGCCGTGCCAAGTCAAGAGGCCGCCGGCCGAGAAAAGCCCCAATTTTAAGGCCGACATGCTGATCATCACTGCCGTCAAGGTTCCCACAAACAACCGGGGACCCATGTTCTGCCCAATCATCGCCAACGACACGACAGTCCCGCCGATGTTTGTCAAAGCGCTCGCGACACCCGCTGCCAGTGTCAACGGCACGCTGACCCATACCGGCGGTGCCGCGAGGGTGCGGTGCGTGATGAGCCGAATGACTTCCTGAGTCCCAAACAGGAGCGCAATCCCGCCCATAATGGCTCGGATAATAACAGAGGGGGCGGTGGAGAGAAAGTGTGCGCCGACCACGATTCCTGCCAGGACGCCGGGTGTGAGGCTGAAAAAGGTTCGCCAGTGAATGTCGCGGCGATACCGCCAGCCTGTCACCAACGTACTCACGAAAAACATGGGAACGGTGTAGGCCACCACCTGCTGGGGAGGAAACCATAAGGCCAACAGCGGCATGACCAAAAGTCCGCCACCGATGCCGACCGCTCCATTGCTGGTGGAGGCTGCCAGACCGGCCAGGGTCAGCGCCAAGGCCCAGGCTGGATCCGACATATTACGACTTCTTTGGCATCATGGCCCGTACCATGTCCCACTGCTCGGGCGTGACGCGGTCCAATGCGTTGAACTGACCCGCTCCGTTCAGCCATTCGCCGCCATCAATGGTGACCACTTCGCCGTTAATGTAGTCTGCTGCATCAGAAATCAGATAGGCTGCCAAGCTCGTTAGTTCTTCCGGTCTTCCCACGCGCTTCATCGGCACGCGGTTGACGACTGCCTCAGCCATCTCAGGGGTGGGCATCAACCGCGACCAGGCGCCTTCGGTAGGAAACGGTCCCGGGGCAATGGCGACCTGGCGGATGTGATGGGGGGCCCATTCCACCGCCAGCGAGCGCGTCATGGCCAGCACCCCCGCTTTCGCCACGGCCGAGGGCACCACGTAGCCGGAACCGGTCCATGCATAGGTGGTGACAATATTCAATACCGTCCCGCCGGTGCCGTTAGCGATCCAGCGTTTGCCGGCAGCCAAGGTGCAGTATAGAGTCCCATGCAACACGATGTTGACAACGGCATCCACGGCTCTGGGGGAGAGACGCTCGGTGGGGCTGATAAAGTTGCCGGCCGCGTTGTTGACCAAGACGTCCAACCGGCCATAATGGCCCTCGATAGCGTCCATGGCGCGTTCAACCGCCTCGGCATCCCGAATGTCCAGTGAGTGAATAAAGGTCGGGATCCCTTGCGACTCCAGGTCCCGTTGAGCCTCTTTGAGAACCTCAAGACGGCGCCCCACAAGAGCCAGCGATGCGCCCAAATGGCCGAACGATTCGGCCATCGCCCGCCCCAGTCCTGTGCCGCCCCCGGTGATAAGCACGATCTTGTCCTGCAACAAATCGTCACGAAAAATCATGCGCTCCAACCTTTCTGTACTGTCCCTCGCGTTCTTCGATCCAGCCTTGCTCGAGGAACCACGCCAAGTGACCTCGCACCATCCATTCTCCCATAGACATCTCCGCATCACTGAGCTTACCACGGTATACATCCTCCGCGATGGCGCGAGGCGTGTGCCAGTCCGACGATAAAAGGGCCAGAATTTGCTGATTACGCTCCTCGCGGTGCGCAATGTATTGCGCCAGATAGGCCCCGGGATGGCGCACAATGCCGCCATGTCCAGGGCCAATCCATGCGAGTTCCAGACTCTCGAGATGCTTTAGCGAGTGCAGATACTGACCCAAGTGGCCATCAGGCGGTACAATGACGACCGTGGTATTGCCTAAGACGTTATCCCCCGCCAGGAGCCCCCGATCATCCGGAAGCCACAAGTTCATCTGGCCCGGAGTGTGGCCCGGCGCGGCGAGAATCTCCACGTCCATCCCGCCCACAGAAATCCGGCCCGGACTAAGCGTTTGAAACCCTGTGGGATCTCCGCCGTGGTCTCTTAAACACGCCTGGTCATCGCGGGAGAGGTAAATGGGGGCCTGAAAAGCGTCACCCGCCTTGCGCGCACCGCCGCTATGGTCGAGGTGGTAATGGGTGCAGTAGACCGCTTCTACCACGGGACGTCCTAAACTCTCCCAGTCCCGCTCGAGAATATCGATAGAAGCCTCCTGTCCGTCGCCGGGATCGACCAGCACGGCGCGGCCCAGATCTAAAATCCAATACGCGTTGGTCGTATG
The DNA here is from genome assembly GCA_021799435.1 of Bacillota bacterium. GTDB lineage: Bacteria > Bacillota > Sulfobacillia > Sulfobacillales > Sulfobacillaceae > Sulfobacillus_B. Next base: position 34,504 of record JAJZAN010000005.1, on the reverse strand, counting down.
ATATGGCGGCAATGTAACGCTCGGGACCTCGGAGAGATACACGGTGTTGGATACCTGTAGCATGCGGTGCCCCCTCATCTATGCTTTCTGGGACCGGAGACAATCCTCGAGGCGCTCCAAAACATACTGCGTAGGCTTCGCCATTTCCAGCCCTCCCTCGAGCACCGCCGAAACGCGAAGCCAGCACGCTTGGGCAACCTCAGCCGGCTCGGGAACGATACGAAACGGCCGCACCGCCAAGGCAAAAAATCGGGTGTCGAATCCAAACTCGACGCTTGGTGGTGGAGACAGCCGCCCTAGATACCGCATGCGGCGCTCTTCCGCCACAACGGAACTGATGTCGGGTCCTAATTCTTCCTGGACCTCGCGCCACGCCGCACGAGCCGCCGTTTCAACGGCACCTGGATCATCGGGCGGCAACCACGCATGAATGGGCGGCGCGCTGAGATCCCAACGGTGGAGGTAACTCTCCGTGGAGAGGCAGAGCGACGTCCCTGTGTCGGCGGGACTCACCCACTCTCGCCCCCCCCGGTCGCTTGCCTCGACCAGACCGCCCGGAAAACTCCAGACCCCCGGGAAGTGACGCATGGACCGTGGCCGTTGAATCATGAGAACCGTGGGGCTGGGGGCGCCAGCTAAGGTCAGCAGCAACGCCCCGGCCAGACGGCGGATCATACCATAGTCAGCCCACCGGACACGGACAAGACTTGGCCGGTGATATGCGACGCACCCGATCCTGCCAGAAACAGCACGGCCGCCGCCACCTCGCTGGGCTCCGCAATGCGGCGCAAGGGGATTCGTCTGATCATCTTGTCGATGAGCTTTTCCGCGTCCCCATCCTCCGTGTTGCTTTCCAGAATCCGCGTGCGGGTCGGACCTGGGGCCACGCAGTTAACCCGGACGCCGGCCTTGGCAGTTTCTTGGGCGATGGACTTAGAAAACGCCACGACACCTCCCTTGGCTCCAGCGTACACCGATTCGCCGCCCATCCCGACTCGCCCCGCGTCGGACACCACATTCACGATGCTGCCGGTCTGTCTTTCCAGCATGCTGGTCAGGGCCTCCCGGATCGTGTAGATCACACCCCAGAAGTTGGTATCGACCACCCGACGCCAATAGGACTCGTCTTCCTCCATAAACCGGGAGGTCAACGTGTAGCCGGCGTTGTTAACAAGTACGTCCACCGGTCCTACGTGCTCTTCCACACGCCGGAACCCCTGAGACACCGCCGCGCGGTCCCCGACATCGACAGCGTCTGCCCAAGCCAAAGTCGGCATGGCGCCGCGTGCCTGCTCCACACTCGCTGGATTCAGCGACCAGATGGCCACCCGGGCACCCTCCTGCAGCGCTCCTTCTGCGACGGCCTGTCCGATGCCGCGCGCGCCACCCGTAATCAGAACGGTCTTTCCGGCCACGCTCATCGGCCAAACTTCCCCACACGCGGATAGGTGGCATGGAGCGCTTGCCGCTCGCGCTCGTAGATAGCCACAAACTTCTCGGCTGCCTCGGGACCGGACATGAGTTCCAACTTCCGCACCTCGAGCGGGTCGGCGTCACGGATAATACGCACATCCTCGGGGCTCGGCAGTTCCGTTAAGGGAATCTCACCGCCCGGCACATAAACAGGAAACCCGGTGCGCTGTTGCACTTCCTCCACCGTTACCCCCGGGTGCAGGCTCCGGACCGCCATGGTGCCGTCGGGACCCGTAAAGTCGAACACGCCCAGGTCCGTTACCAAAACACTTGGGGCCCCGTGGGAGTCTAAACCATGGCGGCTCTCCCCGTTCCCGGCCCCGCTCTTGAAGTCCACTCGGGCTACGACGGCCCGCGGGGAGTGGTTCAGAATGTAGTAGAAGGTCTCCGAGAGGTGGGAGGTATCCTCGGGTATGCCTCGCGCACCGACCAGGGCCACTTTGGGGCGGTACCAATCCCCAATGCAGGTAATGTTGGTGTTGCCGTACTGATCAATCTGCGACGGATTAATCCAGATACGGAAATGGTCTGTAAAGATGGCATCAAAGATGTCTTCCATCGTCAATGGGATTCCCTGTTGTACATCCGTCAGAAATTGCCCTAGAGTCAAAGTCGGCATCGGGGTGACGTCCATTCCCGATTCCGGTGTAGACAGGACCGCCAGGTCCGGCGCATAGCGCCGCTTGGCCAAGTGCGCCGCCAGAGAACCAAATGCGGTGACCGAGCTCACCAGCATCTCTCCCGACAACTGCCGCGCCATAGTCGTGATGATGACTTCATCGACATTCAATTGTGGGTCAATCGGCATGGGTATCCCTCCTTATGGCTCCGCTAGACCTTCAGGCGCGACACCAGTTCTTCCGCGCCACCATGGTTTTCCAAGTACTGCCGGTGGTCCACCGTGACAAACTCGCTTTCGTACTGATGCCAGCCTTCCTCCGAGGCAGAGGCCCGGAGATAGTCCTGCAGGTGCCGCACGTCTGTCCGATAGTCTGGTGCACAGCCTGTCGGGTGCGCCCCCCAAGGGGCTTCGACGACTCCGCGGGAGTACACCCGCAGGATCTGTACGTCTCGTCCGAAGCGCTGCAACTCTTCAGAAGATAAGAGGCGCTCACACGACATGTAGGTATCCTTGGCCGCTTTGGCGCAGAGTACGTCCACGTGGCCATCACCTAAGATCACTCCGTTGCCTTGGATGTCCGCGTAATTCACATGAATCAGGGCTACATCCGGCTTCAACGCTGGAACCGCCACGATCGGCTGCTCCGTAAACGGATCACGGATTTCCTTGAATGAGGGATTGACCCGGAGTACGTCCGTGCCCAGAGTGGCATGGGTGGGCATGAACGGTACTCGTTTGATAGCCGCGTCCAGCCCCGCCATGACAGTGTACTCCGTCCATTCTTGGAACCGGACGGTCTGACTCTGCCGGGCACGACGGAAATGCGGGGCCAGGCCCAACACCTCGAAACCCACAAAGGCATAGATGACCTCGCCCACGCGTCCTGTGCCCAACAACAGGTCTACGTCCGGCCCGCCCACATCCACGATAATCCGCAAGTCGCGCTTATCGCTGCGGGCCAAGGCCCGTACCAAGGCCATGGGCTTCCGTGAGATCGAGGACCCGCCAATGGCGATTAAGCCCCCGCTGGGAATGCGGTCCACCACCTCGTCTATACTCATCCGCTTGTCCATAGACAGCTCTCCCCTCTTCCTAAGACGTCAAACCCTTGCCCAACCATTCGCCACCATCAATGACAAACACTTCCCCATTAACAAAATCCGCGTAGGGCGAGAGCAGGTAGCTGGCCGCCTGGCCCATTTCCTCGACACTGCCAAACCGCCCGACCGGGATTTTTTGCGTGAGCCGGGCTTCTTCTGCCGGATCTGCCCAAAGCGGCCGCGCACCCTCGGTGTCGGTCGGACCGGGGCAAATGGCGTTGACTCGAATTCCGTGCTGCGCCCACTCCACTGCCAGTGTCCGGGTCATGGCCACAACGCCGGCCTTGGCTGCGACCGAGTGGACCGTCCGGGGTCCGCCCGTCCAGGCGTAGCTGGCCACAATCGACAGGATGCGGCCCCCGTGTCCCAAGTCCATCATCTTGAGCCCAGCGGCTCGGGTACAATAAAAAGTTCCGTGCAGCACGGTATTCACCACTGCGTTCCAGCCATTGACGGACAATTTGTCGCTGTCAACGATAAAGTTGCCAGCCGCCGAGTTCACCAGCATGTCCAACCTGCCGGTTCGTTCGACGGTCTGCTCCATGAGGTTCTCCACCTGACCGGGGTCTCGGATATCAGTGGGGAGAGCCAGAGCCGTCATGTCGTCGCGGCCGAGTTCGGCTGCAGCCGCTTCCAACTTATCAGCCTTGCGGCCCGCCAACACAACGGTGGCGCCAAGGCGCCCCAACTCGCGGGCAATACCGAACCCGATTCCACTCCCTCCACCTGTAATAACGGCAGTCTGCCCAGCCAACGTCCCCTCTGGCAGCATGGTTTTGGACATTCTCTGTTCCTCCTTTTGAGCGTTGGTCGCTATTGACCGTGAAACTCGGGGGTTTGTTTAGCCAGAAAGGCTGCAATCGAGGACTGGTGATCCTGGGTTTGGGCGAGCTCCTCTTGAGCGTCCCGCTCCAAGCCGAGCACAGCCTCGAGCGGCAGGTGAGCCGATTGATCGAACAGCCGGCGAATGACGGCGTACGCCTTGGTGGGACCGTGCGAAAGCTTGTCGGTCAACTGCGCCAGTTCCTCATTCAAGGACTCGGCGCTGTCGTGAGCGGAAGCCGCCAAGCCCCACTCCACCAACTGGGCGGCCTTGATGGGTTGCCCCGTCAAACACACCGATAAGGCCCGCGCATAGCCAATGGAGCGCCCTAACAAGAACGCCGTGCCGGTGTCAGGAGCCAATCCCACATTCACGAATCCGGGCACCATCTGCGCGCGTGTAGAAATAACCCGGAAATCGGCAGCGAGGGCTAATGCCATGCCGCCGCCCACGGCCGCGCCTTCCAATACTGCGACCGTCGGTTTGGACAGGTTCCGCAAGGCTTGCACAATGGGTATGTACTCGTCTTGCACCAGCTTGCCGAGTCGGGGGCCATGCGCTTCGTAATACTCCGTCATCTCTTTTAGGTCTTGTCCGACGGAAAATGCACGGCCATGGCCACGGATCACGACGACCCGCAGCTCGGGGTTGCGATCCGCACCCCGAAGTGCCTGCAAGAGCTCTTGACGCAACCTGGCGGTCAAGGCGTTCAAGGCCTCGGGTCGATTCAACGAAATAGTCAGCAGAGCCCCTTGGGACTCTGCCACAATGTCTTGGAATGTCACCAAATCTTCCTCCTCCAACCCCATGTCGCCCTGGGGGCGCGAGGCATCGACCCTGGTCGATCCTCATCACCTCGCTATTCGCCAGAACCCGGATAATTCCTCCCTCAGTTGGGAAAACCAACCAGGAACTGCCAAACGCTATCATATCAGGAGGGACGGGAATGCATTTAGCGTTGCCCATGTTCTATCGGTCATTTGTCATGTTTCTGTCAGTGTTGCTGGCCTTTCGCCTGCTGGGTAAGCGCACCATGGCCGAACTCACGCCCCTGGACAAAGTCGCCGCCATAACCTATGGCACCGTGGCAGGATCGGTATCGCTCACCCGGAGCGTTCCGTTGGACGCCGGCGTTCTGGTGGTCGCATCCTTTGCGGTGCTGTCTTGGATTGTGGGGCAGTTCTCCGTGCGGATGCCGAGTGCGCGTCCGTGGCTTCTTGGACATCCCCGGGTCATTGTCAAGGATGGTCACGTACTCACCCGTGAGCTCGGTAAGGCGGGCATGGCCCGGGAGGACTTGGACATGCGGCTCCGGGAGCTTAAGGTCAACCGCTACCGGGACGTGAAGATGGCCCAGTTGGAGATAGATGGTAAGTTGGGCATCATCGAGTCCTCCTCCTCATCGAGCCAGAGCCACCACTCGCGCCAGGAGCAGACCCAGGAGCCACCTGCGGACGGCTCTTAAGCGCCGCGACTCCGGGCCAATTCTTAAGGGACCACCCCCGTCCTCTTCGGCTCAACCGAGCAACAATCCAAGACCGGATCACACTCTGAGGCAGCAATCCAATAAGGACGCGCAGGCGCTCTTGCGGCCTACCCATACCCCGGATACACTGAACGGAGAGGATGAAGGAGGAGGATTCCCTGTGCCGTTTAGTGATGTTGCCGCACTCATATCCGCAAATTGGCTCCAGGACCGCGTCGATGACCCCGAAGTCGTGATTCTGGATTGCCGATGGCGCTTGACCGATGCCCAGTACGGGGCTCGTGTCTATGCCGAGGGCCACATTCCAGGCGCACGCCGGGTAGATTTAAACACAGACCTCTCAAGTCCGCCGGGAGACTTTGGGGGAAGGCATCCCCTGCCCGGGCCCGAGGCCTTTACCGCACTGATGACTCGACTCGGTGTCGGTCCGGAGAGCTATGTGGTCTGCTACGACGACGATGCCGCCGGTGCGGCGCGTTGCTGGTGGCTTTTGCAGTTCTACGGTCATGACAAGGTCTCCGTTCTGGACGGAGGCTATGGCGCCTGGGTTGCCAATGGCGGGCAGGTCAGCACCGCGATACCCAATCCCAAAGCTGGGCGATTCCAGTCTCATGCCGATCCCCGCATGACCGCCGACTATCAAACCATAGCCACTCTGCGAGACGAGTGGCCGCTAATCGACTCCCGAGCCCGGGAACGCTATTCGGGTGCCCAAGAGCCAATCGACCGGGTTGGCGGACACATCCCGGGGGCTGTTAACGTTCCGTACAGCCAGGTTCTGAACGCTGACGGAACGTATCGATCTACCACCGAGCTTCGCGAGGTGTTCCCTTCTGTGGCGGAGAAGGACCCCATGGTCTACTGTGGCTCGGGCGTATCCGCCTGCGTGAATGTCTTGGCCCTGCGTTTGCTGGGCAGCGAGCCGCTCCTGTATCCGGGCAGTTGGAGTGACTGGATCCAGCATACCGACGCCCCTATCGCGCGCGGCGACTCCTAGGCTGCAGGAAAGTCAGTCCCGTGAACGCCAGCGCGAAGCCCCCGGCCGCATCCAGAATCCAGTGACCGCCAGTCGCGACCACCAGCACCGCGGTCACCAGGCCGGCGCCGGCGAGAATCGCCCACCGCTTCGCACCCGTTATCGCTCCCAAGGTGAATGTAATCCGAAAGGTGTGGCCACTGGGAAAGCTGCCGCGTAGAAAGTGGTGCGTGGAGGAAGCCAGCGCCGAGCGGCCCAGAACCCAGTCGACCCAGCTCATGGCGGTTGAGGGGCTAATGTTGAACCAGTTTTCCAGGTGACGGTAAAAGGATGGCTCGGGCGTGGCTGTCGGCATGGGAGTGCCAATCCAATGCTTGCACACCACCTCGATGACCATGCCAGCCCCGAAAAGCAACAGATAGCCCCAGCCACGCCGAAAGGACACCCAGAGGACCGCGGCCGTAGTTAAGGGAATGCCCCCAAAAACCCAGATAAGGTTAAGCTGCGGCCAGGCACTGCCCCAAGGCCGAAGCCACGCTGCCACCTGCCGATCAAGACCGACCGCCGCGCCTGAAAGAGCGATACCGGATAAGACCAAAAATACGACCGCCCAGGGTCCCCACTTCCGCACCATCATCGGCGGAACAGGTGGAAAAGTCCGGTCGCGGCCATGGCCACCTGCCCCTCCCGATCATATATTTCACCCCGCACGAACGCCGATTGGCGTCCACGACGGGTGACCTCTCCGTAGGCCGTCACCGTCTCGCCGGCGACAAGCGGGCGCAGGTATTGAATGTTAAGCGTCATGGTAACCTGCCCGACCACGTCGTCGTCCCATGTGGACCGCACCGCCGTACCCAAAACGCCATCAAACATGTAAGCGCCGATGCCTCCGTTGATGGCGTCTGTTCCGCCGCCGCCGCGATGGTGAGGCTGAACGTCGAGCTGGACTCGCGCCCTGCCGTTCCCGGCCTCAACCACCGACAAGCCCGCCCACTCGAAAAAGCGCCGTTCATAATCGCTCTCGTAGACATACGGCTCTTGCTTTTGATCCTTCATGGATGCCTCCCCTGAGCCTTTTATCCCATCCACCGTACCAGGAGGACTCAGGGTACACAACTGTGATCTACTGTTCAGGACTGTGCGCGGCGCGCACCAATTCTTCCACCAGGTGCGGTTTCGAAAGACCTAGCACACTAAGGTGCGGTTCCCGGCGCTGCACCGCTTGCAGGACTGAGGTGGCCAACCGTCCCTCGATTGTCTCGGGAAGTGCGCGGACCGTGTGGACGTGGTGAGATTCAGCAAGGTGCTCGGCCATCTGGCTGAGAATGTCGTCGGCGGTTTTTGCGGTGGCGAGCCAGAGGTGCCACTCAGAGGCGTCATCAAGGACGATCACTGCGTCCTCGACACCCTCCAAGGCCATGGCTAGGGCTAGAATTTCCTGTTCGCGATGCTCGAGTTTTGGTCCCGTGCCGGTCTCGGGCGCGGAACGAGCCATGCGGCTTCGGTCGTGGGACGGGGTATCAATCGGCTGAGTGTTTTCCAACGGCACGTAAAGCCCCATAGTCATGTCAGCCCGAGCCCACACGACATCAGCGCGACGTGACGCCCAGATCTCGCCCTGTTGCCGCTGCTCTCCAAAAAGCACAATCCGATCCAATCGAGCCGATAGCTCGGCCAGCCGGGACCGATATCCCCCACCTGCCACGAGCTTGGTTAGTCCATGCTCCCGAACTCCAGCCCTGGCATCGTCACCCAGCCATACCACCGGGCATCCCTCAGCCATCACGGCAGCCGTGAGCCACATTGGGTCGAGCAACCCGCCGTGACGGCTCACGATGCCCACACGGTCTCCGGGCCCGAGGTCCAGCAAGCGCTTGAGACTTTGGTGCCACCCCACCAGACCACCCATGCCGGCGTAGGCATAGGGGGCGGGGTCGTCCCCCCATAAGACCGCGCCAATGTGATTCGCCTCGATGGGGATGGCATCCAAGAGCCCCTCCGCCTCGGCCATGGCCGACGTCACGCTGGCGCATCCCCCCGCGGCCTCCGAAATCACCTGAAATTCCGCCCCCAAGCGATGCTGGAGACGCAGGACCTGCGGCGTCGCGTGCACGGAAACAACTGCCCAATGAGTTTCGGTTGCCAAGACGCGGTCGATTAACAGGGCGTCCGTAGTCTCTGGGCTTCTCACCACCGTGGCTCCAAGACGGGCTAGTGCCAGCAGGGCGGTCATCAGGTGCGTGTCGGGGCTGCCATAGAGCAATACCCGCTGCCCCAATCCCAGACCGCGCTTTTCCCACCATCGTGCCAGTCGCGCGCTATCCCAATACAAATCCCGATACCGCAGCCGAAGCGGGTTCGAGGAGCGGCGATCGATGAGGGCACTGTCATCCGCGCGTGCCTCCAGATGGCGGTCCAAGAGATTCAGGGCCATGTTGCTGTAACCGCCTTGGTACCATAGGTCGTGTCCGCGCGCGTAGCGCCATGGAACCAGCCACTCATAATCCAACGCAGATCTTTCCCAATCCCAATCGTGATCCATGAGCCTCGCCCTTTCCGATACGAGTTTGTCCTTACACTCTATTCTCGGAACTTCGAAAATATGGCGACGCTGTAAAATCCGGGGAGCATGACAACGTCCCGGGGCATACTACTCGCGATTGCACAGAATTGTATTCAATAGTTGTCCATTGTGATATTATTGTTGGTGTGATAATGATTGCTGACCCGACAAATACCAAGGCAGGAGGAACTGCGTGGACACGAACGGCATTCAACCCACGGATCAGGAACGGGAAGCCCTCAAGGCGGTCGTCAACTTCATCCGTTTAGCAGAGCCGCTGATTTTTGACCTCTGGCGTTCTCACGAGCTAACCCTGGCCCAAGTGCAATGCTTGCGCATTTTAAGCCAACAGCCTGAACAGGCCGGCGACTTGGCCAAAAAGCTCTCGATGTCCTCCACCTCCTTGACGCGTGTCTTGGAGCGGTTGGAGGCTCGCAGTCTGGTGGAACGGACGCTGGATCTGCACGACCGCCGACGAGTGTGGGTGCGGTTGACCGACACCGGCCGTACGGCGGTCGGGAGTCTGACAAGTTGGTTCACCACTCCCCTGTTCGGTGCCATCCGACAAATGGGGCCGGATCATGTGGCCCGGCTGACCACAGTTCTTAGCGACTTTACGGAGGCGGTGCGCGACGCGGAAGGCAGCACGGTAGGAGCGGGATCAGACACGTTATCAGACGAGATTAGATAGGAGGGATTCTTGGGAATGGCGACAGCGACGTCCGCGCCGCGGCGCGCGGTGGGTGGAAACTATAAGTGGATAGCCCTCACCAACACCACCCTGGGTGTGCTGATGGCCACCATCAACCAGACCATTTTAATCATTTCCCTACCCGCCATCTTCCACGGCATCAAAGTCAATCCTTTGCACAACACGAGCCAGACAAGCCTGCTGTTGTGGATTCTGATGGGATTCAACGTGGCCACCACCATTCTTCTGGTGTCGTTCGGCCGCATTTCGGACACCTATGGCCGTGTGAAATTATATAACCTGGGATTTCTGGTCTTCACCGTTGGCTCTCTGCTCTTGTTTTTGACACCCAGTATCGGTACCGCCGGGGAGTGGGAGCTCATCATTTTTCGGTTCATTCAAGGCATAGGCGGTGCATTTCTGTTCGCCAACAGTGCTGCGATTCTAACTGACGCGTTCCCGGTCGAGGAGCGCGGGTTTGCGTTAGGCTTAAACCAGATCGCCGCCATCGGCGGCAGTGTCATCGGCTTGGTAGTGGGCGGTCTTTTGTCCGTCGTCTGGTGGCGGGCCATTTTCTTGGTCAATGTGCCGGTCGGACTCTTTGGCACAGTCTGGGCTTATATCGCACTTCGCGAAACAGCCACCACCCGCGAGGCCAAGAGTATTGACTGGTGGGGAAACTTGAGCTTCGCATTGGGGCTGATGGGTGTCATGCTGGGACTGACATACAGCATCAACCCGTACAAGAACCACCCGATGGGATGGCACAGCCCATTTGTCGACATCAGCCTGGTCGCGGGTGTCGTGCTGCTCATTGCCTTCGTCGTCATCGAACGATACGTCGAGGACCCCATGTTCCACATGGCTCTCTTCAAAATTCGCGCCTTCTCCATCGGCAACTTCACCAGCCTGATGGGGTCAATTGCCCGAGGCGGCCTGTCCTTCATGCTGATTATTTGGCTGCAAGGCGTGTGGCTTCCGATGCATGGTGTCTCCTTCGCCAACACCCCCTTGCAAGCCGGTATTGACACCATCCCCCAGATGGCAGGGTTCCTGTTGTGTGGCCCTATCAGCGGTCGTCTGTCTGACCGCTATGGCGCACGCTGGTTTGCAACGTTGGGCATGTTGGTGAGCGCGATCGGTTTTTTCCTGCTGAACACCTTGCCAGCGGACTTCCATTACTGGACGTTCGCGGCTTACATCTTTGTAGTGGGTGCTGGCATGGGACTGTTTGCCTCCCCTAACACCTCCGCGATCATGTCCTCGGTACCTGCTCGGTTCCGCGGCGCCGCCTCCGGGATGCGCGCCACGTTCATGAACGCCGGCATAATGTTGAGCATGGGCATTTTCTTCACCATGGTCATCAGTTCCCTGTCGACCGGACTTCCCCACACCATCACCAAGGGGTTGGGGCGCTTCGGCATCCCCGGTGTGTTCATTCATTATGTGGCGCACCTTCCGCCTCTGTCGGTGTTATTTGCCGCTCTCTTGGGATACAACCCATTGAAGATTGTCTTCAACCAGTCCGCCGCCGGGAAAGCGCTGTTGAGTCACATGCCCGCTCCGCAGGTTGCGACGCTGACCAGCCCGCGCTTCTTCCCACAGCTCATTTCTCACCCGTTTATGGACGCGCTGCGGCTGGTGTTCCTGTTCGCCGCCGGCATGACCCTCTTGTCGGCCGTTCTCTCCGTCTTCCGAGGGGGACGGTTCGTGTATGATGACAGAGAGGTAGCCGCCCGCGAGGCAGTGCATCCCGCTGGCCCCGCACATCTGCCGCTGGGTTCGGTCCTGTTGGCTCTCTCTGCAGTGTGGATGGCCAAGGATGGTGCAGAGGTTGGAGCGCCGCGCGAGCGCGAAAGTCAACTGCGGCGATCTCTCAGTCTCTTGTCGTTGGCTCTCGGACACCGCGAGCCAGAGTCGCCGGTCAGTGTAGAGGAACTCCGGCGCATCGCAGAAACGTCGGAGCGGCCTATCGAGGTGCAAGCCACTCTCGACCAAGACATTCGGAAAGGGGATTTATCACGGTGACCAAGTACTTGTGGGCACTCGCCAGCTCGGCCTTGGTTGTTCTGTTGGGCGCGTGCCTGATTGTTTGGCCGTTTTTGGTGCACACCAACGTGCACGGATGGACTCATGCCACCACGACTGAGTTTTGGAGCGGCGTCGGATTAGCCGCCATCGGATTGCTGACAGGCGCCGGCTGGTATGGCGGAGTTAAGACCGCGATGGTAGACATGGGAATTATCGCCGGTCGTACGCCGCATACCCCTGAACCTGCCCAGAGCGCGGCCCCCTCCGCTCCCGAGGAGGATCTAGACCGCCTGCTCCGCCCTCTGGCGGAGACGGTACTGCGTGATTTGAGCGAGCAATTGGCGGCCAAAGAACACGCTGGTGGAGGAGGACGACAAGTATGAAATTCGGGACTTGGATGAGTGTTGTGGCGTTCTTGGCCGGGATCTGGGTCATGACCTCCCCCTTTATCGTCGGCTTTGCCCCCCGCACCGGCAATCCCTGGACAGGACCTGTGCTCGGTGCTGAAGTGCTCGGGTGCCTGGTGGCGCTGGCAGCGTTGGCCGGACTCGTGGGTTTCTGGGGCCTTCATCTGAAGGAGTTGGCTTCCAAGGCCCGCATGGAAGACATCTAACAACTCAGGCCCGGGGGTTCCCGGGCCTTTTCCCTTCCCCAGGCACTGCCACCGCCTCCGTCACGATGATGTCATAAACCCTATTTGTTGCACGATTGTCGGACTGCTGCGGCAGCCACTATCCCGCTGACAAACCATACGAGGGCGGCGCGCACCGTGACACCGCCTTGCATGAGCCCTCCCAAGAAGACCACGACCTCGGCCAATATCCATGTGCACCAGGGCTCCGGTGCCTTTTTCCAAATGTCCTGCAGCAAGGAGAGCACTGCCGCCGTTATGGCAGTTGCTCCTGCCACTGTCATGAAATCTGTTAACGTCAACATCTCTATCCCTCCTTAGCCGCCATTGAACACCCGCTGGGTCGCAACTGAGAAGGTGGATCTTGTGGTGGAAAGCGGTGGATCTTTCGGGGTAGCTCAGCGGAGAGGCGTAGGACAGTCCAAGAGCGCGTCTCCTCTCAGTGAGGAGAGGGTGATCCGTGGGTCAGCTTGCGGTGGATGTGAACGAGGTGGGACTTGACGGTGCTGGCCTCGATATGGAGCCGTTCGGCAATCTCCACAGTGGTCAGCCCGGACTCCGAGAGGCGGTACACCTCCCGTTCGCGCGGCGTCAAGGATTGCAGTGACGGGCCCCGCAAAGGCACTTGAACAAACGTCAGTAGGGCACCCCAAATGAGCATGTCAGCGCCGGTCCACGACATCACGCCTGACCATCTCCACAGTGCCTGGTGGTGCAGTCCCGGCACAACCCCCATCAACGCGTTGGTTATGAGGATGTACGCCAAGGCGGCCAAGGCGCCGGTCCTTCGGGGATAATAAGCGAGGAGCTCAATGGTAAGCAACGAAAGAAGTGCCGGAATCATGGTATTCGGAGATTGGTCAAACGCCCAGGCTACGGCCCATCCCATCAGGCCATCCATATAGAGTGTGCCATGTAATAACGACTCCAAAGGTTTGTCCAAGACACTCTGAGCGAGCACTGCCAAGCCATCATAAATCCCCAGCAAGGCCGCAACTACCCATGCGTGCTCCCACACACGCGTTGGAAACACGAGACTGTACCATAACAGGAACACGGCGGTGACTCCCCGCAGGATGAGGCCCCCCCGAAATCGGAAGTAAATCTCGCCACCCGGCGGTCGAGGGTACCTCGCCCTCGGCAATTCCTTAAAGAACGTTGGCAGCACGGCTGTCTTGCCCCCTCTGGTGGGACGTCAGACCCTTTGGCTTTGCGACCCGACCTCTCGATCGGAGTGCTCTGAGCAACGTCGACTCTGTGTGTTAAATTATGGCAAACATTCACACGTCTGTCATGCGTAAAAAGCAACAAAAGCGAAAAAACTTGCGTTCACGGGTGCCAGGGTATACCCAATCTATGGGAGCGAAGTCCATTGTGGGAAAAAAAGACCACGCTGACCTTCCCGATGGTAATCATGGACTATGGAAGGAACTCGCCATCCCGCCCCGAACGCGGTCTATGGACGGTACCAAGAATGAGCCGTCTGGCCGTATCACGTGCTGACATGTGCAATTCACCTTCTCCGGTGACGTCTGAGGGCATTGAGCTTGTTATCCCGCAAGAAAGGGCCATGAGTCCCATTACCGCAGAGAATCAGAAACGAACGGGCGCCATGCCAGATATCGAAGCGCCGCCTGATGACGCCTTGCCGGTGGCATGGATTCCCATGCGGACCTGTCGGTTGAGCGGTCGGGTGAATCCTAATGCAGACGTGGTCGGACCAATGGGAGCATATCGCCCGCCTTTGAATCAAAGCACAGATATGAGCGATAACATCGAACTGATGAATAAGATGGCGCTCCCGGCGCCGGCACGGGTGGGACCACCCTGTTTAGCAGCACGCGCAGGGCTCGGGGGGACTGACTGCCCATGTGTGTCTGTGGTCCCCCCGCGGCGTTGGCGAGATCCGATCTAAAATCCCGGACGAGCGGCCACAAAGTGGGGGTTCTTGCGTGCTGCCGGCTCGTACGTCAGAGGAACGCCGTCCATCGTGTGAACATGCCCACCGACGGACTCCACAATTGCCTGTCCGGCCGCAGTGTCCCAACCCATGGTGGGCAGCAATCGAACATACAGGTCAACTCGTCCTTCCGCGGTCCAGCAAAATTTCACGGCGCTGCCGGAATACACCAAGCGGCGGACCTTGACGTGGTGCTCCCTCAACCAGTCGTCCGCGGCGCCTTGATGACTCCGGCTCAGTGCCACCACGGCGTCTTGGCCCGGTACTGCTGGTTGGAGCGGACCTAGCCGAGTGTCCCCGGAAGCGTCGCGACGAAAGGCCCCGCCTCCGCCCCCTACATAGGTGGCTCCGCTCAACGGCACATCCACTAGACCCCAAAGAGGCCTGCCCGAGCGATCGACCAATCCCACATTGATGGTGAACTCCCCGGACTGGCGAACAAACTCTTTGGTCCCATCCAACGGATCAACGAGCCAAAAACGTTCCCGGTCTCCTAATGGAAGCGGGCTCTCCTGAGCCTCCTCCGAAATAACCGGAATGTCCGGAAAGACACCCGAGAGACCTGCGGTCAAAATCTGGTGCGATGCGCGGTCGGCCGCGGTGACGGGACTGTGGTCGCTTTTCTCTTGGGTATCGAAACTGCCACTCCGGTAAACCTTCAGAACCGCCGAGCGGGCCTCCAAAATGATTGGATACACCAAATCGGCTAATCGATTGCGTTCCTCTTCGTTCACGCTAATCCTCCCGAGTCCAGCGCAACGGCTCCCCGTGCGCAGGAAAGATCCAACCATCAAACCCCTGCAGCAATTGGCGCCGCGACTGTCCCTCCACCTGGCGGTCCCACGCCAATAGCGCGGGAAGGGCCGTCACCCGGCCGTTGCGGGTGGTGAGGGCATCGCCTGCGAACAGCCCGTATTCTGTCCTAAACGCTAAGTGTCCCGGCGTGTGGCCGGGGCTCGCCATGGCTTCCAAGGGCCCGACGCGGCCTCCGGACGCAACCGTTTGAAAGTGGACGGGGATAGCTGGGCGCGACACAGCGGCAATGATCCGCTTCACCCCTGGTCTCGGCTTCGCGCCCACAATGTAGGGTACATCATCTGCGGGCAGCCAGACCATCGCGCCCAGCGCCTCAGCCAACGGAACGACGTTTCCGATGTGATCCACATCATAATGAGTCACGACAATATGGCGGATACTTCCACCCAAAGCGCCCAGCTCATCCAGGATGGCTTGCGCCCGGCCTGGCAAGGAGGTATCGACTAGAACCGACTCGGGGCCTTCGACGACGTAGGCGTAGCTTCCACGGGTTGATCGCAGGCGATACACGTCGTCGGTCAGGCGTTCCATCAGCGCGTCCTCACCACACTGTGGATGGGTCGACCCAACGCTGCCTCGGCTGCCTCCATCAATGTCTCGGGGAGCGTCGGATGGGCGTGGATGGTAAGTGCCAGATCCTCCAATGTCGCCCCCAGCTCCAGGGCCAACCCGCCTTCTGCGATGAGGCTTGAGGCCTCGGGTCCGGCCACGTGAACCCCCAAGAGCTGTCCGGTCGTCTTGTCGGCGACGACCAGCGCCTCCCCACGGGCATGGCCGAGCGACAGCGCCCGTCCATTGGCTTGAAACGAGAACCGTCCGGTCACCGGCTCGTACCCGGCTTCGCGCGCCTGGGACTCTGACATGCCGACCGTAGCAATTTCCGGATCCGTAAAGATCACCGCCGGGACCACCAGGGCATCTTGGGCACTGGGTTGACCCGCCAAACTTTCCGCGGCCACCTTGCCCTGATAACTCGCTTTGTGTGCCAGCATAGGCCCTGGCGTGATATCGCCAATGGCGGCGACATCGGGGTTGGTAGTCCTGAGCCTCTGGTCGACACGGACCAGTCCGCGCTCATCCAATTCAATGCCGGCTTCGGCCAAGTCCAAGCCGTCCGTGTTCGGCACCCGGCCCACCGTCACCAGCACGCTGTCAGCTGACACTGCAAAGTCTCCGGTCTCACCCGACACTGTCAACGTGGCCTCTCCATTTTGGATGGCAAGCGACTCCACACGCGTGTTCAAGTGGACCGTGATCCCCAGGTGATTCAACTGCCGAGACACATGTCGTACGAGACCGGCATCCGTTCCGCTCAACAAGGATCCTAATGCCTCTACGACGGTGACTTCACTGCCCAACTTCCGGAATGCTGTCCCCAATTCAAGGCCGATGTAGCCGCCGCCCACGACCACCAGGTGCCGTGGGACGCGGTCTAACGCCAATAGCTCCGTGGATCCCAGCACCACATGCCCGTCGAGGGGCACACTGTCCAGATTGCGAGGCCGCGAACCCGTGGCCAGAATGGCATGGCGAAATTCAATCTTCTTGCTCTCGTATTCAGAGACCACCCGTACATGATGCGGGTCCACAAACCGCGCCTCGGCCTCCATGACCGTAACCCCGTTGGCCCGCAGCAATTCCTTGACCCCGCCCGTCAGCTTGCCGACCACTTGCGCCTTAAATTGTTGAACACCGCTCATATCCACACTGGCGGATGCGACTCGAATGCCACGGCTCCCGGCCTCCTGCAACCGGTGATACTCATCGGCCACGGAAATGACGGCCTTGGAAGGAATGCACCCGACGTTGAGGCACACTCCCCCAACGGACTCCCGCTCGACCAGCGTGACCTGGCGGCCCAATTGGGCCGCGCGGATGGCGGCTACGTAGCCGCCCGGACCCCCACCAATAACCACCAGATCGGCACTCTCAGTAAACTCTCCCACGACCATCTAGCTCATCTCCAAAAACAAGTTGGCTGGTTGATGCAGATACCGCATGATCAAATTGGTGAAACGGCCCGCTGTTCCCCCATCGACCACCCGGTGATCGAAGGTCAGGCAGACACTCATCACTTGCCGGGCGACGATGCGGTCGTCCTCTCCTACAACTAGGGCCCGTTTTTGAATCCGCCCCGTGCCAAAGATGGCCACCTCGGGATAGTTGATGACCGGCGTGGCAAACAACCCGCCGAAGGAACCGAAGTTCGTGATGGTGAAGGTCGACCCGCCTAGCTCTTCGCGAGTCAGTCGATGGGCATGGGCCCGATCCGTCAAATCCTGGATTTCGCGGGCCAATTCCAGGAGACTCTTTTGATCGGCGTTGCGGATGACCGGAACCACCAGACCGTCCGGATCATCGACTGCAATGCCAATGTGGTAGTACGGTTTCAAAACGATTTCCTTGGTGTCATCGTCCAGGGACGAGTTGAGGTATGGGAACTGCTTCAGGGCTGCGATGACCGCTTTGATAATGAAGGGCAGATAGGTCAGCTTGATGCCCTGTTCCCCGGCCGTCTCCTTCATCTGCTGCCTCATCGCCACCAAAGCCTCGACTTCCACTTCGTCCATGTTGGTCACGTGGGGTGCCGTGTACTTAGACCGCACCATATGCTCGGCAATGGCACGCCGTGTTCCACGCAGCGGAACTCGTATCTCCTCCGCCAGCGGTTGGACGGATCGGGGGCGCGGGGTTGCCGCCGACGGCCCGGGAACCTGCTTCGGGCGACTGTCACCCGCCGCATAGGCCCGCACATCCTCGGCCAAAACCCTTCCCCGTTCACCGCTGCCATGAACTTGTTGAATGTCAACGTGTAACTCCCGGGCCAGTTTTCGCACCGCAGGGGTCGCCAGCGCTCGCCGCCCCGCGACCTGCTTCTCCGCACTAACCGGCAAGGCCGGACTCGACGGTGACACGGCAGGTTCGGGCTCGGGCGCCACGGCCGCCGATGAGCCGCTTGCACTGTCAAACACGATGACGACGGTGCCGACCCGAACTAACTCACCCTCCTGCGCTAAGATCTTAGCCACCCGACCCGCCGTCGGCGACGGAATGTCGACGACCGCCTTGTCGGTTTGAATCTGTAAAATGGGCTGGTCGGGCGCGACCTCGTCACCTTCGGCCACCAGCCACTGCATAATCTCCGCCTCGTGAATGCCTTCTCCCACATCGGGCAGTTTCCACTCATACGCCGCCAATTGTTTGTCCCCCTTTGCGGCTAATAGTTCATGGCGGCCTGAATGGCCGCCAATACGCGCCCGGTGTCAGGAAGCCACAAGTCTTCCACGGATGGTACGGGAAACGGGGTGTCATACCCGGTCACCCGCATCACGGGGGCCTCCAACGACAAGAAAGCGCGTTCCTGAATGGTCGCCGCAACCTCGGCTCCCAGTCCGCCGGTCCGTACCGCCTCGTGAACCACGACAGCCCGGCCCGTCTTCTCTACGCTGTCCGTAATGGTCTCCACGTCCAAGGGACTCAACGTACGAAGGTCGATGACTTCGACCGAGACGCCCCCTTGGGCCGCCTGTTCCGCAGCCTTTTCGGCCACGGGAACCATGGGTCCCCAGGCGATCAGGGTCACTTGGTTCCCCCCGCGAGCGATGCGGGCCTTGCCGAGCGGCACTTCGTACCATTCTTCCGGCACTTCCTCCCGAAAGGCGCGGTAGAGCCGCATCGGTTCGATAAACAGCACCGGATCCGGGTCTTGAATGGAGGCCAAGAGCAGCCCCTTGGCGTCATATGGTGTACTAGGGGTGACCACCTTAATGCCTGGTGAATGGGCAAAGAAGGCTTCGATGCTGTCCGAGTGAATCTCCGGGGTGCGGACGCCGCCCCCATAGGGAGCACGAATGACGAGCGGCACATGGTAGCGTCCTTGAGACCGAAATCGAATCCGCGACGCTTGGGTGCCAATTTGATCCATGGTCTCATAGATGAATCCAAAGAACTGAATTTCCGCCACTGGCCGCATTCCGCCAATGGCCAGGCCCACGGAACTTCCCACGATGGCCGACTCCGCCAACGGGGTATCCACAACCCGGTGCTCGCCGAAACGATCCACGAGTCCGTCGGTGGCACGAAACACCCCGCCGTTCTTGCCGACGTCCTCCCCCAGCACCATCACCCGGGGGTCCTGCTCCATGGCCTGCGCCAAAGCCTGATTAATGGCTTGAATAATGGTCAAGTTAGCCACGCGCCGTCCCTCCCTGCTGCATACGCCGTTGGAATTCCGCCCGCTGTGCCTGCAATTGGGGTGTCAAGTCGGCGTATACGTGGTTGAACACGTCTTCCGGAGCCCCCTTAGGGAAGGTCTCGGCGGCTTGAACCGCCTCCTCCACCCTGGCCTTGGCCTCCTCTTCCACCTGCTTGTTCTCGTCTTCCGTGAGAAGGCCGGAGGATAGGAGATAACGGCGCAAGCGGGCAACCGGCTCTCCGTATCTCAAGCGTTGCTCTTCCTCGCTGGGCCGGTAGCGAGTGGGATCATCTGCGGTGGTATGGGCCCCCAGACGGTACGTGACGGCCTCGATGAGGACCGGTCCCTGACCCTCTCGAACGCGCCCTACCACATCCTTCAACGTTTGGTACACCGCCAGGATGTCATTCCCGTCCACGCGAATCCCTTCAATGTTATAGGCCACAGCCCGCTGGGCAATCGTTTGGCTGTTCATTTGGCGCGAGATAGGCACGCTAATCGCCCACTGATTGTTTTGGCACACAAATACCACGGGTGCCTTCACCACCGAGGCGAGATTCAAGGATTCGTGGAAGTCTCCCTGCGAGGTGGCGCCATCGCCAAAGAAGGTCAGCGCAACCCGTCCCTGATTCTGCAGCTTCGACGACCAGGCCAGACCTACCGCGTGGAGCGTCTGCGCCGCAATCACCACCTGCACTGGCAAGGCGTTGATTTCGTCCGGTATGCGCCCCGCCACCGCGTGTCCCATACTGTTGAGGAGAGGGTAGGAGAGCGGAACACCCGCATAGCTTAACGCCGCCCAGTCCCGGTAGCTGCCGCAAATCCAGTCATCTTTTTGGAGCGCGGCGACCGCCCCAACCTGGGCCGCCTCCTGCCCGCTGAAGGGTGGGTAGGTGCCGATACGGCCCTGCCGTTGAAGATTCCAGGCCCGTTGGTCTAATGTCCTGAGCGTCACCAGCCACCGATAGAAGTCCTTGACCTGGTCGTCAGACACGCTGGACCGGTCGCCTACCAGTTGGCCGTCGGCGTCGATAACCTGACGAATCGGAAATTCTTGCGCGATATCCATTCGATTCCCTCCTCGCGGATGTAACACTAAATGCCGAATACCTGTTGGAATGGGCCCGATGTCAGCGTCAAGCCGCCGTCGACCACCAGGGTTTGCCCTGTCACAAATCGTGCCAAGCCGCTGGCCAGAAACACAGCCACATCCGCCACATCCTCGGGATCGCCGACCCGTCCCAACGGTGTGGCTGCGCGACAAGCCGCGTCAAAGGTCTCTAATTTCTCGCCCATGTAAAATTGCTCGGATTCCGTTCCGATCACGCCAGGGGCAATAGCGTTAACCGTGATATGTTTGGGACCCAATTCGGCCGCCAAATAGCGAGTCAGGCTCTCGAGAGCCGCCTTAGCCGAGGCAATATTGCCATAGCGCGGCAAGGTGAAATGCGTACCATGACCCGACAGCGTGATAATGCGGCCGTCGCGTCCTTCCATTAACGGCACTGCCCGCTGCACCGACAACACGAAATTGCCGACCAACAGACGATAGGTTCGCTCCAAATGGTGCGCCTTGAGTTCCATCACGGGCTTAAAGGCCGATGCTGCGGCGTTCGCCATAAAGATGTCCAACCCGCCCCACTTGTCCCCAATCTCGTCGAACAACCGATTAACCTCGGCGGGATCCTCCAGTTCCGCTTGAATGACCACCGCTTCCCGCCCCAAGGCGCGGATTTCTTCGGCCACCGACTCGGCCTGGTCCTGCTGCCGGCGATAATGCACGGCTACATCGGCGCCCGCCTTGGCGAAGGCCATGGCAGCGGCACGGCCAATCCCCCGAGAACTGCCGGTCACCAAGGCCTTCTTGCTGACCAATAACCCCATGATTGGCTCCCCTTCCATATATACTCCCCGATCACCCTACCCAACTTGGTCAAGAATGGCAAGACCGCGGACTTTTCCCCATTCCCGAAAATTAATCCCAAAATTGTTTGTGATAGTGTTCACATTCCCAAATTCATCTGTTACAATATAAGCATCAAATAGAAGAATTCCGAAAAGTGAGGTGAAATCTATGCGACATGCTCTCGCCTACGAATCCGTTGGTTTTTGCCAATTGTGCGATGAACCCCTGACCTCTCGCGATGTGTTGGAAACCGGACAAGCGCGTCTCTGTCCTGAATGCTATGACCAGACCGTCAAATTTTCATGGAGCCAAACCGGAGGCCGCACTTTGGAAGCCCGCTAATCACAGCCCTGACCAGATCAGGGCTGTTTTTCTGTCTGCTACAATGGGACCAGGCGCAGAGGAGGGATGGCCGATGTGGGAGCAACGCTGGGTGGTGACAGCCCGGGAGGCGGATACAGCCACCGAAGCCGTCCAGACCGCACTGGACTTTTGGGCCCCAGCAGAAGCCGGACCACCGCACACGGGCGAAGTTCGCATATGGCGAGGGCCTGACGATCTGGCTCTGGCCGAATCAGTCGCGGAAGAACTGTCCCAGATTCGCCAAACGGCTCTTCAAGCCACTCGGCAAGAACTATCCCGGCGCCTTCACGCACTGAGCCATCGAGCGCTCGGAATTCCCCCACGGCCCGGCTGGGTCGTACTCGACGAGGACGGTCCCAGAAGTCCCCGGCCGCTTGACTGCCGGACGTCAGCGCTGCGCTGGGTGGTGACGGTGGTGTGGCCGGGGGACCCTCCGCAACTCCCTCCCATCGAACCTTCATGAAAAGTTCTCGCCTGGTGAAGACTAGCACGGCCGTAACCCCATCCTTTGACAGATTCCCCGGCTCTGACATACCCTGGAGGAACGCATGACAGAACCACGAGACAAAGGCGTGAATTCATGAAGCCCTTCTACGCATTGTTGGCCAACGGAATGACAGCGCTTCTGGCAGGACCGACGGGCGCCATTGACTGGCTTCCGGTGCCGCGCTTCGATGGCCCTACCATCTTCGGACGCCTTTTGGATAGACACAGCGGCGGTTATTTGAGCCTGGAGCCAGACCAATTCACCTCGGTGTCTCAACGTTATCTGCCGGATGGCTTGTGCTTGGAAACCCAGTTTCTGACCGAGCAAGGAGCCGCGGCGGTTCGAACTTGGATGAGCGTAGGGCGCACGGCCGTATGGCTGAGCTGCACCACGGAGGTTCCTTTGCGGCTGACCTGCCGTCCATCATTCGGCTATGGAGCTGTGCGGCCTGCCTATTACCCCATGGGCCACGGGATGCGCTATCAAAACCCGCACGGCCCCGAGATCGCACAACTCATGTTTCATGGCCCGCATCGACCCACCGACCGCATCGATCAATGGATCATTGAACCGGGAGAGACCATCGTGGTTCTTCGGGTGAGCACCGAGCAGCCGGCGGATGTGCGGTGGCTGAACCGGCCCATCCCGGGCGACCCGGACCATGTCTGGAATCTGACCTCGAACTATTGGCGTGCGGCTCACAGGTCCTATCATGGTCCACACCAGGACCTGTATCAAAAAAGTCTCGAGGTCATGAAAGGCCTTACCTACCGCCCGACCGGAGCGCCCATCGCAGCTGCCACCACCTCCTTGCCGGAAATTCCGGGCGAGGCCCGGCAGTGGGACTATCGCTACGTCTGGGTGCGCGACAGCGCCTACGCCGGCGAGGCTTTGCTCATGGCCGGCGACACCACCGCGGCCCGCCGTATTGCGGAGTTTCTTCTCGATGCGGTGTCTCCCACGGAACGCGTCTTCCCCGCCCCATTCCTGCGGGTTGACGGCACGCTGCCAGATGGCGAACGAGACCTGATGTGGCTGTCCGGTCACGCGGAGTCGCGGCCGGCCCGGGCTGGCAACGGGGCTATACATCAATTGCAGCTGGACTTGGCGGGCAGCGTGCTGTGGCTCGTATACCACCTGCAACAACTTCACCCCGATCCCGACTGGCTCGACCACTATTGGTGGGCACTGGACGCACTCGGGGAGTGGATGCGGCATACATGGCCGCAACAGGATGCCTCGCTCTGGGAATATCGCACCATCCGCGGCCATCACACCCATTCCCGGCTGATGAATTGGGTCGGGTTGGAGGCGCTGCGCTGGCTGGCGGAAGGGCGAGGCGCCCACGACCGGGCTGAGCGATGGCGGAAGA
The DNA here is from genome assembly GCA_021799435.1 of Bacillota bacterium. Taxonomy (GTDB): domain Bacteria; phylum Bacillota; class Sulfobacillia; order Sulfobacillales; family Sulfobacillaceae; genus Sulfobacillus_B. Next base: position 11,006 of record JAJZAN010000005.1, on the reverse strand, counting down.
GCGCTGATCGAATTCGCGATGTGCTGTTGGACGAAGCAAGCCGGGCCGGGCTGTTCGCCCCCCGACCAGGCGACCCTACTACCGATGCAGCCTTACTGACACTGCCGCTTTATGACTTTGTGCCGGTGAATCATCCACTCTTTGCTTCCACCCTGGCCAGCATTGAGAGCAGTCTCTTGGAAGATGACTTCGTGTATCGGTACCGCTCGGATGATTTGGGTGCAGCCCGCCACCCATTCATGTTGGCGGGATTTTGGTACGCACGGGTCTTGCTGCGGCGGGGAAACATCGAGGCGGCAGATCGTGTTATTCGCCGGCACGCTGACTTGGCCACTCCTCTCGGGTTGTTTGGTGAGCATGTCGATCCATGGACCGGGTCGGTGCGCGGCAACTTTCCACAGCTGTTCTCGCATACCGGGCTGGTTATCACCTTGGCTGAACGGGATAAAGTGGTTCGCGGCGAGCCCCTGTGGCGGTTTCCGGCGTTCCAGCGGCAAGTCTAGGGCGCGGAGGGCATCACCCCATTCGCGGGTGCGGCTTATCTGCCCGTACCACCAACACGTTGGGACGGCGGCGATTCCCCTCAGCGATGGCCCGCTGCACGCGCCACCCCTCTTCGCTGGCTCCCGGCTCCAGCAAGGCAGTTAGTTTCAACCCAGACAGAAGCACTCCCTCGACATACCCACCGATGGTCCTGTGCCATTTTGTCCAGGTGAGACCGTTCCTTTCTTCCACGCGCGGTCCCGTATCAAGATAGCAGTCTATCGGCCAAGCCAGCGTGTTGCCATCTTCATCAGTCAGCCAAGTTCCTTGGGTATTGGCGTATTTGAGCGGATGTTCCACCGTAAAGACTAAACACCCTCCGGGTTTCAACCAGCGGGCAATCCGCATCATCAAACCCGGGTAGTCTTCAACATAGTGAAAAGCCAAACCGCTCACAACACAATCGAAACACGCGTCAGGATACTGCACCGTTTGCATGTCCGCTTGGATCCACCGAATGCGCGGATGTACAGGGGCGTGCGCCAGCATGGCGGGAGAGCGGTCGACCGCCTCCACACTCTCAGCCCCGCTTTCGGCGCACCACAGCGCCCATTCCCCGCCGCCGGTTCCCAAATCGAGTACCCGCATCCCACTAAGGTCGGGCAAAACCGACCGGACAGCAGGCCCTTCAATGTAATCCGCCCAGCTATGACGACGAGCGAGATAGTCGCCGGCCGCTTGCGGATCGTCCCATCCGTTTCTCATGTAAGGATACATTCCTTTCGGCATATCTGCTTTCCAGGCGCCGGCCTGTTTCAATTCCCCCAGCTTTACGAAATCCTGCCAAGAGGGGCCGGAAGCTAGTCATCTGACCGTCAATTGCCCTTCAACTCGGAAGCCAGAATTCCCATCCACAGGTCGTCCCACCACTGACCGTCCAGCCAGATGGACTCCCGCTCGCGTCCTTCCACCACGAACCCACAGCTCTCATAACTGCGGATGGCGCGCACATTGTAGGCGGCCACGCGCAGAGCGACGCGGTGCAGTCCGATGTCATCAAACATGTGCTCGAGCACGCGTCGAATCGCTTCCCGCCCATAGCCGTGTGACCAAAAGCGGCGGTCGTATATGCCCATGCGAAGTCGGGCATTGCGGTGATCAGCGTCGATGTCGAATATGGTAATTTGTCCGATATAGCGGCCCGCGGGCTGGGAAACGACGCGCCCGTCAGGCCACACTTTGGCTGCCATTACCCAGGAGCGGGCCACATCACTGTTCTGAGCGGCCAAGGCTGACAGCCGACCGCGCACCTCATCGGGCGAAAATGTCTTCGGAGCGCCATCACCGCCATACATCCGATTCTCTTCAGGATCGCGTGGAATCTCGAGGCGGCTCGGGATGTCGGCTTCGACGGGTTGTCGCAGCCACAGGCGTGCGGTCTCAAACTCCCTCACTGGATACAAAATGGCCTCCCCCAATTCATGGGCGTGTTCATTTGGACGGACGCCATCGTAATTCGACGACTTGGCAGAAGTTCCCTTCTCGGGATGGGAGCCGCCCCTCCAAACGCACCCTTGGCGTCGCATAGGCGGTGATGTCCTCATGGGTGACACTGGCGATCGGTACCGCCTAGACCAGACGATCTCCCCTGGCCAACCTCCCTCGGCTGGCTGCAAGCCATTAACTTTCCGCATGGCTTCGGAAATCAGGAGGTCTTGCGGCAATCCCCCATCACACTCAGGGCGTTAATCATCCACGCGATATGGCCCGCTTGGCCGTCAGCCCGTATGTCCAACTCATCCAGCAACGCCGCGGCCAGCCAGTGGGAGTGAAGAAAGGATGACAATTGCCCCTTAGGGTCAATGTGGGACATAAGGAATGTGGGAATAGGGGGCAGGGCAAACAACCCCGGCTGGTAATAGCGAATCCAGCAGCCGGCGTTGGCGGTGAGATAAATCTGAGCGCTAAATCGCCCGGTTGAGCCCAGGGCGGTGCCGCCGATGCCGAGCTTTCCGGATGACCTCATGACCACCGACTCCGATCTGTTCGCATTGGGAAAGCCGGAAGCACGTGGCATCCACCGAGCTGGCCTCGGCCCAAAACGAGGCCAGCCGCCCTCCCATCGCTGGCCCTCCGCGAGTCCAGGAAGCCCTCGCCCACGCCAACCCGCAGCCGTCACCCCTTATGGAGGGCCCGAGCGCCACGCTAGTCGCGGCGACCACACGGCGTTGGATGACGACATTCGCGTGCTGCCCGAGAAATTCCTGGTCGCCGGCCTAAGGCGGGACCGCGGCGTCACCGCTCCGGCCAGTACCTAAGGGCACAGCCCATCGCTCAACCCGACGGCCCCCAAACTGCACCACGGCCAAACGACATAGGGCAGCTCCAGGGTCTGTACGCACTTTGCGACCGCGCCCAAATCCTCTAAGGCCACGCCCTCCGCGACCGTGCAATGCGGCACCCAATGATGGGGAAGGTAGTAGGTCCATTCGCCTCCCAATAGGCCCTCGGTGACACGATGCATGTCCCAATAAACCTCCGCCAGCGTGGCGCGCTCACGGACGCCCAGAAACAGCACGGCGGTTTCGGAGAGGAAGAGACCCCAATGATCCAATGTCACCGCAATGGGCTGCTGTCGTTTGGCCCAGTCACAGAGCGCATTCTCGACCCGCCCCTGGATGGATTCAGTCACGCCAAGCGATATATGCGGAGATGACCCTGGCTACATGCCGAGCGCACGTATTATAGCGGCGCTCCCCTCACCTAGGTAGAGCTCAAATGCCCAAGGCACGACCACACCTTCTTCCCGGTCCGCGATCTCAGCCCTCAAGGCAGCCATGGATGGCTTTCGTCGTCTTCTCCTGATGCTCCCCCCGGGGTCGGCGCGGCCCCGAAGGTACGCACAAAGTCTCGCCCCGACTGCGCTAGACCGATCTGAGCAGGATTTGTTCACGATGCGGACCAACCGAAATGAACCGAATGGGTACACCGATCAGTGCTTCCAGCCGTTCCACATAGTTCTTGGCAGGCTCGGGAAGCTCTGCATAGGTGGTCACACCGGTAATATCCACTCCCCAGCCTGGCATCGTATCCCAGACCGGTTCGGCGTGGTTAAGACCCGCTGTCGGCGGAAACTCCGTCGTCACCCGATCCCCGATGCGATAGGCCACGCAGATCGGAATCTCCGGCCACGCACTGAGCACGTCTAAGTTCGTAAGCGCCATCTCGGTGGCACCCTGGATCTGTGCGCCGTACCGCGTGGCGGGGCCGTCGAACCAGCCCACACGGCGCGGGCGCCCCGTGGTGGCTCCGTATTCCCCGGCGGACCCGCCTCGTTCCCGGAGTTCGCCCGCTTCTTGCTCCGCCAGCTCGGTGACGAAGGGCCCTGCTCCCACACAGGACGCATAGGCCTTAGTGACCGCAACAATGCGTGTCATGCTCGCGGGCGGAATGCCTGCCCCAACGCTGGCAAAGCCAGCCAGCGTAGAGCTGGATGTCGTGTAGGGATGAATGCCATGGTCGGGATCGCGCAGCGCACCCAGCTGACCTTCCAGCAGGATGCGACGTTCGGACCTCACCGCCTCCTGCAGCAGTGCCGTGGTATCGCGCACATACGGTTCCAGGGCGGACGCCGCCTGGTGGAGCGCTTCTGTCATCGCGCGAGCATCCACGGGCTCCTGGCCGTAGGCATGCACAAGCAGCACGTTCTTCAGGTCAAGACAGCGCTCCACAGCCTCCCGGACTCGACTTGGGTCGAACAAATCAGCCACCCGCAGCCCCACCTTGAGAGCTTTGTCGGCGTAGAACGGGGCCATCCCGGACCGCGTGGAGCCAAACTGGCGACTCCCGAGCCGCTCTTCTTCCAACCGGTCCAAAAGCATGTGAACCGGAAGTACCACCTGTGCACGGTCCGACACACTAAGCCGCGGCTCAGGCACGCCCCCGTTCCGCAGCCCTTCCAGTTCTTGCATTAAGGACGGGACATTTACAGCCACGCCCGGCCCCAACACGTTTTCAACATGCGGATAAAATACGCCAGACGGCAACAGGTGCAGAGCGAAGCGGCCCCAGTCATTGATGATGGTGTGGCCGGCGTTGTTCCCGCCTTGAAATCGCACCACGAAATCCGCTTCGGATGCCAAGACGTCCGTCATCTTCCCCTTGCCCTCGTCGCCCCAGTTAGCTCCCACGACCGCTGTGACACTCATGTCGTTCGCCCCCATACCGATTCATTTGCGGGCCCAGTATAATGGAAGGCGCAGCATAACAGAACTTAATGTTGGTGATAGGAGACATAATTAGGATGAATGCCTCGTCATTAGACCGATATCGAGTATTCCGCGCCGTGGCGGAGACCGGCAATCTGACCCGCGCCGCGGAGCAGTTGTTCCTGACGCAGCCGGCGGTCAGTCAAGCCCTTCGGAAACTTGAAGCCGACCTGGGGAGCCTCTTGGTAATCCGCACGAGCCGGGGTATTCACTTGACACCCGAGGGGGAACAGTTGTACGCGCATGTCGAGGCGGCATTCCGCCTGCTGGACGCCGGAGAGCGCCGCCTAGTGGAGATGCAGCACCTGGAGCGCGGCGACGTTCGGATCGGGGCCAGCGACACACTCTGCCGCTACTACCTGCTGCCGACGTTGGACGCCTTTCATCGCGCCCATCCGATGGTTCGGCTGCACGTCACCAACGGAACCTCGCGCGACACCCTGGCCCAATTACGATCCGGTGCCGTTGACTTCGGGGTCGTGAACCTTCCCGTGACGGGTGGCGACCTCCTCATAGTGGAGGGTCCCCCGTTGCAGGATGGATTCGTAGTCGGCGAGGCGCTTCGCGGATTGGCCGACCGCCCGCGTCAAATTGCGGAGATTGCGCAATACCCTTTGCTTCTGCTAGAGCAGGGAAGCGTGACCCGGTCCCACTTCGACCGCTATTTTGCGACGCATCACGTCTCTGTCACGCCAGAAATCGAACTCGGCAGTCTGGACTTGCTGGGCGACTTCGCCCGAATTGGCCTCGGGGTGGCCGGTGTGGTCATTCCCTTTGTTCGGTCCGCGCTCGAGCGCGGCGAATTGCACCAAGTGATTCCGGTCCCGCCGCTGTCACCCCATTCCATCGGCTTGGTGGCGCGTCGAGATACCCCGTTGTCGCACGCCGCACAGGCCCTGATGACCGCGTTGCAACAGCATCCTCAAATCCACTAGAGACCCTCCCTTATCCTAACAGCGACTCCGCTGTATCAAAGGCCTGGTGGACAGACAGGGCCCAGATGGTGATGGGCACCGGGTTTGTTGCGAAAGTGGATAAGGCACGACGAATGGGGACCATCGAGGCCATATTGCGCACTGACCGTAATGTGGCACGTGCGGACTTGGCTAGACTGAATGCGGCCGGGTGGCGAGCAGCCGCACCTGCTTTTAGACGGCACCCCCAACAGTACCCAAGCTGGCTTATCTCACCGATTTCGCGAGTTCGGCAGCTTCACAGTGATGGCCTGCTTTCCCAACTGGTCCCACGACTTTAAAAACGGCGCCTCAGGAATCTTCTGCGCCGCCTCTCCGTTGAGCGGGTTATTCACATACAATACCCCGGGACCATACCCGACCAAGAGGACTGCATGCTCCAAGGGCGTGGCCGTTACGGGACCCTCTGGACTCTGCCACGTGACCCAGTCCGTCGTCGGCTGAAATGTGGTGGTCGTCCACACTTCCACGGGTATTCCCGCCGCCACATGCTCCAAGATGGTATGAAAGGATGACCCCGTCAGATCTTCCGCTCGACCTGGCAAGAGCTGATTGAGAAACTTCGTCATCGGCCCGTGATAGATGCCGTACCCTTCCCCGGCTTGATAGACACTGCCCACAAACCCGACGTTGGGATTTCCCCAATACTCCACATGATGCACTGTTTGCCCGGCCGCGTTGGTTGTAGAACTCAGAACCAGTTGGGTTGGGTCTTTAGGCATCTCGGAAGCTAACGTCATCTTACTGACCGGGTGCCCCACGGACGCCATCAACATCGTCAAGCTGGTCACTTCACATCCGTTGGGCAGCTGCGGATACTGATCTATCCCCGCCACGTGAATCAAGACGCGGGACGGCAGAGGCGCCGGCCGGTGGTGTGAGGGGGGAACCCGCCTCTTTGCGGGCCTTGTCTTAGGCGCAATGGACTGCGATGCGGTGCGAGCGGTCGGCTGCGCCGCGCTGAGCAGTCGGTGGGCGACACCATACCCGGCGGCCACCAGCACAGCCACAATCGCCAATCCACCCCAACGCGGCCGGACCTTACGACGGCGTCGCCCCATAGTCTATCCGTGCCCCCTCGCGCCCCAAATCCACCGATTGAGGACCCATGAAGTGTTGGTGCCAAAGCGAAAACACCAGAAGCGTCCACACCTTGCGATCGTGATTAAACACGCTGCTCGGCGGGGCGTTCAACAACGATTGTACTGCACGCTGGTCGAAATGGGGCAGGTTCGCTGCCGACAACATCTCGTGGCTAAAATCGCGCAGCTGATCTTTAAGCCAGTGGCGGATAGGGATCGGAAAGCCAAGCTTGGGCCGCTGTTGGATGGCAGGCGGCAACTCACGCGCCATCGCCTCTCGCAAGGCGATCTTGGTCGTGCCGCGTCCAACCTTAAATGCTGGTGGAATGCGAGCGGCCAATTGAAACACTTCGACATCCAAAAACGGCACCCGAAGCTCTAAAGAATGTGCCATCGACATCTTGTCCGCCTTCATTAAAATATCGCCCGGAAGCCAGGTGTGGCCATCGATGATTTGCATGCGACTCACCGGATCGAGAGCCGCTGTGGTCTGATAATGCGGTGCGGTGACCGTCCAGTAGGGATCAGGATTCTGCGCTGGCAGCCACGGCAGGAGTTTAGCCTTTTCCTCCTCGTTAAAAATTTTGGCGTTGCCCAAATAGCGTTCCTCCAACCGCTGAGACCCTCTCAAGAGAAACCCCCGGCCTTTCATCTGGGTCGGCAGCGCCCGGGCCGCTTGGCCCACTGCCCACCGGAGTCTCTCAGGCAGATAGTCGAACAGGCGCAACGCCGACGGTTCTGCATAGATGGGATACCCGGCAAAGAGTTCATCTGCTCCTTCTCCCGACAGGACAACGGTCACATGACGTCGTGCCTCGCGGGCCAAAAAATATAATGCGGGCGCGCTCGGATCGGCCACAGGGTCTTCCTGGGCAGCAATGATTTGAGGCAGCAGATCCCGATATTCCTCCGCGCCAACCACCACTTCGTGATGGCGGGTATCCAAAATTTGTGCCGTTTCGCGGGCAAAGCCAAGCTCGTCTATCTCCCCATGGTTCTGCCCAAAGCCGATGCTGAAGGTATCCAGCGTCTGGTGCTGGCGCAAGAATGCCACCACCGCACTGGAATCGATTCCGCTCGACAAATAAGCTCCGCGTGGGACATCGCTCATCATATGACGCGCCACCGAGTCCTTCAGAGCGTCGTGAATAGCCTCCGCCAGTTCGGGCAGTGTCAAATGCGGATCGGGGTCATATGACAAGGTCCAATATCGGGTCAATTCGACGTGATGGCCCCGCCATGAGAGATAGTGACCGGCAGGCAGCTTCCAAATTCCCGAAAACATGGTTTGCGGATCGGGTACATATTGAAAAGTCAAATAATGCCACAGGGCGTTGCTATTCACCGACGCACTCACACGCCCGGAAGCCAGCAAACTTCGGATGTCAGAGGCAAAAAAGAGCCCTTGAGGACCCGCCGTGTAGTACATGGGCTTAATGCCGAAGTGATCCCGGACCAGGTGCATCGTATTGGCGCGGCCGTCCCACACGGCCACGGCAAACATCCCGCGCAACTGCTGCACAACATAGTCGATCCCCCCTTGTTCATACAAGTGGGGCACCACCTCGGCATCCGAGTCCGATCGAAATACGTGTCCCTGCGCCTCCAAAGCCTGGCGCAACGGACGATAGTTGTAAATTTCACCATTGGTGACCGTGACGACGTTTTGGTCTTCCCCCGACATCGGCTGATGTCCACCCTGTAAGTCGAGGATCGACAGGCGCCGAAACCCTAATCCTGCCGTCCCGAAATAGGCGACTCCGCGGTCGTCTGGACCTCGATGGACCATCGTGTCCACCATCCGGTCCAGACCTGCTTTGTCAAACTGGCTGCTCGCAAAACCGCACACTCCGCACATCCACAAGCCTCCTCAGTACCAAGACGAATCGGAAGCTAAAACACAACCTGCAGCACAGCGCCGAATCCAGAATCCGCGGGCAGGGCGACCACGGCGCCTCATTTTTCAGGCAACACGCAATCGGTCTGTGTCATCCCTTGCAGGATCGGAATGACGCTCTCGGCGAGTTCCTCTCCAGTTCCCCGGGGATTCTTCTCCACGATAGTCTGACGTCCCATAAATAGCCCAGCTGGTCACCGCTACAGCCATTTCCCGGCTAACAGGGTTGTCATCCGGGGTTTCCGAACCATTGGGGGGACTATCGCTGAGGTTCTCCGCGGTGTACGGGTCCTGATTTGGCATCCGATTCGCCAATTGCTCCCGAAACGATTCGCTGACGGCGGACTCCATGGAGCGCATACTTGTCCACAAAAATCGTCATAAAAGGTGGAACGGTTCGCCATCGCGGGCTGCGCTGATGTCTTGGACTGTGATGGCTTAGAAGCTCTTTTGAGCCATCAAGGCCTGACACGCTTCCTGCAGAAGCTTGCGAGTGCGCCGCACCCGCAGGTCGGTTCGTTCCGTGGCGCCTATCATCCGTCCGCTCCTTCGCATCGCCCGACACAGGCCCAGACGCCCTCATTGAGGGTTGCGTCGATCATAGCTAACCGACTACCATGAAATCAACAGATGGTGGATTTCCATCATCTGCCGCATATTTCACAACGAGGGAGACACCGTGATGCCGAAGATTGGCGTGATACTTGGAAGTACCCGTGACAACCGAATTGGCGCAAAGGCAGCCCAGTGGCTGATGGCCCAAGCCAGTCTGCGCACCGACCTAGAGTTCGAACTGGTAGACCTGCGTGATTACGCTCTGCCGTTCTTCAACGAACGGGCCAGTAACATGCATGTCCCGACCCAAGACTCCGAGGGTCTCAGATGGCAGAAGAAAGTCGGAGAGTTCGATGGATATGTCATCATAGCCGCAGAATACAACCACGGCCCCACGGCGGCATTGAAAAACGCCCTGGACTACGCCTATGTCGAGTGGATACGCAAGCCGGTGGCGTTCGTCGGATACGGATCGGTGGGTGCAGCCCGGGCCATCGAGCAGTTGCGACTCATCGCGGTCGAATTGCAAATGGCCCCGGTCCGGTCTGCCGTGCACATTCAAGGCGCCGACTTCCTGCCGATTATGATGGGGCAAAAAACTTTTGACGAGCTTACCCATTTGGCTCCGGTGGCCGCAACCATGTTTGACGATTTGTCGTGGTGGGCCCGCGTACTGAAAGCGGCACGGGAACAATAGCGCTCCACCGCACCCGATAAAACCGGGTCAAGACCCGGTGGCCACGTTCCCCTGCTTACCATGGGAATACGAAGAGACCGGCCGCCCATCGGCCGGTCCCCTCTCTATTTGGACGCGTCAATCGTGATAGACTGCGCTGACGTAGTCACGAAACTTCGCCGATCGTCCCCGCACTAACTCGAAATATTCCCGTTGAATCTTCTCGGTGATTGGACCGGGATTGCCTGTGCCAACCGGCCGTCGATCAACCTGGGTGACACCCGCCATCTGCACGCCTGTGCCGCACAAGAAGAGCTCGTCAGCGCTGTACAACTCAGTACGGTCAATCGGGCGCACCTCGGTCGGGATGTCAAATTCCCGCGCCAAATCAAACACAATTTGTCGGGTTACGCCTTCCAAGATATCGGACGTAACTGGCGGTGTGATAAGCACTCCGTTTCGCACCATGAACAAGTTTGACGAGCTCGCCTCCGACACTTGCCCGTCATCGCCCAGCATGATGGCCTCGTCGTATCCGTCCGCCTTCGCTTGGTCGCTCGACAGTGCCGCGTTCACATACGCCCCCGTCACCTTGGCCCGTGAGGGGATCATGTTATCGGCGATTCGCCGCCAGCTGGACACCGCCACACTGATGCCAGCCGTCGGGACGTAATCGCCCATCGGAAGTGCAAACATGGCAAATGCGCTGGCGATACCCGAGAGCCCCACCTTGATGGCTGCATCCGCCTTGTACGCCAACGGACGTATGTAGACATCCTCGCGGAACTGGCTTACCCGCAGCAACTCCCGGGTGATGTCGACCAGCTCCTCCACACTATACGGAAGATCGATGTGCAGCACGCGCGCCGAACGCTTAAGCCGGGCAAAATGCGGGCCTGGCTGCACGATGTACAAATCCTCGCTGTCTGCGTTCCAATACGCCCGAAGGCCCTCAAACACGCCGGTTCCGTAGTTGAACGCATGCGTCGCAATGCTGACATTGGCGTCTTTCAGCGGCATAATTCGTCCCTGGAAAAACGCCATCGCTTCGTGGGCCATGCAATCATCTCC
>JAJZAN010000206.1 GCA_021799435.1 Bacillota bacterium | reverse complement strand
TTTTAGCGGATGTGGGCTTTGTCGGTGCCTTCACCACGTTCTCCAGCTTTTCCTATGAGACATTGATTTTGTTGGAGCAGGGACTCTACCGCGAGGCTTTGCTCAATCCGTCCTTGAGCCTCGTCTTGGGGTTCGTGGGAGTATCGGCCGGCATGCTGATAGGATCGGTTGTATGAACAATCTGCTGTGGATCGCTCTGGGCGGCGGCTTGGGGGCCCTAACGCGGTACGGGTTGTCGGGAATTCTGCCATCGACGCCCATCCCGTATAGCATATGGGGAATCAATGCCTCGGGGAGCTTTTTGATTGGGATTGTGATGACGTTAGCGCTGGAATATGGATGGCTGGGAGAACCCGGCCGATTATTTGTTGGGGTCGGTGTTTTGGGCGGATACACGACCTTTTCTACGTATATGTTAGGCGTTCACCAACTACTGATGGACGGCGCGCCATTGGCGGGGATTTTCTACGCGATGGGAAGTCTCATCGTAGGATTGGCGGCTTGCTGGGCGGGAGTGATTGGCACCCGACTGCTGGTTCAAGCGCGACTCAATGCGAATGCAAACGCTAATGACGTCGAGGAGTTTGACATGACGGAAGGGGAGTCATAACCATGGGATCGGAGCATAGTAAGGCAAGTCGTTTGCGGATTTATATTGGCGAATCGAGTCGTTACCATCATCGGGCGCTGTATGAGGCGGTTGTCGTAAAGGCGCGGGAGATGGGCTTGGCGGGGGCGACCGTGATGCGTGGACTGGAGGGATACGGATATACCCATCGCATTCACTCGGCCAATCTGCTCACGCTGTCGGGAGACCTGCCTCTGGTGATTGAGGTGATTGATCGGCCCGATCGGGTGGACCAGTTCGCTGCCGTTGTCGCTGACATGCTGGACCACGGACTGGTGACGGTGGATGTGGTGGACGTGCGTCATTATGGGAAATCGACAACCCTACCGGAATAACGGCGGAAGACTTCCCATGTTGGCTATCAAGAGTTAGAATAAAGATAAATCAAGATGGCGGATGTGGAGATGAAGCTCTCCCAACAAGTGCCGGATATCGGCTGATGGCTTCTGTCGGAAGTCTTCGGCCTTTTTTTGTTGCAATGAAGGAGGGCGATTTTGGTGCCCAGCATCCTATTCTTGGATAGAGAGACCATCTCCGATGAACCAGGCTTTTTTCGGGATCTAAACTTGGACCAAGTGGCCAACCGTGTGTTTGCGGGCATGGATGAATGGAAACCGCTCTTCTACACAGCCCTGACGACCCCCGAGGCCGTCATGCAACGACAGCGCGTAATGCGCGATATCGAACACGCCGATGTTCAGGCGACTCTTCAAGAATTCACGACCGTTATGAGGGATATAGAGTCCTTGCGCCATCGGGCCGAGACGACCTATTACCCCTTGCAACGGCACTTATGGTTTCTCGAAGCGGCCCACACCTACTGTCAGATGGTCGAGAGGTTGGTGGTCGAACTGGCCGACGGCGGGCGGTTGGAGTCTGACGGTCTTCGGGCGGTGTTGCACTATGCCTTGGAGTACGTGGCGTCTGACGGATTTCGGAACTTTGTGCGGGAGACCGCCACACGCCGTGAGGAGCTTGGGGCTATTCGTTACGGCCTTCATATCAGGGGAAACATGGTGACAGTTAGTTCGGATGAGGATACCGCCGACTATCGTCGGGACATTGAGGAAACGTTTGACAGGTTTCGCCAGCAAACGGTGGTTCACAAGGCCAAAGCCCTCAGCGCTCCCCCTGACATGAATCACGTGGAGGCCCAGATTCTGGAGCGTGTGGCCCGACTCAATCCGGACCCGTTTAAGAATTTGGCAGCGTACGTCGAGAAGTATCATGAGCGTTTTGTCGACCAAGGGATCGCCCAGTTCCACTTTGAGGTGCAATTCTTTCTCAAGTATTGGGAGTTCATGCAGTCACTGACCCCAAACAGATTGGCGTTTTGTTACCCAGAAATCGCGACGGATGGCGGTGCCATCTATGTCTATAACGGATTTGATATGGCTCTCGCCGACAAGCTATCGCAGGTTGGTCGTGTACCGATCGGGAACGATTTCGCCCTGCGTGACTTGGAACGAATGGCGGTGGTGACCGGTCCCAACCAAGGTGGAAAGAGTACGTTCGCCCGTATGGTGGGGCAAGTGCACCATATCGCTCGGCTGGGACTCCCGGTACCTGCCAGAAGTGCCCGTCTGCTCGTCTGCGACCACATTTTTACGCATTTCGAGAGTGGCGAGCCGTCTCCTCATGTGGACGGGAAACTGGCCGACGACTTGCGCCGCATCCGCGCAATTTTGGACGAAGCGACGTCTCAAAGTCTGGTCATCCTCAACGAAATTTTTTCGTCCACTACTCTCAAAGACGCCAAATTCTTAGGGGAGCAGATTTTGGCCCGTATCGCGGCGAAGGGTGCCCGAGCCGTGGTGGTCACGTTCATTCAGGAGTGGGCCGTTTTCAATGAGAAGACTGTGAGCCTCGTGAGTGAAGTTCTCCCGGACAATCCCTCGCGGCGCACACTTAAGATTCTACGGAAGCCTGCCAGCGGTCGATCCTATGCCATGGTGCTAGCCCAGCAGCATGGTTTGACCTACCAGGAGATAAAGGAGCGAATTGGCAATGCGAGTGGGCTTGATGCATCCAGAACAGGCGTTTGACTGGCGCCAGCCGTTGCCCGACGGTACCCGTGATTTAGCGCATGATCTGGCCCTGGACGGGGTGATTGGTGTGATGGCCGCCGACGATCCGTTTGTCACCCAGGTGATGGAACGCGCTCTGTTGTGCAGCCTGCAAGACCCCGCGGTCATTCGGTATCGTCAGGCCGTGCTCGCGGATGTTCTTGCCCATCCCCAAGTTATTCAAGCAATGTATGACCTGGTGGCCGAAACGTTGGAACAGCGCCGACACCACTTTTGGGGCGGATTAGCCAGCAGCTCCTCTTCCAAGCTGCAGGCCGCTGTCGACCTCATTGAGCTGATGGGGGAGAATTTGGCGCATCTGCGCGATGTAGCGCGGGATTCCCGGGACCTGTTTGGGTCGGACGGCCTGCGCGCTTTCACCCGGAGGTTGGACCAGGATTTGTCTGATGAATACCTGAACCACGTGAAAAATCGGTTGCGCGATCTTAAATTTAAGAACGGCCTCCACATGGGCATGGGCTTAGGGCGCGGTGGAAAAGGCGCGGGGTATGTGTTAAGGGGGCCTGAGCCTCGGAGGGTCGGATGGCCACGTCTTGCTCGCCGGGAACCGTCTTTTAGCTTTCGCATTGCGGATCGCGATGAGGCCGGTTATCGCGCGCTCGCCGATATCCAAAACCGCGGGCTTTACGATGTTTCGACCACGGTCGTGCAAGCAGCTGAACACATAGCCGGATTCTTTCTGCAATTGAAGGCGGAGTTGGCGTTTTATTTGGGGTGCGCGCGTCTGGTTAACCACTTGACGGATTTAGAGCTGCCTTTGTGCGTCCCCGATCCGGCCGAGGTGGATTCCCGGGTCATGCGGTTTGATGGGCTGTATGATGTCGGATTGGCCCTCGACGTGGGAAGACGGGTGGTGACTAACGATCTTGCTGCCGACGACGTTTCCCTCATCGTCGTGACCGGAGCCAATCAAGGCGGCAAATCCACGTTCCTCCGCAGCATGGGATTGGCACAACTGTTTATGCAGTGTGGGATGTACGTACCGGCAACGGCGTATCAGATGAGCGTGGCGACGGGGGTGTATTCACACTTTTCTCGGATGGAGGATGCGGGCATGGACCGGGGGAAGTTAGACGACGAACTCGCCCGAATGAGTCAAATCGTGGAGACTATCAGCCCCGGCAGCCTTCTGCTCATGAATGAGTCCTTTGCCGCCACAAACGAGCGTGAAGGCGCAGAGATTGCACGTGGGGTGGTGGATGCCTTGATGGAAACCGGGGTACAAGTGATCTTTGTAACGCATCTGTGGGTCTTAACGGAGGAGTGGTATCGCGCATCATCCCCGGCGACCTTGTTTCTACGAGCTGAGCGGTTTCGTGACGGTCAGCGATCATTCAAGATGATTGCTGGCCCTCCCTTGGAGACGAGCTTCGGGGCCGACCTGTATCGGCAAATCTTTACCCAAGGATAGGAACCAAGTCGATTCGAGGGCGTTGACGTGTTTGGGAGAGACGGAACCTGAGATGACGGAACCTGAGATGACGGATCCGCCCGTCATGGCATGCTATACTCTAGGTATAGCTAAATATTAGGGAAATAGGCGATGGATTCCGCCGCGGATCACGTATCCGAAACCACCCTTTGGGGTT
>JAJZAN010000205.1 GCA_021799435.1 Bacillota bacterium | reverse complement strand
CCCTCGAAGTATGGGGAGTGGCCAGTGGTTCAGCAATTGTGGCTCTTGCCTGCTATTCCCCATAATGCTGCCATAGCCGTTCAGTTTGCCGGATTGCTCAAAAATCAAGGGGTTCGGCGGGTGGTCGCCCTGAGTCCTTACGCCCTCCCCGCCGGCAGGCTTCTTAAAGAAATACCGGGCAGCCGAAAAATCTATTCGGGACCGCACGTTGCCGTGTGGTCCATCTCGCCCGCCAAAGCGTTTTCCGGTACTCCTTCCTTGTCTTCGGTGTTATCGCGTTCCGACCTTTTACAATTTCAGGCACTGAATAACGCCGCAAGGATGTGGTTGACACGTCATCCCGGCGACGTCGGGCCGCTCTCTCCCGCTTTCTTGGAAAGCCGCCATCTTCTCAATTCCTCGTTCGGCGCCATCGCGAATTCCGGTGCTAATCGGTATTGGACCGATGACGGAGGATGGGTGGGAGCAGTGGGTCGCGATATGTATGGCATCGGTATAACGGGATCGGGAACGGAAATTGAACCGATCATTCGCCAAGATGGCCCCACAGCCCGGCGCATATACTTTCCCTATCCCCGGCAGTTGACGAAGGCCAGATATTCAGTGATCCACCATATCCGTAGCGGAGAGCTGCTCATGGTATTCTCAGCTCCCCCAAAGAGTTCTCTTCATTAGGCGTATGGGATGGGCAGCTGGTTCAACCGCGATAACTTCCGATTTTTGGCCGAGAGCATTGCCGTGATGTCTTGGCTATTGAATACACCGATGACGATGACTGGCGCTGATGTTCCGGTGGGCGCTTTTATTGCTGTTTCTTTTGAAGAAAAAGGCCTGTCGCGACATTTCAACACACGAGCTTGCCGGTCATTTTGACTGCCACGACATGTCCGTTCGGTTTGACGCGCTTTCTGCTTGAAAGGTCGCTTTCCCGTGTTTTATCACGTGATCCTTCCAGTCCAAACTGACTTCAAATCCCCATGCGGCAGATGAGGAATTCGTAATATGGCATCAGGATACAAATAGAGAAGCATTCAGCATGTGATACGTTTGTTGGTTATGCCCCACATGGGGCGATACGATTCCTCGAATCATATCCCGTGTCGATCGAGGGAGGCGGCGTTTCAATACGCCGCGAATTTTTCCGCATAGGTGGCCATCAACAACAACCCTGTCCGTATCCGGGGAGGCAACGAAGGTTACACCACTCTCCCACCAACATTATGACCTTGTTCCCCGTTCGAGGGCATTAAAGTGGACTCTCCCCAATATGTTCTGATTAAATGAAGAACTATTTCGGTACCATGGACACACGGATCCATGGTGGGCGGTTTTAAGATATCCCCCTTCACCACGCGAATCGACCAGTTGTCTCATAGACCGGTTCCGTGATGAACCATGGGGGGAAGACGCTGACTGTGAGCCAACAACTTGGGAATAAGCTTTCGGCAGCACCGCTGGCGCCAGCAATGGCGAGGTTCACAACATGATGCCGGATCCTCGAGGTCTCTGAGCCAATGCCGCCAGTGCAGGATTGGCTCAGAGACCACACAGTCCTTTGATGCATATGGGGTCGAATTCTTTGTCGTGTACGCGCAGGAAATGCGACCGGCACCATCAAGATTCCTAAAGTCGCCAATTCCCAATCCGTTAAAACCTATCATGGATTCGTCCGTTTAAGCTATGGAACACATTTAGCCCAATTCAACACGGGTCTATCGCTCCTCGTCCCGTTCTCTTGTAACCGATCCACAGTGTCAACATACCCTGAAGGCTAACCTTCAGGGAGAGGGACATTCAAAGACCGGCACTAGAACGGTTTGGCACTTTGACCATGATATAATTTGGATGGAAGTAAATCTACGTGAGCACCTTCGTGGAGGAGGTCACTATTTGTTTCGCTTGTCGAGTGGTGACACGAAACCATCACTGCCATCAACATGGCGCAGCCTGAAACAGATCGTAATGGGTCCCAATCCCTATTTTTTTGGCGCCTCCGTTATTGTGGCATCGATCTTAACGTTATGGGAAATACTCCGGTACGTCCGAGGTTATGCGACGGGATACGATCTGGGAAGCACGGCCCAAAGTTTATATCTCATTTCCCATGGCCATTGGCTGGCATATAACTCGTTTTTGGGCAAACCTACCATCTTGGACATTGATGCGTTTATTCTCTATCTCTTAGCATGGCCCTTTCGATTTATGGGCGGGGTATACTTTTTGTTTGTCGCTCAATCTGTGGCCGTGTTCATCTTTGGACGCGCCGCATACGAATATTTGTTTCATCGCACCGGTTCGAGGTGGCTCGCCTGGAGTTTTGGCATCCTCGCTTTGATTTCTCCAGCCGTCATCGGCGGCTTAATGTTCGACTTTCACGTTGACTTTATCGCTCTCTTGGGCTTATCGCTGGGCTTATTGGCCGTAGTGCGTCAAAACCGCACTCTCTTTATCTGCGGAATCGCTGTGGCGCTGTTGTCCAAAAATGAGGCAGCTCTGCCCATTGCTGCCTGGGCTTTTGTGGAATTCATTACCCCCAGCGTATTCACCAGGTGGCTTTGGTTTTGGACCGGCTTGTCTTCCCTCGTGCTATTCATGTTTGATGAACTGTTGCTTCCAAAGATGATGGGTGTTTCCGGTGCTTCCCATTTGGCGTTATTTAAAGTCTACGGCAATTCCGGTCTGGCCATTGCCAAAAACCTGGCGGAACACCCGGCGATAGTGGCAAACGTTATCTTGGGCCACGCGCATTACTTAGCCGAGTTGTCGGGATCATGGGGCTTTTTGCCTTTAGTGGGCGGACTCTACCTTTTGCCTTTTATGGCGCTTGTAATACTGAACGACTTGGCCAATAATTCCGCTCTCCGTTCACTTGCAACCCAGTATTCCGTTATCATTGACTTTTTTGGCTTATTGGCGGCAGGTGCTGCGATCCGCCGCCATAAAGGATTCAGCTGGTATCAGGCAATGCCTGTAGCGGTCGCTATGTTCACGTCGATATTCTTGCTGCACGGATTATGGAAAACAGAGATAGCCCCTCAGATGGCACCGAACAATGTGGCTGCAAAGAAATTCCAGCTGGCACCAGGCATTAACCGGCAACACCATGTGACTATCTGGACCACGAATCATCTGGCCCCGTTGGTTTATCAGCATGCGCTGGTCGCCGAAAATGCATATGAAACGGTGTCCACCTTATGGTTGCAACGACGTCAGTATGCCCCCCACTCACGTATTGTGGTGTTTATGCCCAAAGGTGACGGCAATCCGGCGGTAACCACGTCGGTCTGGAATGCCTTACAGTCCCATTACAAGCTAATCGCCGCAAACAGTAGCGCCGTGGTGCTTGAAGGTACCCACGCGTTTTCGTCATATCCTGTTCCGGCCTATAAGACGCAGGCGCCGAATGACCTGGTGTTCCCCGAAGGCTTTCCGGCCCTGCTCACAGTTCCGGGCCGAACTTCGATATCCTCTTCAGGGTGGGTAATAAGCCATGGTTCCGCTTCGTACCGAGGCCTGCCGGCAACGCTTCCGCCGGGAACGTACAGAATTGAGGTTTGGCTTCAAGATAAACACCCAGGGAAACAAGTCTGGGCTAAAATTCGACTGTTCTCTTCCTCGAAACCGCAGAGCCTTCTATATCAAAAAAGCGTTAAAGGTGCCGCCTCCGTGCAGACTTTAACCTGGCAGACAAAGTCCAGCCAGACAATTATTCCAGAAATTCGAGTCTTCACTCACAATACCGTGCGTTATCTCGGTCTAACGATAAGCCGCAAGTCGGGGCCATCATAAGAAAGTCATCCAGTGTAGTTCGCAACCTCGCTGGTGTTCCCGCGCTGCCTGAATCACTCGGCAAGATCGCGGTGCGTGCCTTAACTGGATCCTTTTCTGGCTCCGAGACGACCGGTACTTAAGGCGGGGACGCTGTTGGAGCGGCGTTGTAAATCCGATGGCCCCCCTTGCGTGAGGCCTCCAAAAAGCATTCGACGAACGCCAGCCTTTGATGCTTGGCGACCATGAAGCATATTAAGCATTAAAGAAGGAATTTCGAAGAGCGGCGACGAATAACTGTCTCGGTTGTTTGTCAGCACAGCGCTTTGACCCGGATGATTCATGGACTCTTGGACTTAGCATGCTGCAGCATCATTTCCCGGCCACGATCTAAACCAAGTTGTCTTTACGCTAATCCGACAAACGAGAGGAGTCCCTAGCTAATGCCTGTCCATTCACGAATTCTTGGGCCGCGATTCTTGCGGGGAACAGCTGGTCTCCTCGCCTTGGGTTTATTAAGCGGGTGTGGGGCCGCAGGCGCCACTCAGT
>JAJZAN010000204.1 GCA_021799435.1 Bacillota bacterium | reverse complement strand
CCACGGTGGCAATTTCCTTCAGCGCCAGGAAGGTCCATGCGGCGCCAATGGGGAGATTGACGAAGAAAATCCAGCGCCATCCCAAGGTGGCGGTTATCACACCGCCCAGCAACAAGCCTCCCACACTGCCCGTCAAAGCCGCCACCTGATTGATGCCCAAAGCGAATCCGCGCCCCGACTTGGGAAACGCATCCGTCAGGATGGCGGTGGAATTAGACCACAAAAGAGCTGAGCCGATACCTTGTATGAGGCGTCCAACCAGCAGCAGTTGACCCGTAGGCGCAAATCCGCACAAGGCCGAAGAACCCGCAAAAATGATAAAGCCGTACCCATAGAAGCGCACTCGCCCATGCAGGTCGGCCAGCCGTCCAAACGGCAGCAACAGAGCGGTAATCATCACGGTGTATCCCATCATAATCCAGAGCATCAGAGCCACTCCGGTGTGCAGCTGCCGGGCAATCGTCGGCAAGCTGACCGTCAGAATCGATCCGTCTAATGAGGCCATGAGGGCGCCGATGGTGGTATTGATGAGGACTACGCGCTGATGTCGTCGAACCGTCGGATCAGAGGACCAAGCACGTTCTTGTGCTCCCTCCGGCGCCGGCGTGTCTGCCAAAATGACCACCTCCGGAAGACCTAAGATGATTCGTAACTTACTTAATCAGATTACCACATGCGTCCGCATGCCCATTCAGTTAACCTCGTTTAAACCAGCAGAGAAACCTTTCGTCTCCCGAGCAGCCAAAAATTGATTAGGCCCAGATGATAAAGTTCGTATAAATTTACGGTAAAATTTTGGTTGTCTTGTCGGCTGGTGTTCATCACCGGAGAAGGGCAATTTCCCAAGATATTTACTCAATTGGAGGGACGACATGCTTCACCCGCGCGTTAACGGCTTCGACTTTCATGTCGAACACTGGATCACGGCCTCGGCGGGACACAACGGGTTTCTGGACCTGCTCGGCGTAGTATTGGCTAAGTACGCCCCCGAAATTTGGGCGCTAATCTTCATCATCATGTGGTTCTGGCCCCCATACCGCCGCACCCGAGCGCGTCGGGCCGTCATCTATGCCGTCATTTCCGGTGCGGCAGCCCTCGTCATCACGGTGATTGTTTCGCACTTGGCGCCATATCGGCCACGACCCTTTGTCTTGGAACCCCATACGATCCACCGACTCATCACCCATCCAGCAGACTCGTCATTCCCCAGCGACCATGCCGCCGGGAGTTTCGGCTTTGCCATCGGCCTCCTATTCGCGGGCAGCACCGACGGAATCTTGGCGTTAATTCTGGCCTTGGGTGTTGCGTGGGCGCGGGTCTACGTGGGGGTCCACTGGCCGACTGATGTGCTGTTCGGCGGCTTAATCGGACTGGTTGTCGGCTTCGTGATTCTGGCGCTCCGGCGTCAGTTGGAGTGGCTCGTCAATCTCGTCTATAAAATTCTGATGGTCCCTCCGGAAACTTACGCATCACGCCAACGACGTTGAGTCCAACCCACTTGGAGTGAAACGTTGAATGCCCAGAGCTGCTAGTTCTGGGCATTCAGCCATTCTGGCAGTCCTGTCTGGATTTTCCTATGCCATCCCTCGTCCATGACCTGGCGCACCGATCGGTGCGGTTGTCCGAAACGCGTCGCCTTTTCCTCGTTCTACCCGCCATGTGTCAGTGTCAAACGCGTCCGATTCGATCCCAGTGATTGGACCCGAAAAATGACCATCCAGTCGTCATCCCACTTGAACGACCAATGCGACAGGTCCGCCACTTCAGAAACCCGGCAGGGCGAGTCGCCGAACGGTCCCGCATGCAGCGTGAACTCACGCATCGGCTCTAAAACCATGCTGTTAGGCATAAACCAGCCCGCCAGGCCTTCGGCACTGGCGACGGCTCCCCAGACGGCCTGCACCGGATAATCTAGTACCACGCTGTGCTCCATATCGGGCAATGCTCCCTGTTCCATCGTGTCCTCTCCTTCACATCCGTATCTTAGCAAATCAACCTGCCGCCTGTTCGGTATAATAGTTCCATCGATCGACCGTGGCGGAGGGATGTCTTTATGGCGAGGAATCTGACCAGGACTCCCTGGAAAAGATGGTCCCGACCATGATCACCTATCGAGCGCTGACGATTATGGTTGTCCTAGGCTCTCTGGCCTTGGCCGGATGCGGCGCACGACAACCTCAGGCAACCCCAAAGCCTTCGTCACAAGTGGCCCGTCTGCGTCGCCTGGTGTCCCGCCGCGACCCCTCAGTGCGCTTTATTTCGGCACGGCCGCAACCTCGCGCATGGGACTATGAACCCCGGCGTCCCATGCTGTTCATCTCGACACCTGAAACCCCCGCTAAATCAGTCGTTGTTTTCTACACGGCCATCGTTCCGCGCTCGTCGTCCCATTGGACCGTCGATATGTACGAGGCTGCCAAGTCTCGGCCTAACCAACTAGTTTTAATGAGCCACAGCACAGCCTACATGACGCCAACGGGTCTGATGGCGTCCACTCATGGAGAGGCGCCGCGCCATCGCTTGCTAAAAGTTCAGCTCCTACCTCGTGACATTCGCATTGGGACATCGTGGGAGTCACCGATGCCGGGCCAAACGAGCCGGTCAATCATTCTGGGTACGGCTGACATCACGACGGCAGCCGGGCACTTCCAGAACTGTTTGGTTGTGTTCCAGCGGAGCCACTTCACCGGAAGCTCTCCCCAACAAATCGTGTATGTCACGTTCCTTGCGCCGCACCTGGGCGAGGTCAAACAGATTTCTTGGTGGTATGCGGGTCCCATTCCCGAGGCCTTCCAACTGCTTCGCGTCGTGCAGCTGCACAACCCTCACATTCTGGGCCAATACCTGGTCCCCGTCTCAAAGGCTGGCTGGCCGCTCATCGCCCCTTGGCAATCCTAGACGGTTGGTCCAGCTTGTCCAGCACCTCCGACTGCCAAGGGCGAGCTAAGAAAAGAGATCTCCGGTGTTTTGGCAGCGGCCGCGGGTGAGAGTGATATCGTGCGCCGAGGAGCGCCGCGCTCTTATAGGATTTCCACCGGAAAGAGACCGCGGCCGTCGCGAATGCGGGCTACCCCCTCCTGGCAGACGCCATAGGTGAGCCACGAACATGTACTGCACAGGCGAAGCACATCTTGGGGAACGACACGCTCGGCTTCACGGGTTTGGATTTCCTGCCAAGAAAGAACCGTGTCGACAGTAAGCCCCAACTTGTCCAACACCGCCGCATCGCGAAGCCCAATGTCGTCGTCCAGGCAGTGATAAGGCTGGTCGGATGGAAACTCGGCGCATAGGTCATCAGGACCGGAGACCAGGGTCACCGGCGTGTTTGGCTCGGATCGCAGTAATTGATGGAGGCGCGTCATGTTGGCGACGTACTCGGCAGAATAACCCATGCCGCGATATCCGAGCAGACACAAGAGGTGATGCCCGCGCAACCGCGCCATTGGTCAAGCCTCCCTTCACCGGCATCGTACCACGAAGCCACATCCAGTGCTCCCTGGAGAGGGACACAGTTTCGCCGCAAGTCCAAAAAAATTCCCCGATCCCACCCTCGTCACAATTCGCCCCTGTCGTACCCTGTTCGCCCTGCTCCGTGCGCGCTTGCCCTGTACCCGGTACGCGGTAACGGCTCCAGTCGAAGGATGGATAACCCCGCAATCCCAACAAGGAATCGCGGGACGGGACGTTTCGCGGCTACACCATTCTTTGGACTAAGGTTGAATGTCGTGCGTCCAACCGGCTTCTTGGATTGCCAAGTCGAGTGTCATGCGTTCTTGGCTGAGGCGGTCAATTTCGCCTTGCAAATAGCCTAAATCAATAGCCGGGACCATCGGAGAAGCGCCCGGCGGCATGATATGCATGCGCTCATGCGGCCCGCCGGTGGCCGCCTGCATAAGTTCTCCCCATATGGCCAGTTCGCGCGTGAGGCGGTCGCGCCGCGCCAACGCCTCCATCAGTGTCTCTCCGTTGGACAGGGTGATGTGGGCATTGGCGCGGTTTATGGCAACGACCCGCTGTTCCCACTGCTCCAATGCTTGGCTGACTTGCACCAACAACCCTGTCACGGATTCTGGCGGCGTCCGCCCTTCCATCACCGTGACACTCTTTCGCGCCCTCAGCGCTAGTGCCGTAATCCGATCGGACAACGCCTTGCGCTCCGCTAACGCTTCCGCCAATTTCATCGATTATCACCCTTTTTTGGAATTCCCCTATCTATTCCGTCCCCAGGAACCGTGATATGCGTGTCTGTGGATTTCCATTCTGCAGAGGGCCTGGCCCCGCACGGGATGCCATTTAAGGCCCAGCCGACGCGTGAGTCGG
>JAJZAN010000203.1 GCA_021799435.1 Bacillota bacterium | reverse complement strand
TATTAGGCACGCCGCCAGCGTTCGTCCTGAGCCAGGATCAAACTCTCCATGACTCAACGTAAAACGTTGACTGTACTGTGTTGCGCTTGTTTCATGTGGCATGATGATATAGTTTTCAAGGACCGGCACTGTCTTGCGACAGCAAAACTTATTATATCGTGTCGACCATCTGCTGTCCAGTGGAAATATATCGGAACCGCTCGATTGGTCGGCTGAAAAACTCAACTCGTCTATTATCCACACTTCACGGATGCCCGGCAAGCGGAAATTGCAGCCATCCAAACCAGATCTGCGGCTTTATTTTGATCTTGTTCTATGTTTATGTGCATTTTTAATGTCCACTATCATGACAATGAAAGAAACCGAGGTGTTGGGATATCTTAAAGTCCTGGCTCATGCGAGCTGCTGGCCCAACCAGCGTGGAAGAACGCGCTGCCCGGCAACATCGAAACCCACCCGCGATATCGCACCATTTGGCCAAACGAAGACAGTTCCATCTCCTTCGGATGGAACTGTCCAGCACTACCCATGTCTATGACTTTCGGGAAGCTCAATCGCCACCACCAACTTTGCAACGCCGCGGAGCGGACTGTTGGCGCGGGAAGTAGGGAGTATTGCCCCGTCACGCCCGCCGACGACGAAGCCGCTCTCGCAGAAACGGGAGCAGGTAACGAACGCCCGCGGCGGGAACATAGCGCCTCATCCCCGGCTTCATGGCGTTCTTCCAAGCCGCGGCCGCGTGCCCCCGATCATGCGCCAACCAGAACGCCACCCAAAACCTTAAGTGATGCCAAGCTTCCAGCACGCCAAATTCCCGCGCGGCAATGGCTTTGGTTCCGCGATGCTTGTCCAGCATCGGCTGCATGGTCGTGTACACCCGCCACACGTCCTTGCTGTATCCCGTAGCCACATCGCGGTATTGCACAAGAGGCCAATCTACCTTGACAATGGTGGTCTCCGCCGAGGCTCGAAGCCAGAAGTCCCAATCTTCCGCCCCGTCAACCGCCGCGTCAAAACCCTCCAGCTTTTTTGCTAAGCTTCGGGACATCACAACCGTAGAGGTTTGAAACTGGTTCATGACCAGCATATCCCGATACGTGAGGGTGCTGATCGGCACGGGGTTCGGTACCGGCAGGAAATCGGTGCCCCGGACCCAGTCGCTCGCAATGAGTTCGGCATTGCCCCTTGCGGCCATTTGAGCCGCCAGCTTGTCCTGATGCCATCGATCGTCAGCATCCAAGAAGGCCAGCCACTCGCCCTGGGCCAGACGAATTCCATGATTGCGCGCCTTAGAGGGACCGCCATTGGGCACGCGCTCCAACCGCACCATAGGATAGCTCGCTTCGACTAATCCAGCCGTATCATCTGTGGAGCCGTCATCAACAACAATAATCTCGTCCACCGACACCGATTGAGCCAATACCGAATCGATCGCCTCGCCGATGGTGGCTTTGGCGTTATAGGCGGGAATAATGACGCTAATGAATGCCAATGCCGTCGACTCCTTCGGAACGCTGCACGCCCAGCGCGTCCTGCACCACCTCGGCATCCTTCAGACGCACTCGCTGGCCATGGAAGTTCTGATAGGCCTCCGGTCCCCGGCCCGTGATCAGGACACTATCGTCGCTCGAGGCCTCCTGAATGGCCCAGCGGATGGCATCGTCGCGCCGCACTTCAACGTGCGTCAGCTTCCCAGGAGCCACCTCATCGATTCCCGTCTTGATGGCATTGGCGATGTCCAGCGGCTCTTCGTCGTTAGGGCTGTCCGAGGTCAACACGATGTGGTCCGCCAATGTGGCCGCAATGCGCCCCATCTCCGGGCGCTTTCCACGGTCTCGTCCGCCGCGGGCGCCAAACACCAGCCACACAGAGCCAGATACCATGGTCCGGACCGTCTTCAAGCTCTGCGTCAAACCGTCCGGCGTATGGGCATAATCCACCACCACAGTCGGGTGTCCTGGGGACGTCATGACCTGCATTCGACCGGGTACGGACGGCAAGTACGGCATGGCAGCCTCAATGACAGCTGGTTCCACGCCGAGCCGATAGGCCGCTGCGGCCGCCGCTAAAAGATTGTAAATATTGTATGTGCCGGGGTGATTCAATTGCCCCGCGATCTCAAAATCGGCATGCTTGAGCCGCACGCGTGAAGACCATGCTGTTTGACTAATAATCTCGCCAACAAGGTCGCCCGCCGCCAGTCCAAAGGTTATCACAGGACAACTGAGCCTTCCCCGCACGCGGGTACTGTAAGCGTCGTCGGCATTGATCACAGCCCCCAGCGAATCCTCGGGCAGGCGCTCAAATAATTGAGCCTTCGTATCCACGTAGTTTTCCATCGTGCCGTGGAAGTCCAGGTGCTCCCGGGTTATGTTGGTGAGCAGAGCCAGGTCCAATCGCAGCTGGTCCACGCGGTGCTGGGCAATCCCGTGGGAAGACACCTCAACAACCGCATGGGTGAGACCATGGTCAACCATGCTTCGCAGCTGACCTTGCAGATCAGGACTCTCGGGAGTCGTCAGCACAGATTCTAAAGCACCGGTCCCACTGTCATTAACGACACTGGAGACCATGCCAGTCGGTTTACCTGCCGCACGCAAGAAGGCCGTCAACCAGTACACGACGGACGTCTTGCCGTTTGTGCCCGTCACCCCGACTGTCTTCAAGTGGTGCGAGGGATGGCGAAAGAATTCAGCGGACAGTTTCGCGGCTTCGGCTCGGCTAGACTCCACTAAAAAATATGGTACCGGCAAGTCCAATTCGGGGTTTTCGCCCACCACCGCTACGGCCCCCCGCCCGATAGCGTCCGCAATGAAAGCGTGGCCATCTGACGTGGCCCCCGGAATAGCCACAAACACGTAGCCAGGTTTAACCCGTCGTGAGTCGATTGCCACACCAGCAATGCCAGCACCAAGCTGCCAGCCTTCGGTGGTTTTTTGGATGCCTGGTACCATGCCGTGACCTCCCATGCCGCGCATCAGTAGCATTTGCTGTTTTGTTCGATTACATGAGACTCAAACATTCGACCCATGGTGGGTGACTGGGCATAATTCCATCCATATAACCTTAACGGTTTCATCCTCAAACGCGCAACGTCTAATCGAATCCGATTTCTATTCGGAACGTATGATGTCATTCTACTTCTCAAAACCCCAAACGTTCGCCAACATTGCAAAATGAACAAAGGAATATGAGGCCCTCCCTGGGAGAGCCCCGTAAATAAAGCGCAGGCGGCATGGGCGGACCTTACTCCACTGAAATCTCTACATGCTCCCCATCGTCCCCATCGATTTCCAAAATTGTTCCGATCTGCCCACTCCTAAGAGTGTCCAACAGCGCCACGGTATCAATCGGCTTGCCATCCACGCGAATGCTCTCCTGGCCGAATAACCGCAAGCCGGTCTCCACCAAACTTAGAGGAACGCGAATGTTGACCGCACTCTTGCCGCTTTTCTCGACGTGAATACGAATCTTGTGTCCCCGGACAGAGCCTGTTTGGACTACCTCCGGAAGCCTCCCGTTCAGCTGGTCACAACCCTGTTCGGGGGTCAGTTCCCCATTCTCGACCTGTTGCAACAGCGATGCGACCACGGCGCCGTCGCTACGCGCCGTGCCGATGGCATCCAACAGTTTTTGCGCATCTTCCCGGGAAATGGTATGGTCTTGCAACATTTTCAAAATAGCTATTTGCTCGTCGCGCATGATTCGTCCTCCTCGTATTCAGTGACGATTGAGTTCCTCTGCCGCTTTGTCCACGCTAAGTTCGCCCCGTTTGACAGCGTCCAACACCCGAAGCTGCTCCAGATGCCGAGCATCTTGCTCGGCATCCAAGCTGAGGGCTCTGAGGACCTGGTCAAGGCGGGCCCGAACGGCCGGATATGAGAGTCCCATCGCACGCTCTACCTCGCGAATATTGCCGCGGGCCCTAAGAAACAACTCGAGAAAGGCAATCTGGTCTGGCGTCAAGAGGTCGAATCGCGTCAAAGCGAAGCTGCCTTCGACGGCCGTGCTGCATTCGTCACATTGCAGACGACGCACCGTCATGCTTCCACCGCACGCAGGGCATTGCCCCAATACTCGCAATTTAGCCATTCAGACTCCCTCCTAATCTCAATATGAATATAAGATATCAATATTGTCAATAACTAATGTTAACATTGATCATATTCTTGTTAACATATAGTTTCGAGACGCAAAATAGAAAGACCCTCGCTCGAGCGAGGGTCAAAAAAATGGGTCGGCACGGCCCGATGATCCCAGTTCCCTGCGGAACCAGTAGTCTCGGCGTACGCGAGGGGGACGACCGTGTGCGGGATGGGAAC
>JAJZAN010000054.1 GCA_021799435.1 Bacillota bacterium | reverse complement strand
ATGAGGAGCGCCTGTCAACGGCCCTTGATCGATGGCTGCTGCGATCGCAGCGGTCACGGCGGGATGACTGTGTCCCAACACCAATGGGCCGAAAGCGGCCAAATAATCAATATATCTGTTCCCGTCCACATCGATGAGCCAGGCGCCTTCCCCGCGCTCAATCACGACCGGCGGGTTGCCTCCCACCGCAGCGAACGATCGCGCCGGTGAATTGACACCGCCCGCAATAGCGCGCTCTGCACGCTCAAACCAAGCTTTCGAACCTTGTCTATTCATAATCGGATCTCCTTCATGTCAAAGCTGTCCCCATCTTACACGAGGGGCCTTCGAAACTCGAGATACTTCCGGCAGGGAGTGTATTTGAGTTTAACGCGCTTGGCTGGCGGGCCAAATTGCTTATACTACCTGGTGTGAAAACGTGGCAAAAAGGTGCCGGCGCCCTTCTCGCCGTCGCGGTCATCATCGGAATCTATCACCACTTCTCGCATCAAGCCCAGATGGCTTCGATGGAGAAGCTGGCTCTGCGTTTCCTCACAGCGGAGTCTGAACTTCCGAATGCAGCAGCACTCCACCGCCTCAACTCTCTGACGGTGCCGGGAACCCAGGCTGCGTTGCTGGCAGCCTGGCTGGAAGACCACCGGCCCGATCCCCGGCATCCGCTATCCGTTCGGTCCGCCGAGGTATGGTTGACGGCGCCCACCTTGAGTCACGGAAACCCATCCGTCTTGCGCGCCAGCTTTGTGATTGTCCGGCATTTGTCACCGCGCGGCCAGAGCCGTACGGCTGGCACCGTCAACCTGTGGATCCGAGCCGGCGCCCATCCTGCCGTGGAGGCCGTCAGCGTAGACATGAACCCACACATCTCGCCGGAAACTCCCGATACCTACCAACCCGATTTATGGAATTTTGTCCCGGCCCCCGCTCTTCCGCACGGGCAGTAATATCGAACGGAAGTCTGCTCGTGAGTGGCAACCCTTCACGACCGTATCCAGTCATTAGCAATGAATCGAAAATCGACAGAGAGGTCGACGCGGCCTATAATTAGAGGGATGTCCACAATTAAAGGGCTTCTGTGAAAGCCCCATTGGAGGTCTTCTTATGCAACTGCCCATTTATCCAGAATCCAAAGTCCCTTTTGGGCCGTCCATTCCTCTCTCCCTGCAGCATGCAAAATCCAAGCCCGCCAGGAGCCCCGACCCAGCGACTTCGCAAACGAAGCCGCACTCCAACAGGGTTCGTGCCACTAACACAGGAGGCGGTCCTCACTTGATAAAGCGAGGACCGCCTCTTGATTTGCGGTTAGTGGATCGCCATGGGGCTGGCCGTGCCATTGACCATTTTCAGCACTTGACCCTTCAATAGGTTGACCCACACGTTCTGGCTTTGACCGTTCTTATTGACGGTGACCACCCAAGTGCTGGCCGTCGCACGACTAATCGCCGTGACGCGACCGCCGCCTATAGCCTGGAGCGCCAACTCGTCAGCGCCTTCGATCTGCTGGCTCAGAGACGGCGCTCGCATGCCCGCATAAGACGCTGCTTGCACCGAATTTTTCGGCGTCAGCGCAGTGGCTGCCATCAGCAACCCGGCCGTAAGCGCTGCGATTCCTACGGCCCGGCTCTTCATCCACTGTATCATTGCGAAGCACCTCCTCAATGTCGTAGCGCTATGGTAACGGCAGCACATGACATTTCCATGACCAGCCCCGGACGGTGTAGAATTTTTTCAGACAAACCGTATGGGCGATACTAGAAATAAGGAGGGAAGCCATGAAAATTCTCGTTATCGAAGATGAGTCGCGTGTGGCGGAACTCTTGGCCAAAGGGTTGTCACGGGACAACCATGTGGTCGACGTGGCCGAGACCGGTGAGGATGGCCTCGTAATGGCCGCCGACGGCCATTACGACGCGGCCGTCGTTGACGTGATGCTGCCCGACATGGATGGCTTCCAAGTGTGTTCCGCCTTACGCGAGCGCGGCGACCACTTCCCCATTCTCATGCTGACCGCCCGCGACACCGTGGACGACAAGGTGACCGGCCTTAAAAGCGGTGCCGACGACTATCTCACCAAACCCTTTGCGTTTGCCGAACTATTGGCGCGACTGGACGCTCTCGCGCGCCGTGCCGAAGTCTTTAAACATGACGACGTCGTCGTCGGCCCTTTGACCGTGAGCGGCAATACCGTGCGGTGCCACCAAAAACCGTTGGATTTGACCCCCAAAGAATTTCAGGTGCTGGAGTTGTTGATGCGCCATGCCAACCAGGTATTGACGCGGGACCAAATTTTGGACTACGTGTGGTCGACTGACGCGGACCCCGTTGCCAATGTCGTTGACCGTGTCGTGGCCCGTTTGCGTAAGAAGCTGGAAGCTGCCCATGGAGACGCCATGATTTCGACGGCCCGAGGTTTCGGCTACGTGATTCGCGCATGAAGCCTCTATCGACACCGACGGAACGCCGGTTGCTGCGTCGGCTGCAGTGGCGGTTGGCGCTAGGATTCGCGGCAGCCTTTCTTGTCTTCGATATGATTGTGGTCAGCTTAACCTATGTGGTGTTGGATTATCACTTTTATACGGAGGCGAGGTCCGCCATCACTGCAACCTGGCATCAGGAAAGTACCGTGCAGCAACACCACGACCCCGACGAACACCCCGGGGTACGGAACCCCATCCCCGGCCATATCCCCCACTTGCCGTCCAGTGATGACTATCCTCGAGTGGTGAGCTGGCGATTTGGCACCCAGGATCAATTTCTCAGCGGATTCCCGGGGGTGTACGGTTTGCCGGTGGGGGTGAACGCCATCCTGCCCGATCGCAAGCTGTTGTCCAAAGCTCGCCATACCCACCAGCCAACCTTTGCAGTGATTGAGTATCAGCAATATCGGGTGCTGGTCGGCAGCCGGTCCTTTTGGAAGGGCTCCCGCTTCCTGGGTTCGGAGCAAAGCATTTATTCCATGGGACGCCTGGAGTCCCTGATGACAGGGCTGGTATCGGTGGATTTGGAGATTTCTGCCGTCATGGTCGCTCTCATCATTGTGCTGGCCTTTTGGCTCTCTGGCCGCTCCCTGGATCCCATCCGTGCAGCGCTCCGACGGCAACGCGATTTCATTCAAGACGTGTCCCATGAACTTCGAACGCCACTGACCATTGTGAAGTCGACGTTGGAGCTGGCGATGACCGAAGAGAACCGAACCGACGTAGACCAAGCCATCCAAAGTACATTGCAGGAAGTGGATTACGTGACCCGGCTCATGAGCGATTTGGCCACTTTGGCCCGAATCGACAGCGGTGCCACCCTGATAGAACCCGAGCTCTTTGACCTCTTTCACATGACGGACGATGTAGTAGCAGGATTGACCCCTCTTGCTGAGGAACGGGGGATTCGGCTCAGCGCCTCCCAGCAAGGCTCCGACGGCGAGGTGCTGGGAGATCCTGTCCATGTTCGCCAACTCCTGCTCATTTTGCTGGACAACGCCCTCAAATACAACCACGCGAACGGATGGGCCCACATTGAGGTTAGAGTATCCGCCGACACGGTCACAGTGGCGGTCGCGAACTCCGGGCCAGGGATTCCCTTTGAGGACCTGCCCCACGTGTTCAACCGCCTCTACCGCAGCCGTGCCACCAACCGATCAGCTCCAGGCAGCGGCTTGGGCTTGGCCATCGCCGACTGGATCGTGCGCTCCCACAGAGGAACTATCCATGTATCCAGTGATCCAGGCCAGGGGACCACGTTCGAGGTGAAGTGGCCAAGACGTTGGGAATCGGCATAAAGAAAACCGCAATGATCTTGCGGCGAGATCATTGCGGACTCCCACGGTTGAGTTGTGGCGTATCGTCTCTCTTATTGCTCCATTTGCTTGGCCAGGAAGCCCGCAGCCGTCTCTGCCA
Source organism: Bacillota bacterium (assembly GCA_021799435.1). Lineage (GTDB taxonomy): Bacteria > Bacillota > Sulfobacillia > Sulfobacillales > Sulfobacillaceae > Sulfobacillus_B. The sequence continues at coordinate 18,942 of JAJZAN010000054.1, read as the reverse complement.
ACTTAATTTCCATATCGCCCATTTTGACGTCTGGTTCCCGACTGCAAATAATGATGGCCCCGATCGGGTCGCCCTCGGCGATGATGGGCGCAATCACCTCAGCGACAAACTTGTCCTCATCTTCATCTCCGATGACGCTGCCCTTAGGACGATGGTCTCCCCGATTATAGAAGAGGGTCTTGCGGTCCTCCATCGCTTTTTCGACAAGTGCGCCCAAAGTTTTGTTTAGGAACTCCTTCTTGGGAGCTCCGGAGACCGCGATGACGGTATCACGATCGGCGATAAGGGCGATGTGCCCAATGGCCTCGTACAGTGAGTCGGCGTACTCCTTAGCGAAATCCCCCAACTCTCCGATCGGTGAATACTTTTTGAGGATGACCTCGCCATCCCGATCTACGAAGATTTCCAGCGGATCCCCTTCACGGATCCGCAGGGTGCGGCGAATCTCCTTCGGGATCACCACGCGGCCTAAATCGTCGATTCTGCGGACGATTCCCGTAGCCTTCAAACGAGCGCCCCCTTTCTCTTCGCATCTTCAGAGGTAGTATATCGAGGCCCTATCCGGTTTATGCGTTTTTTCCAGTTTTACCGAAAGGTAGAAGTCAGCCCAGATTGACCAAGTGGACATTCTGGTGATGCACGAGGCTTTGAGACCATGCATCGAAAGCCTTCTCCTTGGCAGTTTGCTGCAACTCAGCCTGAATGGCCGGTTGAACCGCATGAAAGGGAATGGTCGCCCCCGCCCGAGATGCTTGAACTTCGATGATAGAGTAGCCCAAAGCATCCTTGCCTATACTCATTTGCCCAGGTTTTAGGGAAGTCACGGTGGGCAGCCACGCCGTCGGCAAGGCCGATGAAGCGCCGATTTGCACCCACCCACGGCTGCCTCCCTGCGCCTTGTCTGGATCCTGGGAGTCACGGGCCGCCAACGCAGCAAAACTAGCCCCGCCTTTCAGTTGCGCCATTACCGACTGAGCTTCCGACATGGTCGGCACCGTAATGTTGCGCACCAGCACCTCGGGCGGAGAAACGTAGAAAGCCTGGTTGTTGAGGTAATATTGTTGTGCCGTTGCTGTGGAGGGCAATGAGACCTTGGCGGTCACCTGATCAAAAGTCTTTTGAATAATGACCTGGTTGGTGACGTATTGCTGGAAGTCTGCAGCGGTCAGGTTATTGCCCGCCAGGCGGCGATTGAAGGCGGCTTGGCCCCCCAATTGCGGAACAATTTGGGTTTGGATAAGCTTTGAAGCCGCTTGATAAGCTTGGGCGGTCGTCGTCACATGATGACTCAAAGCCCAGTTGATGACGACCTGCTGTTCTGCCAAGGTGATAGCTTGGCTCCGCGTTGCCGCTGAACTGCGGTCCAAATGGACACCCTGCAGCACCTGACTCGCTTCCACCGCCAAGTTAAGTTGGCTCTGAAGAATGTGTGTGTTTCCGACCATGGCAACCGTACGGTCGCTCGGACTTCCACACCCCGCCAGAATGGTGCCGCTAAGTGCGATCGCGGCTCCCCATGCCCAACGGCTGTTGTTGTTTGGCACCGTCGTGGTCTCCCTTCATGGTGTTCAACACGACTTCTGCCGTGTCGAGAAGGTCGAGTGCGGTAGCCTTGGGCGGCATCTTAATCCCCACTTCTGGGGCGCGGTTGGTGGCTGGCAAGAGCCGTCCCGGAAACCGATTGGCCAATCGCTGAATGGCCTCGGGCCCCACCAAACTGTCACCGGAACCACGAATGATAAGCCGATCGCGCTTATGACCAACCCATGTCAGCTTGAGCAGCTTGGCCAATACCCGAACCCGAGAGAGCTGCACCAGGCGGCTCACCGGTTCAGGAGCAGGGCCAAACCGATCGTCCACTTCCTCCGCCAAATCCTCGACCTCTTTTAAGGTTCTGGCGGAAACCAACCGTTTATACACCTCAATCTTTTGGCGTGGATCATGCACATACGTGTCGGGAAGATACGCATCGATATCAATTTCGATGGCGGGCTCGGGTATGGCCGGCTCCAAACCGCCCTTTAACTCCCGGATAGCTTGGCCCAGCATGTCGGTGTAGAGGTCGAATCCCACCGTCGCGATAAATCCGTGCTGTTCGGCCCCCAACAGATTGCCCGCTCCCCGAATCTCGAGGTCTCGCAGGGCAATCTGGTATCCAGCCCCCAACTCCGTAAACTCTCGAATGGCTTCCAGCCGTTTCTCGGCCTGCGGCGTGACCACCTTGTCGCGCTTAAACGTGAAGTAAGCGTATGCCAGTCGCGCCGAGCGTCCGACCCGGCCCCGCAGCTGATACAGTTGCGCCAAGCCCATGCGGTCCGCGTCTTCCACGATGAGCGTATTGGCATTAGAGATGTCGAGCCCGGACTCAATGATGTTGGTGGCCAAGAGCAAATCATATTCTTGGTCGATGAAGCGAGCCATGACGTCCTCGATGCGGTTTTCATCCATGCGTCCATGGATGATTCCCAACCTCAAATCAGGAAACATGCGGCTCAGCCGCTGCGCGGTGGCGTCCATGGCCATGATCCGGTTCTGCACATAGTAAACCTGCCCACCCCGGTCCAACTCCCGCCGAATGGCGTCGCGGATTAAGGCCTCGTCATACTCCACCACCACGGTTTCCACAGGCAGGCGATCCTCCGGCGGCGTCTCAATGACGCTCATGTCTCGAATACCAACCATGGCCATGTGCAGCGTGCGGGGAATAGGGGTTGCCGTCAGCGTCAGCACATCCACATTCTCACGCAGGGCTTTAATCCGCTCCTTATGGGCGACACCGAAGCGGTGTTCCTCGTCCACAATCAAAAGTCCCAAATCTTGAAAGACCACGTCTTTGCCCAACAACCTATGTGTCCCGACCAACAAATCCACTTGGCCCCTCTTCACTTTAGCCAAAATCTCTTTCTGCTGTTTGGGGGTGCGGAATCGGCTCAGCACCTCCACTGTGATGGGATAGCCGGCCATGCGCGCCTTGGCCGTGGTGTAATGTTGTTCGGCGAGCAGCGTGGTCGGCACCAGGAATGCCACCTGTTTTCCGCTCATGATAGCCTTGAAGGCAGCCCGAAGCGCAACCTCCGTCTTGCCGTAGCCCACGTCGCCGCAGAGCAGCCGATCCATGGGACGGCCGCGTTCCATATCCCGTTTAATCTCATGGATGGCGCGCAACTGGTCCTGCGTCTCGTCGTATGGGAAAGCCGCCTCGAACTCCCCCTGCCACGGGGTGTCTCCAGCAAAGACAAATCCGGGCCGAGACTCACGGATGGCATACAGACGAATCAGCTCCTGGGCCATCTCTTGGACAGATGCCCGCGCCTTCTCCTTAGTGCGGTGCCATTCCTGCCCGCCCATCTTGGAAAGTCGGGGTTCCTGCCCTTCCACACCGACATACTTCTGAACCAAACCCAGTTGATCTACCGGTACATAAAGCGTGTCCTGCCCGGCGTACTGAACGTGCAAATAGTCCTTGTGCTGACCCTGGATTTCCAACGTCTGAATGCCCAGGAATCGTCCAATCCCATGCGTAATATGCACGACATAGTCTCCGGGCTTGAGCTCGCTTAAGCGGATGCGTGGCTTTGGTGCCCGGCGCGGTGTGCGCGGCGCCGATTCCCGGCCCGACAACTCGGTTTCCGCCAGTACGGCCAAACCCAGTTCCGCCAACACAAAACCGTGCGACAGTTGACCTGTGAGAATCCCGACTTCACCCGCCACTGCGATCCCGCTGTGCACGGGAATGCCCAAATCAATGACTTGGTGAGTCATCACCCGCGCGCTCTCTTCATCCCGCACCACCAAGAGAGTCCGCATGCGCGACTTTTTGAAACGAGTCAACTCGGACTTCAACAGATCCGCTTGTGCGTGGACCCGGGGGGCAGGCCGACCTGTAAGACTCAAGGTGACGTCGTAAGACCCTTGCCCATGAGGGAGCAGCGACAGCGATATCTCGGACTGTCCACGCACTTCCGATGCCCACAAGTCTCCGGAGATCACCATCTCGGATTCCATAGCCAAAAAGTCTCCGCGTTCCAGCCGCCGCTCCTGCTCCAGCCGATCCGACGCGTCAAGACCTTTCCACGCCTCGCTGATGCGCGGCATGTCTTGATATATGACAATGGGCGGAACGACAAAGGCCCGCGTTAGCGCTTCGGGCCGATAAAAGGCTGCACTATAGCGCTCAATGCCAGGAAAACTGCGGTTCTCAGACAAGTCATGTAGATATCGCCCGAACCGCTCTTTGGCCCTCGACGCCTCATCCAATTTGCCGACGGCCTCGAGGTTCTTGATGACGTCCTCGGACTCTGCGGCTAGACGCTGGATGGCCCGCAAACGCGCCTCGTCAGTCCACACCAGTTCCCGTGCAGGGCCGATGTCAACCGAAGAGAGCATCTCGATCGTGCGTTGCGAGACGGGATTAAAGGTGCGGATGGAATCGACTTCTACATCAAACCACTCGATGCGAACCGCGGGCCCCCCTGGGAGAAAAATGTCCATAATAGCACCGCGCCACGCAAACCGCCCCTCCTCCGTCACTTCCGCATCGCGCTGGTATCCCAACTGCACCAGCTGTTCGGCCACACGCTCAGGCGGGGCCGCATCCCCCGGTTTCAAGGACACATGCACTTTGGGTAAGGGAATCATCCGTTGACGCAGCGCCTCCACCGGGGCCACCAGCACCACTCGCGGGTCACGTGCCGCTTCAAACAAGGCCTTTAAACGACGCTCGTGCCACTCATAACTCTCAGCGCGAACATCCCCGACCAAGTGCGGGCGGGGTGGGAGAAGATAAATGGGGGCCTCCGGCCTGAACGACAGAAGCTCGGCTTCCAGACGTCGGGCCTCCTGAAATCCAGGGGTCACCAACAGGACCGGGTAATCCAAGTCCTGAGTCAGGGCGGCCGTGATATATGTCGGCAAAGAACCCGACAGGCCGCTGACCTGGGCACGGGTCTTCCCCGTGTGAAGGCGGGCTATCAGCTCTTGGTAGGGCTCATAGTGCTTCCACAGGGGCAGTAATGCTTGAAGACTTGCATTGGCCATGCGTCGCTCTCCCGGAACATCAAATACGGGCTAGTGCGGCTAGCCCGATGTTGCTCTAGTTATACCACAGGTTATCGTCCCATGGCACCGGAAGACAATGATCGCACAAAATTTTCACCGTGGCGGTGTCACCTCTGTCATTAAGGCTCACAAATTCTTCCTGCTCCTCCTCGCGCAGGTTTGTCAGTCCCAGCATCGGGTCCCGCCAATCTCCGTCAAATTGCCCCATGCGCCGGCCACAATGCCGGCAAACGTAGCGCACCATGTCAGCCCTCCTCGAAGACTCGTCTACAGTCTTCCCGGGGGGTTAGGCTCTTAGCCGTTGAATCGGCTCATGGTCCGCTCCAGGCCCTCTTTAGGCAGGTTCTCAATCACCGCCGCAGCGCGGTTGAGGACGTCATCGACAGAAGCCTCTTCGGCCGCCGCAAATCGCATTAAGACCCAGTCGATGACGGTAATCGGCTCAGGGGGACGGGAAATGCCCAGCTTCAGGCGTGGAAAGTCTTCTGTCCCTAGATGCTGGATACAGGACTTAAGGCCGTTGTGGCCGCCGCTGGAACCGTGCCCCCTCAGACGCAGGGTGCCGAGCGGCAGGTCCATGTCATCGACCACCACCAGGATCTCGTCCGCCGTAATTTTATAATAACGGGCAAAGGGAGCCACGGCCTGACCCGAAAGATTCATGAAGGTTTGTGGTTTCAGCACCCACAGTCCTCCGACTTCCGCTGTCAGTCCGAAGCGAGTCTGGCGGAACCGACCGCCCAGACGCTCGACCAAGCGATCCACTGCCATAAATCCCATGTTGTGCCGCGTGCGCTCGTATCGGGAGCCAGGGTTTCCCAACCCCACCACCAGCTTCGGTCCCATTATTCGAACAGTTTGGAAACCGACAAGTCCTCATGCACCCGCATGATGGCTTCGGCCAAGAGCGGCGCAACAGAAATGACTTGCGTACGCTCGGGGGGCTTGTCCAGTTGAATCGTATCCGTGACCAAAATTTCCTTCAAGGGGGACCCCGTTAAAATGCGCTGGGCATCCCCCGAAAACACGGGGTGGGTGGTCGCCGCATAAACAGCCTGAGCGCCCAAATCCATGATAGCTTGCGCCGCCTTGGCAATGGTGCCGCCGGTGTCGATCATATCGTCCACGATAACCACCGTTTTGTCCCGCACCTTGCCGATTACGTTGACAACTTCCGAAACATTCGGCTCCGGCCGCCGCTTGTCGATGAACCCCAAGGGGGCCTCCAAGAATTTAGCCATCTGGCGCGCCCGGTACACGCCGCCAGCATCAGGGGAAAACACCATCACATTGTCGAGGTGTTTTTGGTCAATCGCTTCCGACAAAATACGGCCGCCCTGCAGGTTGTCCACCGGTATATCGAAAAACCCCTGGATTTGGGGAGCGTGCAAATCCATGGTCAACACCCGGCGCGCACCAGCGGTGGTAATCAGGTTGGCCACCAGTTTAGCGGAAATCGGTTCGCGCCCCCGCTCCTTGCGGTCCTGGCGGGCGTACCCATAAAACGGCACCACGGCCGTGACCCGCCGTGCCGATGCGCGACGAGCCGCATCAATCAGCAGCAAGAGTTCCATGAGGTTGTCGTTGACGGGACCTGACGTGGGTTGAACAATAAAGACGTCCGAACCGCGCACGTTTTCCAACAGGCGGACACGAATCTCGCCATTGGAGAAGCGTCCGACATCGGCCTGTCCGAGCGAAATGCCCAAATGCTCAACGATTTTCTCAGCTAGCGGACGGTTTGCCGTCCCCGTAAAGATCTTCAATACCCCTTCGCGTTCGAACATTCCGATCTCCTTTTAACATGACGTCGTCGCGCCACGCAGATTTAACTGCCCCGTCGGCCCTGTGCCCACCCCGGCTTGTTTTCCTGACGGCCGCGAGCTATGGCCAAAGCGTCGCCGGGGACATTCTGCGTCAAGGTCGACCCGGCGGCCACATAGGCCCCCGGCCCGATTTCAATCGGCGCCACCAAATTGGAATTGCAGCCGATGAAGGCCTCATCACCGATAAAAGTGGCGTGCTTGGCCTGACCGTCGAAATTGACAATGACCGTTCCGGCTCCGATGTTGACCCGCCCGCCAATCGTCGCGTCCCCCAAATAACTGTGATGGCCTGCCTTCGATCCAATGCCAACGCGCGCGTTCTTCAACTCCACGAAATTCCCAATCTTTACGTCGCGATCCAAATAGGTGCCGGCCCTGAGATGGCTGAACGGACCCACTCGAGCCGTGCTGGATATGACGCTTTGTTCCACCACCGATTGCTCTACCACTACGCCATCCGCGAGACGGCTGTTGACAATGGTCGTCATCGGTCCCACGTGACAGTCTCGGCCAATGCGCGTATGTCCCTTTATGAAGGTCATGGGATAAATCACGGTGTCTTGCCCAATCTCCACATCCGCATCAATGTACGTGGTGGCAGGATCCACGATGGTCACCCCTTCATCAAAGAGGCGGTCCAAGGTCTGTTGCCGCAAGCGCCGCTCTGCCTCCGCCAACTCCCGGCGGGTATTAATTCCCATCACCTGAAAAGATGCGTCCCAGACCATGGCGCCGATTCCCTCACCCCGGCTCTTTAAGACCGCCACCGCGTCGGTGAGATACTGCTCGTCGCCATGCAATGGCAGGTCGGCCAGCAGCTGACGGAGCCCGTCCACACGCCACACCCCGATGCCGGTGTTGATTTCCTGGATGAGGCGCGTTCTTTCGTCGGCTTCCTTATGTTCGATAATGGCGTCCACCGCCCCTGATGGACCCCGTACCACACGGCCATATCCGGCCGGATCCTCCATCAGGGTACTCACCAGCGTGACGGCATTGTGGTCCGCCTCGTGGCGCGCCAACAGCTCCTCCAGCAGCTCGGGCGGGACCAAAGGACAGTCGGCGTACAGGACCAGAATGTTGTCCACGTCGTCCGGAATCTCTCCCAAGACGTGGTAGACCGCGTTGCCGGTTCCTCGCATCTCCGGCTGCCGAACAAATTCGGCCAAGCCCTCCAAGGTTTCCTCAACCCGCTCAGCCTGATACCCAACCACCACCCAAGGGGCGCCCAATCCTGTACGCTCCACCGCTCGCACCACGTGCGTGACAAGCGGCAGGCCGCCCAACTCATGGAGCGCTTTAGCGCGACCCGAATTCATCCTGGTGCCCCGACCGGCCGCCAAAATAATCGCCGCTGTCTTCGCCATGTGGATCCCTCCCGGGGATAGCTTCGGATGGTATGCGGGTTTAGCATACCAAAGATTGCGCCTGGCTTACCACCGAATGGGCATCGAAAAGGCGGCATCGTCGGATGCCGCCTGGCGCTTCTATTGTTCGGTTAATTTATACGGTGCCCGATCCGCTGGTTCCGCCCACCTGGGAGCTCTAGGAGGCCGAATGGAACACATCTAATACAGCCTTTTGAATTCGCTCACGAGCCTGGGGGGTGATGGGGTGGGCCACGTCGCGGAACTCGCCATCGGGAGTCTTGCGGCTGGGCATCGCCACGAATAAGCCTTTCAGCCCTTCTACCACCTTAACGTCGTGAATCACGAATTCCCCGTCCAAGGTGACCGAAGCCACGGCCTTCATCTTACCGTCGCTGGCCATCCGCCGAAGCCTCACGTCCGTAATCTCCACAGCAAACCCTCCTTCGCCAAAGATGCCGGGTCGGAACCCAGATGTTTTGGGTAGGAGACTATTCGCGATTGTACCCAGCAATTCCTTCAATTGTCGAAATTTTTGGTACGGTGATTTGCCCGGTCCGGGGTTTCGAGGTGAACCGGGTATCCGTCCTGCCGGAGCATGTCGATGATTTCTTGTCGGTGAACGGCGTTGCGGGTTTCCAACACCACGTCGACACTGACATCCGACGGCGCCACGCCGGGATCCCATCGTTCATGATTGACACGGATCACGTTGGCCTTCATGGATGCCACGCGTTCCAAGAGTTTCGACAACTGACCGGGGCGATCGGGAATCACCGTCTTCAGGTGCAGTTGGCGCCCTTCCTCAACCAAACCCTTTTCGATAATCCGATTCAACAGGGTCACGTCGATGTTGCCGCCACTCACAACCGTGGCCACAGTCTGATTGCCTACCTCCACCTTGTTGGCCAGCAGAGCGGCCAAGCCCACCGCACCAGCACCTTCAACCAACAGCTTGGAGCGCTCCAGGAAAATTAAAATCGCTCGGGAAATCTCACGCTCATCCACAGTGACAATGTCATCCACATAATGCTGAATCATGCCAAAGGTCATCTCTCCCGGCCGCTTCACCGCAATGCCGTCAGCGATGGTGTGTGCCGAGCGGGACGGCTCGATCCGTCCCAACTGGCGCGACTGCACCATGGCATCGGCTCCCGCCGCCTGCACGCCAATGACTTTGACGCGAGGGTTCTGAGATTTGGCGGCCATGGCGATGCCGCTGATCAGGCCACCACCGCCAATTGGCACCACCAACACATCTAATGTCGTCCGCTCATCCATCATCTCCAGGCCAATGGTGCCCTGCCCGGCGATTACCATGGGATCGTCGAAGGCGTGAATTAACACACGACCGGTCTCTCGACTAATGCGAGTCGCCGCGTCGACGGCATCGTCAAAACTATGGCCGATTTGACGCACTTCAGCCCCGTATGAGCGCGTGGCCTCGATCTTGTTCAACGAAGCCCCCTCCGGCGTCACGATAACAGCGGTGGTGCCCACCAAACCCGCTGCCAAGGCCACGCCCTGCGCGTGATTGCCCGCCGATGCCGCGACGACGCCGCGGGACAGTTCCTCCGAAGACAATCGACGGATGCGATTGTAGGCGCCCCGGAGCTTAAAAGACCCAGACCTCTGCAAATTTTCCAACTTGAAAAATACCCGCGAGCCGATTAAATCGTTGATGTAGCTGGATTCCTGAAGCGGCGTTCGATAGGTAATCCCCACCAAGGCTGCTTCGGCCTGCCGGACGTCGTCCAGGTTCGGCCACTTCGTCATCACTGCTGCTCCTCCCACAAGGCCAGTTTTTTGACCCACTCCGTGGGTCTCACGGTGCCCATTCCATCCTCGGCCCGTTCCCATTCGAAGATGGCGCTAAATTCCTCCACCACCTTATGCTTCGGCTCCCGCATGGCAACCAAGACACCCACGCCCACGACCAGCGCCCCAAAGTCGCTCAGCAAGTCCTGGGCCGCCCGTGCCGTTCCGCCTGCCTGCATAAAATCGTCCACAAACAGAATGCGCCCTCCTCGCACCGGGGCGCGGCGCGCCAATGACATGGACTGCACCCGGCGCGAGGAACCCGAAAGGTAGTTGATGGAGAGCGAGGCCCCCTCAGAAAGGCGGTTGTCCCGCCGCAGCAGGACCATGTCCACCATTAAAGCTCGAGCGCACGCTAGAGCCAGGGGGATGCCCCGCGTTTCCACCGTCGCCACGTACTGGACGTTCGCGGACTGGAACCGCTCGGCCAGTAGATCTCCCATGACATCCATACGTTGACGACTAAACAAAAGGTCTGTAACGTAAAGAAACCCGTCGGGGGTGAGCCGATCGGGACTGGTGAGTTCCTCGACAAATTCGGACAGATGGGTGCGGATCACGGCCGGGTCCAAGGAGGGTCGATAGGTGACACCGCCAGCGGCTCCCACGTGGGAGTCAATCTCACCCAAGCCATAACTTTCCAAGGCCTCTTTAACCAACAGCAAGTCCTCGCTGAGCGTGGACTTGGCCACATTGAGGCGGCGGCTGAGTTCGGTCAAATTTGCTTGGACTCCGGGCTGGCTGGTGATCATGCGGGTCAATGCCACCAACCGCTTCTGCCGCTGATCGCTCATACGAGTTCCCGTCCTCCTCCGTCTTGCGCAATCGCCAATTCCCGCTCTGCCAGCAGTAAGTCCTCCGGCTTATCCACATCCACCCCGGCTTCCGCATAGGGGAAAATGACGGCTCGCCCACGGATTCCAAGAAGCCCCCCCACTCGCCGCTCTGCTTCAGGCAACGTCAGCCGGCCGGTAACCAGTTTCAAGAGCAGCCCCAACCCCACGTCTCGCGCCAGGGCAACCGGAGACTTGCGATGCGCCAACAGGATTTCGGCCCTCTCCTTGAGGCGCGGCACCGCCTCCGTGCGAGCTACGAACAGATTGCCTCCCGTGACAATCCCTTCACGCAGCCGGACATAGGTGCGCTTGGTGCCCGGAAACCGCGACTCCGCGACCTCCTTTGGAATTACCGGGTACACGACGTCCACATCCTGAGGGGCAGCCTGAAGGAAGGCTTCGATGACCTCGGGCGTTATCCAAGGAATGTCTCCCGTTACGAACAGCACTTCTTCCGCCCCTTCGGGGGCGGTGGAGAGACCCTGCAAGATGTTGCCAAACATGTCGCCGGTCATGGGAGCCAGTGCCACCCCGTCCCGCTTGAGCGATGCCGGCCCCACCATACCGATTGACGTCACCGAAGGCGCTGCCGTTAAGGCATCCAGAATCCAATCCGCCATGGGACGCCCGCCTACCGGAATCTCGGCCTCATAGTCCTCAGCATGATCGGCTTGCAGCAAACCCCGATTCGGCTGGCCCGCCAAAAGAATCGCGTGCACGCATTGCTCACTTCTTTCACCAAGAGTCGAGAACGCTCGTGGGCTGAACCCAGGGGACGCCCCGGTTTCGGAGTCGGGCTGCCATCCACTCGGCCCAGTCCTCGTCTTCTCCCACAATGTAATAGGTTGGGCCACTGCCTGACAAGGCGCAGACCGCACCGTCTGCCGTGCCACGAAGCAGGCCGCGAAAATCTTTCAAAGCCGGCATGACCAAAAACGCCGCCTCTTCCAAATCGTTGACTAAATCCTCCGGGCCCACACGATGCCCCTCAACCAATGCATGGTGCACTCCGTCCAAGCTGGCCAAGGAATCCCTCATGCAAACGCTGTCGAATGCCTGGTACACCGCCGCGGTGGAAAGCGATATCCCTGGGTTGGCCAATACCACCCCGCTCGACGTCATGGTGGGCACCGGTGTTAAACGCTCGCCGTACGCCTCAGCGCGAGCCGCACCTCCGCGTATAAAAAAAGGCACATCTTTGCCCAGCGCGGCGGTTTCTCGCATGAAGTCCGGTGTACTCAATCGGTCCGAGTTGTGAAAGGCCCAACGAATCAACGCGGCCGCGTCAGAACTGCCCCCGCCCAGACCGGCCCCAACCGGAATGTATTTGTCCAATCGGCCGTAAATCGGTGGGAGGGAGGCCCCCATGTCAACGCACCAGGCATATGCCCGTACCACCAGGTTGTCCTCGTCCAACGCTGGCGAGTTCGGAGAAGCCTCCCATAGCATATGATCCCTGGGTTCGATATACAACTGATCAGACAAGGACACCGTCTGCATCACGGTGTCCACAGGATGGTAACCAGTCGCGTCGCGCGGACCCACCCTCAGTCCGAGATTAATTTTGGCCGGTGCCTGGTACCATGGCATATACGTATCCCCTCAAACCAATCTTCGGGGTGAACCGGCGAAATTCCTTCGTGGTTAGGCCTGCTCCAATAGTTCCTGCGGTTTCGGAGACTCCCGTTCAGCCAAGGATACTTCCACCGCATCGCGCACCACGCCATAGCGCTCGTAGAGCACCAACACCAAGGATCCCGGCTCCGCATTCATAACGGCATGACGGACTGCCTGACCCTCGTCCAGCACAACCTCCACGGCCACGTTCTGTGCGGATTGAACGGCCTCTTTAATGAGTTCCGCCACTTCACCCACGGCTCGGCCGCGTCGATCGGCGTCTTCGCGTACAATAATGCGTTGACTGAAGCCGGCCACCACCTCGGCTGATGCCCGGATGTCATCGTCCCGTCGATCGCCGGGCAAACCCAGCACGGTGATGATGGTCCGAGAGCGCAGACGCCGGCAAATGTCCCCGAGAGCCGTGATGGCCGGCACATTGTGGCCATAATCGACCAACACCCGGACGTCGTCGCCTTGCATCATCTCCAAGCGCCCCCGGTTCAAGCCAGCCCCGCCGGCGGGGAAGCTCTTCAATCCGGCCGCAACCTCGCGCGGCGAAAGGCCAAGGGCCAATCCGGCCGCGGCTGCCGCCGCCGCATTAGCCACATTGATGGCCGCGACGCCTCCTAAGCTGGCCGGAAGAGCGCGCGTACCAATCAATCGGGTCTCTCGACCGTCGGCGCCATAATACAGGCATCCGCGCTTGGCGTATACCGCTTTGCCGCCTTGGGCCAAATGCTCCGCGACATAAGGGTTGTTGGCAGCCGTGGAAAACAGCACCACTTCGCCACGACAGCGATCGGCCATGGCCCGCACATAAGCATCATCGGCGTTTAGAACCGCCTTGCCGGAGGGCCTCACCACTTCCACCAGCAACGCCTTAAGATGGACCAAATCGTCCAAGGTCTCGATGTTGTCCTGACCCAAGTGGTCGCGTCCGATATTGGTCACCACAGCCACATCCAAGTCGTCAAAACCGAGACCTCCCCGCGCCATTCCTCCGCGGGCGGTTTCCAGAATCGCCATTTCCACGGTCGGGTCATTTAACACCAGGCGGGCAGACCAAGGGCCGGTCAAGTCGCCGCTTTTAATTGATTCACCCGCGATACTGATGCCGTCTGTGGTGGACATCCCCACGCGGCGCCCTGCGCGACTGGCAATGTGGCCCAGCATGCGGGTCACCGTCGTCTTCCCGTTGGTTCCGGTCACCGCCGCGACCGGAATGCGCCCATCGTGATCTTTAAACAAGTGCTCCACCAACTTATCCGCAACGGGTCTTGGCGCACCTGACTCGGGATAGAGATGCATGCGGAGGCCCGGCGCGGCATTCACCTCTATCACGGCACCGCCTGATTCCGCGAGCGACACATCCAAACGGGGGACCACGATATCGATTCCCGCCACGTCTAGTCCCACAGCCCGAGCCGCCCGTACCGCGTCCCGGGCAAGCGCTGAGCCTACCTCGGCGGTGACATCACGCGCGGAGGCACCTGTCGACATGTTGGCTGTGCTCCGTAGACGGACAACCGTCCCTGCAGGGACAACGTCGCCCAGCATCCAGCCTTGCTCTGCCACGGTTTTGGCGGCATCCTCGTCCCATGCCACCCAACTCATGGGAAACCCATGGTCCGGTCCGCGCCGCGGATCCTTGTTTAACTGAGCTATCAGTTCCTCCAGGGAGTGCACTCCATCACCGATGACTTCAGGTGCACGCCGCTCAGTGGCCGCGACCAATTCTCCCCCAATAACCAGCAGGCGGTACGCCGTGCCGGAAACCTGCCGCTCCAAAATCGGCGGTACGATCGCAGACTCGCACAGACGCAGGTACGCAGCCCGCAAGTCAGCCTCCGTGGAGAGATTCATGACCACCCCCCGACCGTGATGGCCGTCGCTGGGTTTCAGAACCAACGGACCGCCCCATTCCGACAACTGCTGGACGGCTGCATCAACCGAATCCGCCACACGGCCTTCCGGCACCGGAATGCCTGCATCACCCACCAGCCGGGCCGTGAGCCGCTTGTCTTGGGCGGCCTCCACTCCCACAATCCCCGTCGCATCGGTCATGCTAGCCATGATTCTGCGTTGGCGGACACCTTGACCCAGCCGGACCAAGTTTTGATCATCGAGACGTGTCACCGGGATATCACGACGGCGCGCGGCATCCACGATGGCGCGGGTGCTCGGGCCCATCCGGAATGACGCCAAGCGTCCGCGGAATGCGGCAAGGTGTTCGTTGATGTCGACATCCCGGTCGTCCCATAAAGCCTCGACCACCTCTATGGCCAACTGCAGGGCTGCCACCCCACCCGACTCGGTCTCCGACTCAAAGACGATCAGTACGGTGGTTTCGCCGGCCTCGCGGGTTTTTCCATAGACGCCCCGTTCACCGCCAAGATACAGACACTCCAAGGCTACGTGCTCCACAACATGTCCAAGATAGGTGCCCTCTCGAAGCCGCTCAGCGAATCCCCCGCGATAACCACGGGAGCAATGATGCTCCGATAGACCCGGAAAACCAGACTCCAGGCGCGCAATAAAGTGCATCCGGTGGTTGCTCTTTACCACTGCATACGATCCCAAATCCAGCAAGACTTCCATAGCAGGACGCCGTACGTGACGATTGGGTCCGCTGAAAAAGGTGGCGTCAACAATATCCACGTTAGTCCTCCCTCGAATCGACGGCGGAGTCGCGCTCGATAGGCCGCCTCTCTGTGAGATCGAATCGGTACCCCTGCGGCAGGACATGCAGCCGCACCCCGAAAATGGCCAGGGGGCGATCCGCCGAGGATTCCGTCGCATTGGTGTGGTGTACGCCGGATCCATCCAGCAGCGTGACCGTTCGAGCCCCCCAAACGGTGACTAATTGTTCGTCCAGCCTGACCTCGATAGCCGTATCTTCATCGAGTCCCACCCCGAGAATTCCAGGGTTCTGCGCCAATGCGGACAACAGTCGGCCGATTCGTCCTCGTTGGGAAAAGTGCTGATCGATGACCGCGCCTTGCCATAACCCCATTCCCGGGGCCATGTGCACGGTGTTCTTGGTAGGCGCTTCTTCGGCGTCACCCGTGACAATCATGGTGTCTGACATCATAGAGGCGCCGGCTGATGTGCCGGCCACCACCAGACCGTGTCGATGCTCCTCCAAGAGCGCATGATGAAAGCGCGTCCCCCCCAGCACGCTGGTAATGCGCAACTGATCGCCACCACTAAAAAACAGCGTAGAGACTTCGCGAAAGTGCTGCAGAATGCCATCCTGCGATGCCTCATCACGCGTTTGAACGGTAAGATCTCGAACGTCATCGACTCCGAGCCTTTGAAACAACTGGCGGTACTGCTGGAAGGCTTGGCGCCCCTGGCGGGAGGCCGTGGTCACCATGCCCAGCACCGCACCACGTGGCGACTGCCGGGTCAACTCCGCGACGCGCTGCAATATGATGCCGTCTCCCGTCTTGTCCTCGTTACCCCCGATAATGACTAACGGACCGATGAACGTCGCCCCCCACAAAGAAAAAAGAACGGGTGCTCTTAAGCACGCCGTTCTATTTTCTTCCCCTAGAGGGAGCTTTATACCAAAAAGAAAACCTCCAGTAAGGAGGCTTAAAGCTTCAGCTGGTCAGTGATTCGGGCAGAATGAGCTCTACGGTTTCTGTCAGCACATCGGTATAGGAATAAGAAACGCGCCGCTCGGACAGATGACCTTCCTCGATCTTGACCACAAAGATGTAAGGATACGTCTTTTCCAAGATGCCTTCCTTCTCGTCGACCTTTTTGCGGCCTTTGTTCGCCTTCACCCGAATCCGTTCTCCTACGTGGGATTCGAGCTCCTTTTTTATGTCGTCCAATACGCTCTTGGCTGCCACGCGATCACTTCCTTCCTCACAGATGAAGGGCAACAATAGAAATTTTAGCATTCCTAGACACACATGTCAAATGAGCCGACTATTTTAACAAGCCATGAATACCAAGGTCAATAGGATCCAGCGAAAAATACACAATAACCCGCTTCCAATCGGAAGCGGGTCCATTTTTGCCCCTATTTGGTGTATTTGTCCGCTACCGTAGACGCGCCGAAGGAATCTGGCTTGATGGCTGCCCGGTATCCACTGCCCGTGACCATCCCCACAATCTCTCGGATTAACTCCTTGGTTTCGCCCTGGCGGCCGACATCAATATGAATTTGTACATCGAAGTCCACTACGCCCGACTTCTCCAGGGTTTCCGTCAACTGCGAGGCCACGGACAGGCTGGTCGAGGTTTCGTAGAAAATTTTTTGGCGGAGGCTCTTGATGGCTCGCCGATGCGACCGATGGAAGTAGTAGCGCCCACCCTTGCCGAGGTGGTGAATCACTACAGCCGTCACCAAAACCGTATCGTGTCGTGTGTGGGAGTCGGTACCGATGATCAAGCGGTACTGATCGTGGGGGGCCTGATTCAGATATTGCAGCATGTCGAGAAACATCTCATCAAATGTCAGACGGCCCCGTGTGGGGCTCTCGAATATCATTGGCCGCCTCGCTCCTTTGCTCCATCGCCTGCGCCAGTGTCACCCAGTCATCCAACGAGAGCGCCTCGGCACGTGCCGAGGACGAGAGACCGATTTGCTCTAGGAACGTATGCCACGCATTCTTGCTGAACGGCGATCCGCCCGCTTGCGCCAGGGATTGCCGAAGCATCTTGCGCCGATGTTGAAAGCCCGCGCGCACCACCCAACGGAACACATCCCAATCTACCGGCAAAGAGGAGTGTGGTATAAATTGTATCACAGCCGAGAAAACCTCTGGCGGCGGGTAAAAGCTTTCCGGAGGCACGCGGCTTAGACCTTCCGCCACATCCATGGTATAGCGCAGGAGCACACCCAATGTCCCGGTACCGCGATTCCCTGGTTGAGCCAGCAAGCGCTCTGCCACTTCCTGTTGCACCATGAACACGGCCCGGCTCCACGCAAGATCGGGATCCATCAGGCAGCCCAAGAGCCGGGCCGTGATATAGTAAGGCAAGTTTCCTACCACCACGGCTCGGTCCATCCCGTTCGTTCGCAGAACCTCGGCCCACGACAACTCCAGGGCATCGCCAAACACGACCTCAAGCTGCCCTGGGAATTGGTCTTGCAATGCCGTAAGGATGGGCCGGGTGCGCTCATCCAACTCAATCGCAACGACCCGGCGTCCCCGTTCTAATAGCGTCCGAGTGAGACCGCCGACACCAGGGCCGATTTCCAGCATGGGGAGGTCTGGACCCGCCATCTCCGCTAAATCAGCGATGCGGTTGAAGACCTCCGCCGCCACCAAAAAATTTTGGGCCCAACGTTGCGATGGGGCCATGTGGAATTCCTTAAGAATGCGCTCCAGGCCTTCTTTGGAGCGCGGATCGCCGCTTTCCAGCACTTACACCTCGCAGACCTACGACGTCGGGGTCGACAGCACGTATACCGTGAGCTCCTTGACCCCCCAACTGTCGGCTTGGGCAGCCGTGTCATAACACAAGTCGATGCGGTCACCCTTGATCCCGCCCCCGATGTCGGCAGCGATGGCAAATCCATAGCCGGGAACATAGAGGTGACTTCCCAAGGGAATAACCGACGGATCTACTGCCGCTACCCCATACTGTGCCTTGAGCCCGGTATAGGTATACCCGCTCGACCAGGCCGGATCGGGCCAATACGCCGTGGCATACATCTGAATCGCTTCGGAAAACTGAAGAACCGTGCCTCCCCGGGAAACGGGCTTGGTAGTCCCATACTGGATGACTTCCGCCACCGGAGGCTTCACTTCTTCTGTCTTCAAGACGCGCGTTTTCACCACGCGGCCGTCTTGCATCAGCCGTTGGACAACCTTAACTCGGAGTCCATCGCGACCTTGCACCTGAATCGCGGTGTGTCCTGTAGGCATGCTGCTGTCAGGAACATGGCGAACGACAAACGGAATTTTTTGTTTGACGCGGGCTGTAACCAACCAGCGTCGAATGACGTTAACCGTAGTAGCACTGGTAAGTTTGGCGTTCAGGGCTGGGCGTACCTCGTCAAGCGGTCCGAGCTTGACTTTGGCCGCGTCCAGCGCCGCCTGGACGCTGTAGTTCGTGGTCCAGACCTGAATCCGATGGTGAGCGGTTTTAATCCAGACCGGAATCGCGTCCTGAACCTTGATAGGCCGCGAGGCAACCTGTGCCTCCATGGCCGGAGAAATCCGATCATGCCGGGTGACTTTCACGCCCGCTTGTTGCAGGATATTTTTCACCTGGCCGCTAAATGTCCACAGTGAGTACTGATGCTTTCCTTTCGGGCCTTGGACTGAAATGTCGACATGTCGGAACTGTGACCCGACTATCCCGGCTCCCATCGCAGCGACTGCCGCCGCGCCCAGAATCCAGGAACGGAGTCCGAACGTCTTCCATTGAGTCAATAAGCCTCCCCCTTTACAT
>JAJZAN010000202.1 GCA_021799435.1 Bacillota bacterium | reverse complement strand
AAAGTAACCACAGACTCGATGTCGAGCGAGTGGCTAGAGGGCTTTTGGCGAACCCTTTGCGAGTAAAGCTCACGTGAGTGGGTTCCTCGTAAGAATCCCCCGCCTTTAGGCGTGGGGAGTGTCAAGGACATACTTTGACAAAGGCTTGATTTCCATTGAACAGTTCCGGGCGGCCTATCGATTGCTCACCAAAATGCGGGAAAAGGCCAGCGAACGCATTCACGATCCGGTTCAGCTGGAACAAATTCACGGCCAAGCCGAGGAACTGTTCGTCCTCATCCTCGAAAAACTTTCCCAGACCCAGCCCTTAACCGTGAAACGCGTCACACAAGAAGTGTCACGTTGGCTCACCAATCTGGGCATCGAAAAACCGGCCGAAACCGGAAAACCCACCTCCGGATCCCTAATTCCCGCGATTTTGAGCACCTACGAAAAATTTGATTTGGATTAGTTGACCGCTCCGGCCCTGGAACACTTTATCGCCCTCACCGAGCGCAAGCTGGATGCCGCGAAATCCCGTCTCGAAGAGTTAGCCGCCGAATAATTGCTCCTCTCTCTGATCCCTCTCGTTCACGAGAGGGATCTTTTCGCGGTGTCGGATTCTAATGAAATAACAACTCCGAAGAAAGAAAGGTCCACCCCCCATGCCCCAAAAAAATTCAGAATTTCCCGGTTTCAGTACAAGATAAGGAGGGCTATCGGTGTCGTCGTCCCTGACGTCTCAAAGTCTCGCCGCGCAATTCCAACACTTAGTGTCTGAGGCCTCGGATTTTTGACGCATCTGGCCACTCGTCCAATAACAGTGCATCAGACCGCATATCAGGCCTGGACAGATCACCCCCAACAATAGCACCAGCAATTTCAGTCGCAGTACATGATGGTGTCCCGGCGCCTGCAACAAGCCGTCTTCCAAGGTCAATCCTCTCAGGTCTATCGCCAGCACAGTGCCGCATTGCACACTTTAACACAATCTGACACGCACTACCGCGAACTGCTGGCCAGGGTCGATGTGCTCATTTCCGTCCAACAATTGGAAACGCATGTTCGCACGCAATGGCCCGTTCTGAAAAAAACAGGCGCACCAATTGTCTCACGAGTGGACTCAGCCCCTCTCTTCCACTCAACAAACTGCTCTCATTGCCCAAACTTCGGCCTGTCTTCGTCGCCTACGCAACCTCCATCAAAACATTCGCGATATTCAACAGAACTGGCGTCGCCATTTCCTGAACGTCTCGGGACATCCAGCTCCATCGCAAGCCCCGGCACTGTCCCGTTTGCGCAAGATGATCGATGATTGCGCTACCCATTTAGTTCATGCCGAACTCCACGCGTTGTTCGACCCTGCCATTCGGCATTGGAAACAGGTCTTTGACCACACGGTCTCCATCGACACCCTGTCGCCGGCGCTGGACGCCCTCCAGGGGTTAATTGACCACGTGCAATCTCTCCGGGCTAACCAATGGCCGGATCCGCCTTTTCTTCCGACGTACCAAGCGTTTTATGCGTTGACACGCCGTTACCACCATTCCGTGTTGCATCATTTGGAGAATGCCCAGGTTTCCCCCACGACTTTACGTGTTTGGCAAACACGCCAATGGGACGCAGCCACCGATTGGTGGAACTGTTTTCGGGCCACCGAGGCTTTGGATCGCCATTGGTCTTCGGTTATCGAAGCCTTGGCCGCTCATCAACGGGATTGGCCGACCTGTTGTCAGACTTTTACCAATCCGCAATACCCCAAAGCCGTGCGCGCCATGATTATTCAGCTGGATAAAAACCCCAAACGCTTTCGGGCGATTATGGGCTTGTTGTTGGGATCTCATGCTGTTCCGGATGCCCGCGAGTGGCTCAATCGCCACGCGCAACAATTTCCCGATGGGTTTTCCGCCGTCGTTTGGACCCATTATCTGGCCAATACCGCGCCCGCTCATCAAACGTCCCATTCATCCTTCTCTCGAGAAGATCCCGAGACGCCTTCCGAGAGCACGCCGTCTGTAAAAGGACTGGACGCCCGGATTGATCACATTCTCTCTCAAGAGCCTTGGCCACTTCCCTCAGCCCGTCTCGACGTTTTGCGCGAACGCTGCCAATTTTGGATTGATACCCTCCACTCACAGTCTTGTCACTCCACGGGCAGGTGGATGGCGCACGCCTATTACGGACGAGTCTTTCCAATCCTGGGGCTGACGCTCTATGGGAACGCCTCCGCTTTCCATGACTGGGGCCGCGTCGAAATTGAAACGGATTCGAGTGTCTTTGCATTTCCCATCGCACTCGCTATTGCCATCCCGTTAGAAGATTCCCGCATCCTGCTGGCTTATAGCTGGGTGCTGGCCTGGATAGCCAGTGTGCAGCGCCACGGGGTCCGGTGGACGGTGCAAGATGTTTTACTGGCCCCTCCTCGTGGCACGGCATACTTCCGTTCCCGTATCTCTCAGGCCAAAGTACGGTCATTTCGTTCTTATGCGTCACGCTGGCGATTGTCGCGGCCAGCGTCTTCGTCTCTTTCTGCGGAGCGTCACGTGCGCCCGCACCCGGTTCGCGGGCATATCCACTGGGTGCGGCCCGGCTATCTGGTCCCGACGGGAGCAGGCCGCCAGACCCTAAGACTTTGTGACTCCGGCGTTCACACGGGTGTACCCTTTCAATGTGGGTCATAATATTGGTAATGATACAACGCGGAAGAGGACGGACAAGTTCCGCCGGTATAGGGGGACAGCCGATTCTCACGACTGAGGATCCTGAGACAGTTGTAGGGGACAAGTTGTTCTCTATGGGTCGCACATATTCGATATCGACCCTCATCACCTTGTTGTCCCTGCAAGGGGAGAAGCGAGGACGCCCAATGGCCCGTTCAGGGTGACCAAGTAGGAAATTCGCACAGGACGAAGCGTCTTGCTGTCGATTTCGTCGTCCCCACAAGGAAGTCGTTTGGGACACGGTCTAAGGGATGGGGCCACACGGGAATTAGCGTTCCCTCTCGTCCGGCTGGCGTGCTTCTGGGACAGCGGATCGCAATAGGCTCGTTATCTGTTGATGGAGCGGGGGGATATCATGGGTGAGAGTGTTCCAGACGACATCCAATTCCACATTAGCATAGCCATGAATAAGGGCTTTGCGCATCGCCTTCATGTTGACCCAGGGAATGGTGGGATTTTGAGCCTGGAACTCTGCCGTAATACGGCCGCTGGCTTCCCCAATGATCTCGAGCAAGGAAAACGCGGTGTGGTAAGTGCGCCAATCCTCTTGAAAGCTCTCGTAATCCATTCCCTGAATCAGTTCTTTCAGTTTGGTTGTCGCATCCAGGATATCGCGCAAATACACCGCATTAGTTCGGGGTAGTCGTTTGGACATAAATCGTCTCCTTGGTCGAAAGAATTTCTTCCCGGAGAATGGATCGAATCGCCGACATCGGGACAAGATCCACGGGACGCCCAAAGAGAGCTTCTAACGCGGCAGCCAAGCCACCCAGCCAGAATAAGGTGACCAACGTTCCGGACAAGAACGACACGACGACATCGACGTCACTGGTCGGTGTAAAGTCATGGCGCAACACAGAACCAAACAACGCGAGTTCTTGAACCTGATATCGACGGCAAATGTCAGTCAGAACATCCTCCTTAATAGCCAATGGCATAGAGGGAGGAATCATAATGGTTTCCATAGGCTATCCCTTCGTTGGCTTCTTCTCCTCTTTCTGTGCTTATTGTATCAAGACACCCAAGGCCGTTAGCAAGCACAGCCTGCTCAGCGTACTGGGCCCCAACTCAGAGTGAGTACCGACGTCCAGCAGATCCCTATCCACGGCCAATCTCGCGAGAGCCGGGGCTGTCGGCGAAATCCCCCCTCAGGGGAGACAACCAGCAGGGATTCCCCCGGTCCCTGGCGAATCTCTGGGATGAGGTGAGATCATCCCCAGAGGACCGAAACAATCGTATTCCGTCGATCCCCGCAAACTCCCATCCGGTCGCTGGAAAGGCTGAGTCGTGGTGTATGATGCCACCGCCGGCAAACGCCGGGAGATGACACAAACGTTCGATACCAAGAAAGACGCCAAGAACTGGACGGAAAAAGAGGCCGCTCAATATCGAGAGGATCCGCACCGCAAACCCCCTAGCGACGAAACGGTCGGCGAGTATTTGATCCGGTGGTTGAACATTAAAAAGACCATCCGGTTCTCATCATTTACCTGAGAAACGAGACGTTTGCCATGTTGTTACCTAAAGAAACGCGCACCATCAAGAACCCCCGTTGGCAGTTTGCCAGCGATCAGGTTAATGCCCCGCCATCGGCGGCACTATGGCGAATTGATAAAGAGGTTCAACAATGCCATTCACCCACGAAGAAATCCGAGAAGAATTTAATAATCGCGATACCGTGTGGGTTCTCAAAGACGACACAGAACAATACGTGACTGTACCCCATCATAACT
>JAJZAN010000201.1 GCA_021799435.1 Bacillota bacterium | reverse complement strand
CCGTCATAATTTTCATTATACAAAGTTTTGGACACGGACGGGGGTGTGTTCGGAGGGTCAGACAAAATTTGTGAGTGTTCGGCAGATCAAAAGACGGGGGAACTATAAGTCGTGACGGCTAGCCATTACCCAGGGAGTCCCGAAAGGGGATCAGAACATTTCGCGATCGAGAGATTATCCGTCGCCACGATCTTCTTCCCTTTAAGGGAGGCTTTAAGTCCTCTCTTTAAATGTTAAAAATGTTAACTCGTTTTAACATACCTCTATCTCTTGCCCCGTCAGGCTTTGACGGCTCATGTTAACTTTTTGGGAAAAATGATACACTACGTGAAATAGGTTTTTTATTTACGCTGAATAAGCGTTCAGTGGGGCTTGCGCAAATAAAAAATTCATTGTATCCCTCTTGTGTGTCTTGGCCCCGATCTGTTAACATAACCCTCAAATCCTGATGCCGTCAGGGTTTCGCCATGTTAACTCGTTTTAACATTGTTAACATCCTCCTTCTCTGCCGGTTATAAAAAAAGCTCCCTGTAGTGAGCAGGGAGCTTGTGGCTGAGATGACTGTGCTACTCATAGGCTGGTGACTTGGGCCTTAGCACTTCGTTCCAGTAATCGGCGGGAATTCCATACCGTTCCTGAATTTTGTGCACGTTCAGTGAATAAGCATACACTGTCGCGTTTACCGGAGGACCCAACCGCAAGGTAGCTTTCAGTTTGTCTGCGTCCGACACGAGTTCACTTCGTGACAGTTCATCTTCCAGGTTCTCCTGACCGAGGTTCGACAAACCTAATTCCTTCGACCAAAGACTGAATCCCGTGTTGCTCGCTGACACTCCAACCCGTAATTCTCCTGTGTGTTCCAATACGGCCATCGGCACGGCTTGATTCCGCCATTTGCCTCCGTTACCCGCCGCCTCTTCGAGGAATCGGATGAACCGGTCGACCGGACTGGCTTGTTGGCGCGCTTTCTGCCCCTCGGTGAGCGTATCCGACCATTCTTGCGTGGTTAGTTCCCCAATAGGCATGTGGATGGCTTTGAGCCATTGCAGTCCGAACCACACTACCGCGAGTCCCCACAAGGCCCGTTCAGGCCACGTTTGCGATTCGGGAAGGCGTTTCAGGGCGAACTCTAGGGATTGCACACCCACTCGGAGTTGTTCATTCGTCATTGGGCTGTCAAGACGCTTTTGGAGCAGCCATCCGGCGCATTGCTGGTTTTCGGTCACGTGCTCTTCCAGCCAACGCAGATGTTCGGTGCCACCGGGCCATCGTTTTCCTTCTTCTGGGCTCAAATTGACCGCGGTGATACGGTCCATGAGGGCCGTATCCGTGATACGACTTTCTCCACTCACTAGGGTAGGAGCCGAGAGACGGTACGTGCGAATCGTTTGGTCAGCTTGTCCCCGTCCATCGACACTGCCATCATAATTTCTTCGGAGCAGGTCATAAAGCGAGCCTAACTGATTTGTGGAGATTTCATTCAGGCGAAATTCATCCAGCACGAGTGGGATCGTGGTCGCTGCCGCCATTTGCCTGGTAAGGCGAAATCGTGTATCCCGTGCTGTGCCCACTTCATCGCCGCCAATCATGGACGAAAGCAGACGCTTTAAGATGGTCGTTTTACCCGTCTCATGAATACCATACACATTACCCACCGGAAATCTGCCATCAAACACCTCACGGATTTGGTCGGCCCAAAGTGCTGCCGCCATCCATCCGGCCACCAGCCGTATCTTGCGTGGATGAGCTATTCGCGCAATATGGTCGATCACCGTGTGCGCATTAGTGAAGTCGCCTGCTTTTTGCGGCTTGACACGAATGAAACTGACTCCGGAGTCTTCCGTAAGCCTCGCCACTTGCGCTGGTTGCCCTGACGGATTCCAGACCCCAGCGGGAAACACGGCTACCCGCTGACCATTCACCAGTTGTACGCCGCTAAGTTTCGTACCATTTATTGGCGAGACGGTTTTGCGTATAATCTGGTAGTGCTGATTTAAAAAGCGTCCCAACGCGCCCGGCTCTAAAATCCCAATCCCACTGTTTGCCAGGTCGGCCATTTTATCTGTTTTAAGCAGGGTCGCAGCGGGCACAATCACAGTGTCCCACCTCCCCCTGACCCGATGCGCGATGGTGAGATTCACGGTGCCGTCGTGAATGTCGCGAAGCCATTCCTGCACGAAAGACGGGTCAGCTATCGGGACATATCCGGTGTCAGTTTCGACGCCGATGCCATCGGCCTGATAAACCCAACCGGGAAGCAAAGGCAGGGTGGGTACAGGCGCATCCGGCCAAACCGCCCCAACTGTGGGTTTGTTTGTCGGATTCAGCGCGTTATTTCCGCCATTTGCGCCTTGACCTTGAATCACCGTCAAATTACCGGCAGCTTTTCGCACTTCTTTTTGCCAGCGACGTTTATCAAACCCGAGAAGCTTGTGATTGGCGATCCACTGAAGCAGCCGGGCCCATTCGATGGGATTCCTAAACGCCGCCGCGGCCTGAGTGATAAGGTCCGGTGTAAAGAGAATGCTCGGATCAGCCAGAGCTGGGGTTAATGCCGTGTCCCAATCTATCGACGGAGCGTCTTCGCGGTCGCCTGTTCCGTCCAAGTCGTCATTCTTGCTTTTTTGTTCGAATTCAGCGATAATATCTTTAGTGAAACTGTTCGGTTCGTCTTGCACTCCCGCCTCAACGGGGGTGTTTTTTTGTTCGTCCATCATTTTTCCTCCCGGGGAGCTTAAATTTAGTTTTCGATGATGAATCAGCTCCTTTCAGTTCAAGTTTTTTAATGACGAATTTTTTAGACCGGTTTAGGATGCTGCCAGTTCCCCGTTCTTTTGACCTTGCCCCGGTCAGGCGAGGGGTTCGCCCGCCTCGCCATGTCCGAAGATCCGATATATTTCGGTTATCGGAATCCGTTTCGCTATCGTACCCGGAATTTTTACGTCTGCCACGTCACCGCGCTCGATCATTCTCCGTACCGTTATGCCCGATATTCCAAGAATCTGAGCGAATTGAGCGACCGTTAGCAGTGCCGGATGAGAGAGCCCAGTGATTTCGGTGATCGTTTTGTTGAGCATGTCTGTCGTTGTCGTCATGGTCTTTTTTCACCTCCCTTGACCATGGCTGTCATTGGTCTTCCACTTTATTCTATGCGACCCAGAAATTAAAGTCAATGGTCTATCCTGGTCTTTTGTGCTAAAATTTATCATGCCGTTATCAAAGCCAGGTATAAGTCATCCTCGAACCGATCGTGGAAGACGCGATTAAGGTCAACATATAGAGAATTCTGTCTGATGCTATACCGTCGTATAGAGTAGTACAAAATCTTTTTTCAAGGGAGTTGACACCATGGAAGAGGAAGGAAAGCTACCTCCTCCGTCTCATGCCAAAGCCACGCCGCAAAAGGCCGCGGTTATCGCTGCGCCGTTAGGCAAGATTTTATCCCTGCTGCGGTTGGGGCGCGGCCTGAGTCGAGAACAGTTATCGTTAGAATTAGATTTGAACGCCAGCCACATCGCCCGGCTTGAACGGGGCGATCGCCAACCGTCCCCAAAAACCCTGTCAAACTGGTTAACCGCCTGCCCCGTGCCGATTCTGCCGATCTCCGCGCTAATGGCGGATTTACCGCCCTGGCCTACCGAGGTGGAACGTACTTCAGCCGAAAGGGATTGGATCCTCGTCCATCTGTGCATTCCCGATGGGAGCGAAGCGCCCGCCTGGGCTGAGGTCGCCGCTCACGCTCTCCATTGGTCCACACCCGATATTTTGGTCCGCACCATTCATCAGTCCCCGGACTTTTTAGGAAGCCTGTTATGGTTAAACGTGCGGGCCGGCCGCTATCACCGCCTCGCGGCCACGGAATCTATGACGGCCGAATCGTTGTACCAACATGGTGTATTGAACACTACGAGGATCCGATCAGAGTGGTTTCAGCCGTTATGGGATACACTCATGGCAGTACCGGTGGATGCGACGCCATCGAAGCCGGCGGATATCTTGTGGGATCGTCTGGCCCAACTCTGGCCTGTTCTGCCATTCCCTGCCCGCCAGGGGTTGGTTGCCGCCGCCGAAGCGTGGAGCAAACACGGCCTGTAAGTCAACTTATGCGGCTGACGTATCGAGGGGTTAGGGTGAGTGGGAGTCATTCACCCTAACCTATTATGCGCACACACGGACAGTTCGAACGTCTCCGTTGTGCCTAACTCTCGTAGCCCAGAATGGGCTGCCGGTTCTCGCGTTATCTCCGTTCGTGGGGATGGAAGTGGGGATGGAAGGTGTCTCAAAGATGACGAAGGCAATAAAAATAGCTCTGAATGTGGCTCAGAGCTTCAAAAATTGTGGAGCTAACGGTGGGACTCGAACCCACGACCTACGGTTTACGAAACCGTTGCTCTACCAACTGAGCTACGTTAGCAGTCCGTTCCCAATTATACTCGCTTTTAT
>JAJZAN010000053.1 GCA_021799435.1 Bacillota bacterium | reverse complement strand
GGCGGGCCCGATGGGATTCGAACCCCTGATCTCCGCGCTGACAACGCGGCGGCTTAGGCCTCTAACCGACGGGACCAACAAAATTAATTATAACAAAGACCGGTACCGATCTCAAGCGTGTGACGGAGTGGAATTTGATGGTGAATACCCCATTACCCTCGCCATGGGATTTCGATTGCGACCACCATCAAGCAGGCCATGTCGCAGCAATTCGACAGCATCGACAGACCCGCCTTCTTGGATTACCACCGACCCCAAATTTCGATCGAATTTTTTCTTCAAAAGCTTAGGAGGAATCTGCTTGCATGGCCAATTAGGAAGGTGAACAAACAACGTCCCGATAGGAGGAATAACTCATGTCTGTCCCCTCAGAGGGCAATACACCTTACGGCCCGGGATGGAGCCACCTTGGTACCCTCTTAACCATCCCCGAGGTCGCCGCAATTTTGAACGTCAGTGTCCCACGCGTTTATGAGCTGATCCGCCTGCGCTTGCTCCCGGCAGTTCATCTCGGCCGTCAAGTGCGTGTAAAACCGGACGTCCTGGCGGAATGGTTAGCTCAAGGCGGCCAACAGCGGCCGACAGGTCGAGACTAATTCGGCCACCTCCACAAAACGCATCCCGTATAATACAGGCGATCGCATTGATCTGTGTCGGAAAAAGTAAAGAAGCGCGGAAAGGATACGTACTGGTTTCGGATTTGCATCGGCCGGGACCCAGAGACCGGCAAGCGAAAGTGGCTGACACAAACGGTCCGTGGCACTAAAAAAGCGGCGCAGCAAATTCGCGATCAGAGGTTGGCGGAGCTGGCTCAAGGCCGGTTGGTGTTGGATCGCGATACAACACTCAACCAGTATCTGGATTGGTGGCTGACAACGGTAGTAATCCCCGCCCATCCCGATTCGGAAACCGCAGGAGAATACGCAGACCACATGCGCCGTTATGTACGGGATAAACTTGGGGACACAAAACTTGTTGAGATTAAAGCGCCCATGCTACAGGAAATGTATGCCGACCTTCTAGTGAAGGGGCTCATTCCCACGACGGTGCGCAAGGTCCATCGTGTGTTATCCTCGGCGTTCAAGTATGCCGTGGGCATTGACGCGATTTATCGCAATCCGGCGCAGGCTGTGCGCCCGCCCAAATTGGTTCAACGGGAAATGCAGGTGTTGAGCGCCGCTCAAACCCGGCGGATGTTGGCCGCCTGCGAGGACAATCCATGGGGGGCTGTGTTCCACTTGGCAGTCGAGACCGGCATGCGCCCCGAGGAGTATTTGGCCTTGAAATGGGAAGATGTGGATTTGGCCGCGCGCCGCGTTCTCGTTCGGCGGGCCGTGGTCCGCCGGCGGAACGGCGACGGAGGCTGGTACTTTCGCGGCCCAAAACACGGCGTAGCCGGCGGTCGATTCCGATAACGGATGAGCTGGTAACCGCATTGATTCGGCATAAGAGCCGTCAGGACGCTGACCGTCGGAGGATGGGAGATGCATGGCACGATCACGGCCTCGTGTTTTCCGCCAACAACGGGGAACCCATCCATCTTCGTAACCTGACTGCTCGGGGGTTCAAACCTCTGCTGCAGCAGGTGGGCCTTCCGATGATTCGCCTCTATGATCTGCGCCACACCTGCGCGAGCTTACTCCTGTTAGACGGCCGCCATCCCAAGGTCGTGAGCGAACGGTTAGGGCACGCGAGCACCGCGATCACCATGGACTTGCACAGTCATGTGGTGGAGACCCTGCAGGACGACGCAACCAATCGCCTCGGGAAGATGCTCTTTCGCGTCGACGACGACGCGCAGCAAGGCGATCAAACGGCGATCAAAATAAAAAACCGCCGTCCGCTCCGGATTCGTCGAAAGTCCGGAAAACCAGACGGGGCTTGAAATTCAATGGTGCCGCAGGGCGGAATCGAACCGCCGACACGAGGATTTTCAGTCCTCTGCTCTACCGACTGAGCTACCGCGGCATGTTACCATGGCGGAGCGAACTTCCCACAATTCTCAATGGTGGGCGAAACAGGGTTCGAACCTGTGACCCCCTGCTTGTAAGGCAGGTGCTCTACCGCTGAGCTATCCGCCCAACAATTTGCGAAGCCTAGTTTACCAAGCTCGTTCATATACTGTCAACCGGCTTCTGCCATCACGTTTGGTGTGACGCCAATCGCCTCTGGGCGACAACCAATATCATACCATGAAGCCGTCCAAAACGAAAGACGCCGACTGAAAAATCGGCGCCACTTTCGACCCTTCTTTTTGGCAATTGAGGCGATATCAGCCTTGAATCCACCATGCATAGGTCCCGGCATGTGGCCCGGACGGTACCGTCACTAATACCCAGTGGTTGCCCAAAAAACCGAGCAGATGGTATTGGGCATCCGATGTAAACGGCAGCGAAATCTCTAAATGTTGTTGGGCGCCATAGATGAGCAATTGCCATTTCTTCCCGATCGATTGACTCAATACGGCCGACCACTGCCCGTTTGGCGAAAAGCGGACCCGTCCCATCCACTTCAGGTCCGGCCGTGGAAAATGCGATGTTTGCCCGTTTCTCCAAAAGAACACCTGATTGGCAGTCAGGCCAAGAATATCGGCGCGCATTGGGGACAAATATACTGGAGACAGCGGTGGCAAGGGAACGATTCCATGGCCTTGATACACCACCTGCCCGCTGCTGAGCGATGCCAACAAGCGATCGGACTGGCTGAATCCCAAGCCCGTCACGGTCATGCCCGTCGACGGCAGCGCCATGGCTGTCAAATTGCCATCGCGGTCCCACACGTACGCCCCCGTGCCTTCGGGACCTTGACCCGCCAATCCCACCGCTTGGCTGTCCGGAGACCACAAAACCTGGGTGAGCGAACCGAGCTTCGTGGAGATGTGGTTCAGGCCATTCGCGCCCGCCGTACTGAGATATCCCAAGTGAGTCGCTGGGTCGACCCACACGACCGATTGCCCGTCAGGGGACGGATAAACGGGGCCGCCAATGCCCACCAACGGCAGGGAGGATGGACCCAAGGCCAGTTTCCACACACCGCTGCCTGATGGCTCGGGCACATCCACCCAATTGAGTGAGACCTGTTTCGCCGTAACATGGGCCTGATTGGCAGTCAAATGGTAGAGCGCGTCGGGAGCCACCAGATAATATTGGCCTTGACGCTCCACCAAGCCTCCGGCGGACGCACTAACTTCAAGCCAGGTGGACCCTTGCACTTGATGTGACAACGGGACCTTGGCGAAGTAGATTTGAACCGCCGCAAATACTAATAAAAGCAGGAGCGACACCGGGCGTTTCACAGACAAACCTCCCCCGATTGAGTCTCACCTTACCCTATGTCGCACCTGTCCAAATATGCGGCAAAACAAAGACGACCCCCGCATAAGGGGCCGTCCCATGACTCCACAGTACTGCTTTAAGCGTCTTTTTTAATGGCTCGAATCTCCTGGGCCAATGCCGGCACGACTTTAAACAAGTCGCCGACCACACCATAGTTGGCCGCTTTGAAAATGGGGGCATCCGCGTCGCTGTTGATAGCGACAATATATTTGGATCCCGAAATGCCCGCCAAGTGCTGAATCGCGCCCGAGATGCCCACGGCAAAGTAGACGGTGGGAGAGACCACTTTCCCGGTTTGTCCGATGTGGTATGAATGCGGTACCCAGCCTTCGTCGGCGACAGGACGGGACGAACCGAGCGCCGCACCCAGGGCGTCGGCCAGATCCTCCAGCACTTTAAAGTTCTCTGGCGCCTTCACGCCTCGACCACCCGACACAATGATGTCCGCCTCGGTCAACTCCAATTGGCCGCCTTGGCTGGTCAACACTTCCGTCACGACCGCCTTGAAGGATGCTGCGTCCAGCCCGGGGTCGAAATCCCAAGCGGTGCCGGCCCGGCCCGTTTCCTTGATAGGCTGGATATTCGGGCGAAGCGAGAATACTTGCCGAGGCGATTGGATGGCCACCCGGGCGAACGCCTTTCCGGCGTAGACCGGACGAACGGCACCCAAACGGCCGTCGTCGCGGCGAAACATGTCGGTACAGTCGCTCGCCAACCCGGCTTTCAGGAGGCCCGCGACGCGCGGGGCCAGATCCTTCCCCCAAGCATTGGCGGGGAAGAACAAAGCTTCAACATCTAGCGATTCCGTCGCTTTAGCTACGGCGTCGGCGAACCCATCAGAACTATAGGCGGCGTAGGCAGGCCCATTCAACGCCACCACCTGGTCCGCGCCGTAGCGACCCAACCCCTCTCGGGTTTGTTCGGCGCCAGGTCCAAAGGTTAACGCCGTCACCTTACCGGGAGCCAGTTCCTGAGCCACCGCCAGCATCTCGTAAGCCACGCGGCGAACCCGGCCTTCCTCTTGATTAGTTACGACCAAAATTCCTTCTGCCACCTTGGATTCGCCTCCTCAAATGACCTTAGCTTCTTCGTGAAGCAATCGTGCCAACTCGCGCGCCGCCTCTTCCGGCTCCCCGGTGAGGATTCTGGCAGCCGGGCGCTCCGGCGGCAACGTCAACTCCTCCACGACCACCCAAGGCTCGGTGTCGATACCCAAGGATTCCAACGGAACCGACTTAACCTCTTTCTTTTTCGCTTTCATGATGTTGGGCAAAGTCGGATAACGGGGCTCGTTCAACCCCCGCTGAGCCGTCACTACCGCCGGCATGGGAAGCTCTACAATCTCGCTGGCTCCCTCCAATTCACGCTCGGCGCGAATCTTCCGAGCGTCGGGATCCACCTCCAGCTTCAACACCACGGTCACTTGCGGCAACCTCAACTCGACAGCCACCAGCGGCCCCACCTGAGCCTGATCATCATCGACCGCCTGTTTGCCAGTGACGATTAAATCATAGCCTTCATCCTGGCACACCCGAGCCAAGGCCCGTGCGGCCACCTGACTGTCCCCCACCGCATCCTTGACAATATGTACGGCCCGGTCAGCACCCATGGCCAATGCTTGACGAATGGCTTCCTCGACGCGAGCAGGCCCCATGGATACCACCACGACTTCGCCGCCATGCTTTTCCTTAAGACGCAGACCCTCTTCGATGGCGAATTCGTCATAAGGATTAATGACCCACTTGATGCCGTCGGTTTGAATTGCGGCATCCCCCGGATTCAAGCGGATCTTCGTCGCCGTATCCGGGACCTGCTTGACCAACACCAATATCTTCACGACTGGCCCTCCTTGCCTTTGCCCGCGTCGATGCTGTGCACTGCGCCGGCCAAGGTCTCTAACAATAAGTCCTCCTGCGCCCGGAACACCGTGCGCAAATCCACCATAAGCTTCCCACGGTTCACACGGGCGATGACCGCTGTCGGCGCCTGTCTCAAAGCTCTCTCCAAAACGGTCACTTGCGATTCACCAAGACTAATCGCGATGACATAGGTCTCGATGCGGGTCCCGGGCAGTGAGCCTCCTCCAATTTCCGACCAATCGGGCTCAATGTCAAGGGCAAGCCCGGGACAGCGTCGAGCCAATTCCACGGTCAACCGCTCAGCCCGCTGTCGAATATTCTCAGGTGGCATGTGAATCATCTGCCACAGGGGAAGTTCCGCTCCCCGCCCCTCTCGATACCAGCGCAATACCGACTCAAGCACAGCCAACGTCATCTTGTCGACGCGCACGGCGCGCGCCAAAGGATGTTTCTTCATGCGCTGGATCCATTCGCGCCGTCCGGCAATGATACCGGCCTGCGGACCACCCAGCAACTTGTCGCCGGAGAAAGTCACGATGTCGATGCCGGACGCCACCACGTCTTGGACTCGCGGTTCGTGATATCCATCGAGGTCCACCGAGAGAAGCACCCCGCTGCCCAAATCTTCCATCACGGGGATCCCTCGCGACCGCCCAAGGGTGCAAAGCTCCGCCCGCTCTACGCTGTCGACAAATCCGATTTGGCGGAAATTGGACTGGTGCACCTTCAACAACAGGCCGGTCTCATCCCCGATGGCCCGCTCATAGTCATAGAGGTGGGTCTTGTTGGTGGCACCGACCTCAACCAGTCGAGCACCTGACAGGGCCATGACCTCAGGAATCCGAAACGACCCACCGATTTCCACCAATTCGCCCCGGGAGACAACCACTTCTTTGCCGGCCGCCATCGCGGACAAGGCCAGCAGCACCGCGGCGGCGTTGTTGTTGACCACCATGGCGGCCTCGGCTCCGGCCAATTCGGCCGCCAATCCCTCCACATGCTCATGACGGGAACCGCGGACGCCGTCTTCCAATCGGTATTCCAACGTGGAATACTGGGTCGACACCTCCGCCAAATGCCCCATCATCGCCTCGGGCAGGGGGGCCCGGCCCAAGTTGGTGTGAATCATCACCCCAGTCGCGTTAATGACCGGCCTCAAGTGAGGGCGATGCAACTCCCGGGACCGGGCCCGGGCACTGTCCACCAGGACCTCCAGCGGCGGGACGGGAGAACCTGCACGCACGCGCTTGCGCAGACTCTCCAGCACATCACGTACCGCTTCTTGGCGCCACACCCCTGGGACGTCATCCACTTCACCCATCGCTCGGAGCACTGTTTGGACAGCGGGAATGCTCCTTAGGCTGCTCCCTGCTTCTTCTCCCACCATATCCCCCTTACTTGGCTTTCGGACCCGGCTCCGGCGGCGGGCCATCCTCGATTAATCCGAGACTGGAGTCCACAATAAGATGGCGGTCATGGTCAAACACATCGTCCGCGTTCATCTCATAAAGCCAAATTGCGTAATTGAAATCGTTCTCTGGATGTTTCTGCTGCTTTTCCATCGGCTGCCTCCTTCGTTCCTTTAAGAACAGGATCTCCGATCGTCGAAAGCTCATCCATTAAGCCATCGGGCCACCTCCGGTGCCCAATAGGTGATAATCATATCGGCCCCGGCCCGGGCAATGGAAGTTAGCGACTCCATAATAACGCGCTCGCGCTCCAGCCAGCCATGTTGGGCCGCGGCTTCAATCATGGCAAACTCGCCCGACACTTGGTACGCTGCCACGGGAACCGAAACGCGCTGGCGCACATCTGACAAGATGTCGAGATATGGCATGGCAGGCTTCACGATGAGCATGTCCGCCCCTTCCTCCAAGTCCAGCAGGACTTCGCGCATGGCCTCACGCCTGTTGGCGGGATCCATTTGGTAGGCCCGCCGATCCCCAAACGCCGGCGTGTTTTCCGCGGCCTCACGGAAAGGTCCATAAAATCCGGAGGCATACTTGGCCGCGTAGGACATAATCGGTACCTCGGAGAATTCTGCCGCATCCAGGGCCGACCGAATGGCCCGCACGCGACCGTCCATCATGTCGGATGGCGCCACGATGGTCGCGCCCGCCCGCGCCTGCTCCACAGCCGCCCTCGCCAACAGCTCCAGCGTTGGATCGTTGGCCACCCGCTCGCCTTCCAAGATGCCGCAATGGCCGTGATCGGTGTACTCGCAGAGACACAAGTCAGCAATCAGAATGGCGTCCGGCAGGGATTGCTTTAGTTGACGCAGGGCCACCTGCACAATTCCGTTGGGGTCGTACGCTTCTGACCCGACGTTATCCTTATTCTGAGGAATTCCAAACAATAGAAAGGCGCGAACCCCGGTTTGGTACACCTCCCTTAAGTGCTCGACCAGTCGGTCCACGGTCCATTGGTAAATTCCCGGCATGGATTTGATGGGCTCTTGGCGACCTGTTCCTGGGCGGACAAAGACCGGATAAATAAATGCATCGGGAGAGAGACGGGTTTCCTGCACCATCCGTCGAAGATTGGCGCTTTGTCTCAGGCGCCGGGGTCGTTCAGTCGGAAACATGCGGTTCCTCCTTGTAATAGTCGCGCACCAATTCCACCAGCAGTCTAAAAGACGGTTGGGCGGCTTCACGCGCGGCCTCAATGCCATAATGGTTTAGGGTCCGAGTGGTCAAGGGTCCAATCGAGAAACTGGGGATGGCCGCCAAATGACGCCGGTCCTCAGGAGCCAACTGTTCTACCAAGTACTCCACCTGTGACGATGCTGTGTACACGATGGCATCGACACTCTCTGTGCGGATAGCTTGATGCAGGGGCAGAGACAGGGGTTCAGATTGGTTCTGATACAGCACCAGTTCATCCACCAGTGCCCCCCGTCCACGCAATTCCTCGGCCAAAAATGTCCGGTTTAACTGCCCACCGGGAAACAGCACCAAACTTCCTCGAAGGGGAATGCTCCTGAACGCTTCCGCCAGTCCCTCCTGACTGTATTCGCCATCTGGCATCAGTTCCGGTATGAGACCCCGCTCGCGGACGCGCACTGCCGTCTCTGGTCCCACCACCGCAATCTTGGCTCGAAGACGGCGGATGTCTTCCCCCACCCACTGCATCCGCTCGAAAAAGCGGTCAGAGGCCTCCGCGCTGGTGAAAATCAGCCAATCATAGCGCTCCAACCGGCGCAAGGCGGCGTCGACCAAATCGTAGCGGTCTGGATCGGCCAGGCGCGACACCGGACACAACACGACCTCAGCGCCCCAATCCTCCAGCCACCGGGCCGCCCGCCGGCTGCGACGACCAGACCGCAGCAAGATCACCCGGCGCCCAGCCAACGGCCGCGCATCAGCCCAGGCTATGCGCGAGTACTCAGCGTGGATTTCGCCGTCTTGGCTCTCCAGGAGGACCCTGCCGTCAGGACGCCGAAAGCGCACCTCATGTTCGGGCAAAAACCAGCCCCCCTGGTCGAGAGCGGCCGTCAGGCGCGCCACGCCCGACACAATGCGAATGTGGGCCCACTCGTCAGGGCTTAGGGTCTCTAGCATCGCCTGTACAGGGGCGTACAGGGCCGGCGTGCCGGGCACCAACCACA
The DNA here is from genome assembly GCA_021799435.1 of Bacillota bacterium. GTDB lineage: Bacteria > Bacillota > Sulfobacillia > Sulfobacillales > Sulfobacillaceae > Sulfobacillus_B. Next base: position 14,527 of record JAJZAN010000053.1, on the reverse strand, counting down.
CGGCCTGCTCAAGCGTTGACGGAGTGACCTGCTCCTCTGGCCAGGCTGCCACTTTTCCGTGCCAATCACGGCGTTCGCCCAGCGCAGTTCGAACCTCTGCCTCCACAAAAATGACGTCTGCCCGGTCCAAGGCCCCCTGGGCCTGCTCGGTCAAAAGACCCGGCGACCCGGGTCCTCCGCCCACAATGGTTAGCATCGCTATCCCCCCTCAGCTGTTTGAATCAAAGCGAGTGCGCCCTCCTGGCGCAGTTCCAGTCCCAGCCGCCGTCCCGCCGTTTCGGCCTCTGCCGGAGCGACGGTGATCTCCTTGCGAATGAGCGTACGACCATCTAGGGATGCCACCTGCGCGACCAAGTGAATCTGCCCCTCAACCCACTCTGCATAAGCGCCCAGAGGCACTTGGCACCCACCGCCTAATTGGGCCAGTACCGCGCGCTCGGCCATGGCCCCGCGCATGGCGCGCTCATCATTCAGGAGTGCCAAGACGCGCGCCAGCTCGGTCCGATGTGCCGCGCACTCCACAGCCAGTACCCCCTGGCCGGGGGCAGGAACCACCGTCAGCGGGTCCAAGTATTCGATAATCAAATGTTCCCAACCGAGACGCAAAACGCCAGCTGCAGCCAATACCAGCCCGTCGACTTGCCCCTCCTGCCATTTGCGCAGCCGAGTCTGCAAATTGCCCCGAACCGAGCTCACAACTAAATCCGGACGGAGGCGACGGAGAAAGGCGGCCCGGCGCAGACTGGACGTTCCCAAGGCGGTGCCGGCAGGCAAATCTTTGAACGCTTGGGCTGCAATCAACACGTCGCGCGGGTCGCTGGGCAGCGTATAGGCCCCCACCACCAGACCGTCGGGCAATTCCGTCGGCAGGTCCTTCAACGAATGCACCGCCAAGTCCAACCGATCGGACAGCAAAGCCTCTTCCAATTCGGCAGTAAAAAGCCCCTTGCCGCCCACCTGATGGAGTGACCGGTCCAACACCTGGTCCCCTTTAGTCTCAAACGGGACCAACTCTACCTCAAATCCAGCCTGCTCCAACCGTTCGGTCACCTGACGGGTTTGCGCAATAGCCAACGTGCTGGAACGCGTACCCACTCTAAGCTGTGCCATGGCGTCCCCCTTGACATATCCGCCCGTTACCAGCGGGTCGGGAATAACAAGCTGATGCCGAACAGATTAATCACCACAGCGAGAAAGCCCACCATCGACCAAATGGCCACCCGATGCCCTTGCCATCGCCCAATCACGCGAGTCAGCACCAAAAAACCGTACAGTCCCCAAATGAGAAGGGAGACCGTCACCTTTGGAGTCCATACCCAATATGTTCCCGACAGCGCATCACTACCCAGCGCACCCGCCGCCAGCGCTAAGGTCAACAACCCCCAGCCGGCCACGATTAGACGACCCGTCAACGTATCCATAGCGTCCAGAGCGGGCAACTGGTAATAGAACAGCCGCACTTGTTTTGTGCGGAGTTCCCGCTCTTTTTCCATATACATAATACCGAAAACCGCCGCCATCAAAAAGGCGACGTGGGCAAGAGTCGTAAGCAGGAGGTGTAGTGTGAGCCAAGGACCCGCGCCCGGCATGAGTTCGGCCGTGACGCGATGGGACATCGCTTGGCTGGCGGCCCATAGAGCAAACACTACGGGAAATAAAAAAGCCGCCACGGGAGTCATGCCAAATCGGCGGGCCAGCACTAAATACAAGCCTACCGCAATCCAGACCACAAATGCGATCCAGTCGTAGAGTGTCGCGGCTGGAATATTGCCAATGGACCAGCCCCGCTGCGCCAGCCATACCGTCTGGGCCGCGAATCCGAGCCAGGCCAGAAGGTCGGCCCACTTGGCCTGCTTCATGTCATACAGCTGCGCCACCGCCAGAATGGCGGACCCCAGGTAGCCCAACAGGGTGAGCGCAATAAACAATGCTCCCACAGTGTCCCCCCGGTGGTTACTTCCCGGTCGCGGCTGCCCCGTCCGCTCCTTGCTGGTCCGCGTCCTCGCCTAGCCGAAACAGTTCCCGGACGGCATCTACATAGGACCGTTTCTGGTCGTCGCTGCCCCAGCTGCGCATAGACACCATCGCATCATTCAAAAACTTGTTCATGATCAGGCGGGTGGCATCAGCCACCACGGCCTGCTCTTCCGCGGACAGATTAGGCAAACGGCTTAAGGCCTTGTCCAATTCCTGTTGGCGAATCGCCTCGGCCTTTTCGCGCAATGACTTAATCACTGTGCCAACTTGACTGGCTCCCATCTCGTGCTGAAACTGAACCACCTCCTCCCAAATCAGCCGCTCCACCTTTTGCACTTCTCGCTGGCGCTTAGCCAGGTTGGCGTCTACGACCCGTGTCACATCATCAATGTCGTACAAAAACACCGTCGATCCCAACGAAGCCACCGAAGGATCGATATCGCGCGGAACTGCCATATCAAAGAAGAATTGGAACTTATGCGAGCGCCCTTTGAGACTCTTGGCCGCCATTTGCGCGGTAATCAAGGGTTTGGGCGCACTGGTGGCGGACACGACAATGTCAGCCTCCTGCACCGCCTCAGCCAAACCGCCAAGCCCAATCGCGGACGCTCCGAGCGAAGACGCCAACGTCTGGGCCCGCTCCAGGGTACGGTTGGCAATGGTAAGCCGGCTAACCCGTTGGGCTGCCAGATGACGCGCCACTAGGGTGGCGGTTTCTCCGGCCCCGACCACCAACGCCGTACACTCTTCGACACTGCCAAACACCTTTTTGGACAACTCCACGACTGCATATCCCAAGGACAAAGCATTGCGCCCAATTTCCGTTTCACTGTGAGCCCGCTTGCCCGCCCGAAAAGCGTAGTGGAACAAACGGTGCAGACGCCCGACGGCATGGAACTGGCCCGCCTTTTCATAGGCGTCTTTCACTTGACCCAAAATCTGCGTCTCGCCCAGCACCATCGAGTCGATTCCGGCCGCCACCCGCATCAAGTGCTGAGCCGCCGCCCCATCTTCATACCAGAACAAGGCATCGGAAAACTCTCCACGAGGCACCTCCACCAGACGCTCCCACCAAGCCAGAATGTCGGCCAGGACTACATCACCGGCAACATACAGCTCCGTCCGGTTGCACGTGGACAATATTACGATGCCCTCTTCGAGGCGCATGCTGCTGCGTGTCGCATAGGCCTTGTCCAACATGTCTGGACCGAATGCCACACGCTCCCGCACCGCCACCGGCGCATCGCGATGATTCACACCCACAACTTGAATCTTCACAACCACACCTCATTCTAGACGGACGGGTCCAGTATGAACCCCTCCTACCGTCATCATACCATGGCTGTCTTATTACATGACGGAACAAAAGACAAATAGCGAATTCTGCCAGATCCCGCCGCGCACATATCCCAGGCCCAGGTTGAAATGCTAACGACATGCGAGTCTCCCAGTTCCGGGCGGCTCAGTTAAATCTAGGAGGTACACATGAACATTATTGGCACAAGTGTGCCGCGCAAAGAGGCCCCCAACAAAGTGACGGGCCGTGCGCGGTACACCAACGACATTAATGTGCCGGGAACGTTTCATGCGGTTATGGTTCCAGCGCATCAGGCGCATGCTCAGATTGTCTCCATTGATGTTGATGAGGCAAAAAAAGTCCCTGGCGTCAAAGCCATTATCACTGGGGACGATGTCAGCATTCTTTGCGGCGATGTCACAGAAGATCGCCCGCCGTTGGCCAAGGACAAAGTCCGCTATTGGGGTGAGCCCATTGCCCTGGTGGTGGCTCGTAATGAAGCGGCCGCTCGGCGAGCCGCCAGCCTCATTAAAGGCCGCTACAAATCCTTGCCGGTCGTGAACAGCATCGCCGACGCATTAGACAAGAAAGCGCCGTTGGTACACGAAAAAAATGGCAGCTATACCGTGGCCACGCCTCCGGTGACTCCCAAAAAGAGCAGCAATATCGCTGATGAGGCCAATGTGACTAAAGGCGACATGGACAAAGCATGGAAAGCCAGCGACGTCAAAGTCAAAGTGCACATTAGTCTCCCCCAGATTGACCACGCCGCTATGGAGCCGCGAATCGCTAAGGCCGAAATCTTGGCAGACGGCCGCGTCCTCATTCATGCCAGTACTCAAGCGCCGTTCGAAGTGCAGAAGTTGCTGGCCAAGTACTTTAAGTTAAATCCTGGTCAAATTAATGTGACGGCCCCGCTGGTGGGCGGCGCGTTCGGCGGCAAAGCGGGGGTGCAGCTGGAGGTTCTCGCCTACCTGGCCTCGAAGGCGGTCGACGGTCAAATGGTCAAGATTGTCAACACCCGGGAAGACGATTTGGCTACCTCACCGCTCGGCATGGGGCTCGAGGCGGACATCGCCTTGGGCGCCAGCAAAGACGGCCGCATCCAAGCCGCCGACATGCGCTTTTTCATGGACATCGGCGCCTACACGGATTCGGCTCCCCGGATCGCCCGCGCCATCGCCGCCCAATGCACCGGTCCCTACGCCGTGGCTAATGTGCACACCGACGTCTACTGTGTCTACACCAACCACACGTACACCACCGCCTGGCGCGGCTTCGGGCACATGCCGATGACATTTGCGGTGGAACGGGCTATGGACGAGCTGGCCGAGGCCCTCAAGATGGATCCCATGGACCTGCGGGAATTGAACGCGATCCGTCCTGACGACATTACCCCCACCAAGGCGCGACTGACTCGCAGCAATCTGGGGGACCTGCCCAAGGCTCTCACCCACATGCGCCAGCTCATTGGCTGGAACGGCGGGCGGGTGGAGGCGGTAGCCGAAGGCAAGGTTCGGGTGCAAGGGGTCGCGGCTTTCTGGAAGACGTCCTCGAGCCCGCCCAATGCGGTATCTGGAGCGCTCATCACCATGAACTCGGATGGCAGCGTCAATCTCTCGATTGGGGCGGTGGAATGTGGACCCGGGACCAAGACCACCGCCGCGCAAATTTTGGCCGAAAAACTGCGGATTCCCTTAGATCGCGTCTTCATTCATGAAGATGTCAACACCCAGGTAGATCCTGAACATTGGAAGACGGTGGCCAGTCTCTCCACCTACATGGTGGGCCGAGCCGTGCTCGACGCCGCCAACGATCTCATAACCCAGTTGATGGCGCTGGCAGCCGCGGTGCTGAAATGCTCGCCCGATGATCTCGACTACGGCGACGAGAAAATCTTTGTCCGCGATGACCCCAGCATCTATCTCGACTTCAAGGACTTAGCCCTGGGCTACAAATACAAAGAAGGCGACTCGATCGGCGGACAGCTCATGGGCCGGGGCAAATTTATGATTCGCCACCTCAATCTGCTTGACCAGCACACAGGCCACGGCCGTCCCGGCCCCGCCTGGACCGTGGGTGTACAGGCAGTCGAGGTCGAGTACGACCAGAATACCCATCAGTACCGGCTTCTCAAAGCGGCCACGGTCATGGACGCAGGCAAGGTACTCAACCCGGCCATCGCCAGCGGCCAGGTCATGGGCGGCATGAACATGGGACTGGGCGTAGCCAGTCGGGAAGGCATCTTCTACGACACGGAGGGCCGGTTCCTCAATCACCAGTTTCGGTTATACAAGGTCATGCGGATGGGCGAACAGCCCAAGCAGTACCTGGTGGAATTTATCGAAACCCCGCAGGTTGATTCGGCCTATGGGGCGCGCCCCATCGGCGAGCACGCCGTGCTGGCCATTGGAGCAGCCCTAGCCAACGCCTTGTCCCGGGCTGCGAATGTCTCGTTGAATACCCTCCCCATCACACCGGAAACCATTTGGCGGGAAAGGAGGGCACACTGATGCTGCCATTCGACATTGAGTACTACCGCCCCGATACCATCGAGGAGGCCGTGAAACTCTACCGAAGACTTCGTGAGAACAACCAAGAACCCGTGTTTTATGGCGGAGGCACCGAACTGCTAACGCGGGCCCGCCTGCAGGATGTGCACTACGATGCCGTGATCGACTTGAAGAACATTCCCGAAGTTCGGATCCATGGGCAAAAAGGCGACTGGCTGGAGTTCGGGGCGGGACTCCGGCTCACCGACTTGGCCGACCAAAATCTGTGGCCCCTCCTGACGGCGACCGCCGACCGCATCGCGGATCATACCACCCGCGGTCAAATTACCCTGGGCGGCAACCTGCTTAGCACCATTCCCTATCGGGAGATTAGTCTGCCCTTTTTGCTGATGGATGAGGCCGAGGCTCTGATAGCCACGGACAACGGGATTGAGAGACGGCCCATGGCCGATCTCACCTCGGACTCCTTTATCAAGCCCGGCGAATTCCTCGTCTCAGTTCGCGTCAACGGGGGGGAGGCCAAGGGCGTCGCCTATCGAAGCCACAAGATGACACGGCAGGACTGGATCGACTATCCCTTGGTCACCGTGGCAGTAATTAAACGGCCGGATGGGTCTATTCGGGCGGCCTTTTCGGGATGGGCGGGCTTTCCGTTTGTATCCAGCGAAGTCAACCGCATCCTATCTGACACCAGCAGAAGTCCCCGCCGGCGAGCCCAACAGGCCGTGTCCCACATGCCCGTCAAGGCTCTTGAGGACCTGCATGGAAGGCGCGAATACCGCGAGTTTGTCACCGAGTATACTTTGGCCCAGATTCTCGACGAATTGGAGGACGATTGATGCGCGAATTTACCCAACCTGAACAAGTCAGCCTCACGATTAACAACGAACCCCGCACGGTGGTGGCTTATCCGGGAGAGACGCTTTTATATACGCTGCGCGGCGATTCTCTGGGTCTTACCGGCGCCAAACCGGGCTGCGAAAACGGGGACTGCGGGGCGTGCACAGTGCTGGTCGACGGGGTACCTGTCAAATCATGCCTGGTGCTGACGGCCGAAGTGGAAGATCACCACATCACCACCGTCGAAGGCTTGCGGGAGGCTCCCATCCAAAAAGCATTTCTGGACCACATGGCCTTTCAGTGCGGCTACTGCACATCGGGCTTTCTCATGCTGGGACACGCCTTGTCCCAGCACGTGGACCGAGCGGATGAGGGACGCCGTACGGAGTGGCTCCGTTCCAACATTTGCCGCTGTACAAGCTACCAGGAAATTGCCGACGCCGTCACCGAGACGTGCAGCAGCTTAGAATAACGGACCAGAGCAAAGGGGGCATCATGGCACAGTCACCATTGGCCGGAGTGTTTCAACTCAAACAGATCCCCGCGCAGCCTCGACGTTTGTGGGGTACAGGAGTCACAACCCTGACTGGATTGGCCATCGGCCTCCTGCTGGGCCATTTAGAGTGGGGAATTTGGGCATTTATGGGCGGCTTTGCATCCCTGTATCAGCACAACCAACCCTATGGGCGGCGTGCTGCTGTCTTAGCGGTGGTGGGCATAGGCTTAGCTCTTGCCATGGGCATCGGAGCCTTCTCCAGCACCTGGTGGCAAATGGCACTGGCGCTGGCATTCGTCAGCGCAGCAGCCACCTATCTGTGCGGGGTTTTCGACGTGATGCTCCCAGCGGGCTTTATGTTCGTGCTAGTGGCGTGCATCAGCGCCGCCTTGCCCTTGCATCCCCGAGGCATCGTGACCGTGCGGGTGCTCTGCGTCTTGGGAGGTGCAACCATTGCCTGGCTGGTGGGCATGGTCGACTGGCTTTGGAATCGCCAGGGGCCTGCCGAGACGCCAATTGCAGGTGCCTTTCGGGCGATCGCCCAGTATACCAGTACCATTGGAACACATCACCAAGCGCAGCACGAGTATCAGGCAGCCGTAGCGGTAACTGCTGCCCACCGGGCGGCTTGGAGTGTCGCCCCAGACGGTCGCTTGGCCATGCTGGCGCATCAGGCCGAAGATGTATTCCGTGCCGCCATCGCCTTGTCCAGCAAAGAGGCGCATCCCCTTCCGGAGGACGATCGAACGGTTTTGATGAACATGGCCCAACATGTGGGCTCGCCGCCTGCCTCGCCCCTGAGTGCCACCGAGAGCGGCCCCCAAAAAGATCCGCACTGGAGGCGCTGGCGCCACACCCTGAAACGGGCGATTGAGGTGGTGAACGGTCGAGAAGTGATGTCCCACCAACCCAGCCTGTATCGACCGTCGGTGGGCGAGCGGCTTCGACGCGGCCTAAGCCACGAATCCTTGGTACAGCCGGCCTTTCTGCGCATTGGCCTCATGGTGATGGCCTCCGTCACGATTGCACACATGATGGGCATCAGCCACCCCTACTGGGTGCCACTCACCTGCGCCGCCGTCCTGCAGGGCGTGTCCACTGTCATCATTACCCAACGCACTGTGCAGCGGGTCATCGGCACCATCCTGGGGCTGGCACTGACAGGCGGGCTGTTGGCCCTGCATCCGAATGCTCTTCTCACCGGCGCTCTGGTGGTGGTCCTGCAGCTTCTCATGCTGACTTTTATTGCCAAGAACTACGGCATCTCGGTGATCTTCATTACCACCATGGCGCTCATCATCATCAACGCTGGCGTGCATCCGCCAGTGCTGCCGCTCATTGAAGCACGTTTGGGTGATACTATCTTGGGGGCAGCCATTGGACTGGCGTCTGCCTTGCTGCTGTGGGGCCGGGCTTCCTCCCGCCGACTTCCGGCAGCATTGTCGGCCGCCTTGAACAGAACCGGGGCTCTCTTCGAGAAGATTGTGAGTTCCGGTACACCGCCCAACCTGCACGCCCTGCGGGCCCAGACCCTGGACAGCTTGCTCACGGTGCGGCACTTGTATGAGACAGCGCTGGGCGAATTGCCCCGCCCGCCTCATGAAGACCTGTGGCCTGTCATCTACGCTGTAGAAAGACTCGGATACCTCGTCGTCTCCATCTGCGACAGTACTCACCCCCAGGACACAGCCTTGGCCAAGACCATGCGCTCCCTGTTCGGCGCGCTGGGCGCCCGACTGGCTGGCGACCAAGACGTCCAGCTCCCCCGCATCCCCGCCATCCCCCGTTACAGCGCCGTGGAAGAACAGCTATGGGACTTGGCAGATGCTCTAGATATGACCAACGCTGTCGATCGCACTGGGGAAAGTTCATAAAAGAAAACACGGAGGGCCCGCAGAAGGGCTCTCCATGTTATTTTCCCAGTCGTTCTCTAGTGCGATGCCATGGCCTCTCTCAACGCATCGACCACCTGCCAGGGCATGGTGACAACCTGAGCCCCTGCCGCTGTCAAAGCCTTTTCTTTGGATTCAAGCGTGCCGCGGCCGCGCTCAATAATGGCGCCGGCGTGACCCATGCGCTTTCCGGGAGGTGCGGCCCGGCCGGCCAGATAGGCCACCACGGGTTTCCCGAAGGTCTTTAAGTATTCGGCGGCTTCCTCTTCGGCGCTGCCGCCAATTTCACCGACCATGACCACGCCTTCCGTATCCGGGTCATCTTTAAAGTGGTGCAGGACCGAAATGAAGGTTTGGCCCACCACGGGATCTCCGCCCATACCCACCACCGTGGTCTGCCCGAACCCGCCGTTGGTGAGGCTGAAGGCAATCTCGTAGCTTAAGGTGCCGGAACGAGCTACGACGCCAATGGGACCAGGCTTGTAGATGTGGTTGGGCATGATGCCCATCTTCGTCTTCTCGCCGGGCGAAATAATCCCGAAAGTGTTGGGCCCGATGACGGTCACTCCGAGTTCCTGAGCCCGGGTGGTGATGTCGATGGAGTCTTGCACTGGGATGTGCTCCGGGATCATGACTAAAAGCTTAATGCCGTTCTCCATGGCCTCAAAAGCCGCATCTTTGGCAAAAGGGGCTGGGACGAACACAATGGACGCGTCAGCCCCGGTTTTCTCGACGGCCTTCTCGACCGTGTCAAAAACGGGGACGCCTTCCACCTGCTCGCCGGACTTCCCCGGCGAAATACCGCCCACCACCTGCGAACCGTAGGCCAACATCTGTTTGGTGTGAAACCGTCCCTGGTTGCCAGTAATGCCTTGCACCAAGATCTTGGAGTTCTTCGTCAACAATACTGCCATTATGAACGGCCCTCCCCTGCAAGCTGCACCGCGCGTTCTGCGGCCGGCGCCATGTCCGAGTATGCTGAGATGCCGGCCTCCTCTAAGAGGCGCACCCCTTCTTTCTCGTTGGTGCCCACCAGCCGCACCACCAGCGGAACCGGGATGCCCGTCGTATTCCGGACCTGCAAAATGGCCTTGGCTACGTCGTCACATCGCGTAATCCCACCGAAGATGTTGACGAAGATAACCTTGGGCTCCATGGACACCAACACGTCCAAGGCCTGAGCGGTCGGTTCAACGGAGGCGCCGCCGCCAGCGTCCAAGAAGTTGGCCGGCTTGCCGCCAAAGTATTGAATGGCGTCCACCGTGGCCATGGCCATACCGGCCCCGTTCGCCATGATGGCGATGTCGCCGTCCAACTCCACGAAGGCCAAACCAATTTTGTGCACTTTCTTCTCAATCTCCGAGCCCTCATCGATCAGTTCCACGTTCTTGTGGCGGAAGAGCGCACTGTCATCGATGTTGAGACGGGCATCGGCCGCCACCAGATGTCCGTCGACCACAGCCAACGGGTTAATTTCTACCAATTCCGCGTCTTTCTCACGGTAGATTTGATAGAGCTTTACCACTAAATCGGCGAACTCTCGGGCCAAAACCCCGTCCAATCCCAGCCGCTGGGCCAGTTCACGGCCAAAGTAGGGCAACACGCCCACCCGTGGATCCACCCACTGGCGGACAATCTGGGCGTCATCCACATCTTCAATCTCCACACCGCCCGCCAAGGATGCCATCACCAGCGGCACCTTCTTGTTGCGGTCTGTGGTGACCGATATGTAAAACTCCCGCTCGATGTCAAGCTTGCCTTCGGCATAGAGACGTTCGACCGTGTAGCCTTTCAAGTCCATGCCCAGCATTGCCTTGGCGGTTTCACGGGCTTCCTCGGGCGTATGGGCAAATCGAATGCCGCCGGCCTTGCCGCGGCCTCCGACCAAGACCTGCGCCTTAAGCGCCGCAGGCCCAATCGCCTCCACTGCTTGATAAGCTTCCTCGGGGTTGTTGACCAAGCGCCCCGGGGGGATAGGGATGCCGTGCTCACGCAAAGCACCCTTAGCTAGGTACTCATACTGTTTCACTCAGTTGTCCCCCTCTAGAATTTTCTCTTCCGTACCAATGACGTCGTTGACCAGGGTGCGGCAGTGCTCGCTCACCCACTCGGGCGACACATCAATCGTCGCGACCCCGGACTGTTGTGCCGCTTGAGCCACAGCAGCCGCCACCGCCGGCGCCACCCGCCGATCCATGGGATTGGGAATGATATAGTCATCGCGGAGGTCCCGATCACTAATGAGACCGCCCAACGCCTGGGCTGCGGCAACGCGCATGGCCATGTTGATATCCGTAGCACCCACATCCAAGGCCCCCCGGAAGATGCCCGGGAACCCGAGTACATTGTTAATCTGGTTGGGGAAGTCGGAACGTCCGGTCCCCACCACCCGCGCACCCGACTCCAACGCGTGCACCGGCCAAATTTCCGGGACCGGATTGGCCAAGGCGAAAATGATGCAGTCGGGATTCATGCCCGACATCATGTCCATGCTCAACGCCCCCGCAACCGAAACCCCGATGAACACGTCAGCGCCCTTCAAGGCCTCCCCCAAATCGCCCTGACGGCGCTCGAGGTTGGTCAGTTTGGCGATTTCCTCTTTGTAGGGATTCATGCCCTGGGCGCGACCTGCGTACAAAAGTCCCTCGCGGTCCACGAGTGAGATGTCCTGGGCTCCCAGTTCAAATAGCAGTTTGGTGGTAGCAATAGCCGCGGCCCCGGCACCGTTGAACACAATGCGGACGTCCTTTAAGTCCTTTTGGGTGTATCGCAGCGCATTCAACAGCGCCGCTCCCACCACGACCGCCGTGCCGTGCTGATCGTCGTTGAAAACGGGAATGGAGAGCGTCTCTTTCATGCGGGCCTCGATTTCGAAGGCCCGCGGCGCCGAGACGTCCTCGAGATTCACCCCGCCAAAGGATGGCTGCAGAAGCTGAACCACTTCCGCGATTTTCTCCGGATCCTTGGTGTCCAGGCACAGCGGAAACGCGTCAACCCCGCTGAACATCTTGAACAGAATCGACTTGCCCTCCATGACCGGCAAACCCGCTTCCGGACCAATGTCCCCCAGTCCCAGAACCGCTGTCCCGTCGGTGACAATCGCGACCGTGTTGGCGCGATTGGTGTACCGATTGACCAACCGCACATCGCGGTGGATTTCCCGACAGGGTTCGGCGACTCCGGGCGTATAGGCCAAGGACAAATCATCCTGGTTGCGGACCGGCACCTTGGAGACAATTTGGATTTTGCCTCGGTGCTCTTCGTGATATTTCAGCGCTCGCTCGCGGCTCTCCATGCTTTCCTCCTATGACTTGGGTCCAATGGTCAAAGCCGACATGGGCTCACGAACCGATTGGACAGACTTCTTGAATGCCGCCTGCTCATCGGCAGTCAAGTCAACCTCGAGTACCTTCTCGACGCCGTTGCCGCCGACGATGGCAGGCACACCCACGTAGATGTCGCGCTCGCCATAGGCGCCATCCAAATAGCTGATGACCGGCATAATGCGCCGCTCGTCCTGCAGCACCGCTTTCACCATATCAGCCAGAGACGCCGCAGGGGCGTAGAACGCCGAGGCGGTCTTCAAGAGCGACACAATTTCTCCGCCTCCGGTCCGGGTGCGTTTCACGATTTGGTCAATGGTCTCCTGTGGCAAGAGCTTCTCAATGGGAATGCCGCCTGCCGACGAATACCGCACCAAGGGCACCATGTCATCGCCGTGCCCCCCCATCACAAAAGCGGTCACGTCCTTCACCGACACCTTCAGCGCATCCGCCAGAAATGTCCGGAACCGCGCCGAGTCGAGCACTCCAGCCTGGCCCATCACCCGGTTATGCGGGAATCCGCTTGCCTTTTGCGCCACGTAGGTCATGACGTCGGCTGGGTTGGTCAGGATGATGATGACAGCATCCGGTGATACGCGGCTGGCCTTGGCGACCACGTCATAGACCACGTCGGAGTTCACCTTCAACAGGTCATTGCGGCTCATGCCTTCCTTGCGCGGCAGTCCTGCCGTCACCACGATAATGTCCGAACCGGCGGTGTCCTCGTAGTTGTCGGTACCAGACACTTTGACCGAGAATCCCTCGATGGGGCCCGATTCCCACATGTCCAGCGCTTTGCCCTGCGGCGTGCCCGGCTGAATGTCGATTAATACAACATCGCCCAGCTCTTTCAAGGCTAGCAGATGAGCGGTTGTGGCTCCGGTCCCGCCTGCCCCCAACACTGTAATCTTTCGCCGACGAAACATTTAACTCCACCCCTTTTTGGTTGTTAGAGCGCCTCAATAATAGCACTGGCGAACTCTGATGTTTTCACTTCGCGCGCCCCTGCCGTCTGTCGGGCCAAGTCATACGTCACAATCTTGGCGGCAATGGTCTTTTCCAATGCCTGGCGAATCCTGTCGCCCGCGTCGTCCCAGCCCAAATGCTCCAGCATCATGATGGCCGACAGGATGAGAGAACTGGGGTTGACCTTGTCCTGATTAGCGTACTTGGGTGCCGTACCATGGGTGGCTTCAAAGACCGCCACCTGGTCAGACACGTTGGATCCGGGGGCCATGCCCACACCGCCCACCTGAGCCGCGAGGGCGTCGGATAGATAGTCCCCGTTTAAGTTGGGGCAGGCCAGCACATCAAATTCCTCAGGCCGCAGCAGCACCTGCTGAAAGGTGATGTCGGCAATGCGATCCTTGATGACGATGCGCCCCTCCGGGACAACTCCGTTGTATTCGCTAAAGAGCGCATCTTCACTGATCACCCGATCTGGAAACTCGCGCCGCGCCAACTCGTAGCCCCAATCGCGGAAGGCCCCTTCGGTGAACTTCATAATATTGCCTTTGTGCATCAGCGTGACGGAGCGCCGGTTATGGTCCAAGGCATAGCGAATGGCCCGGCGAATCAAACGCTCACTCCCTTCCGGGGTCATGGGCTTGATGCCGATTCCGGCGGTGTAGCTGATGTCACGGTGGTATTCCCGGTTTACAAACTCAATGAGCCGCTGAGCCTCGGGTGAGCCGCTGGCCCACTCAATGCCCGCATACACGTCTTCGGTGTTTTCCCGGAAGATGACCATATCCACCTTCTCCGGTTCCCGCATCGGTGACGGCACGCCGGCAATGTAGCGGACCGGCCGCACACAAGCATATAAGTCCAACTCCTGTCGGATGGTGACATTCAAACTGCGGATGCCGCCTCCCACGGGGGTCGTGAGCGGTCCCTTGATGCCGACTTTATACTCCTTCAAGGCATCCAACGTCGCGTCCGGCAGCCACTGGCCCGTGGCATGAAACGCCTTCTCGCCCGCCAGAACTTCCTTCCAGGCGATGCGCCGACTCCCGTGGTACGCCTTTTCAATCGCCGCATCGACTACCCTCTGGGTCGCCTTCCAGATGTCTGGGCCAATGCCGTCTCCCTCGATATAAGGAATAATCGGCTGGTCGGGCACCTGAATGTGCCCGTCCTGATATGTAATCCGCTGACCCTCGGTGTTCATGCTCCTCCCACCTTTCTGG
>JAJZAN010000200.1 GCA_021799435.1 Bacillota bacterium | reverse complement strand
GGATCATCGCTGCTTCGGTATGCATGGCTTTATTCTATCAGCGGACACCAAAAAAGTCCACTACTCGGTGAACGTTAAGCAAGCACCAGCGTTTCCGCGACTATGACGGGGCCTTGGGATAGGAGTCGCCGAGTACGAGAGTTCAACCTCTCGCAGCAGGGCCTTTAAGGCACCCGTGCAGCGCTTGGTTAGGCACGCTTTCGAGTTCTCGTGCCGCGCTCGTCCCAGTGACGCGCATAGGAACTCAACACCCAATCGGGAAAACAGTCGCGGCACACCCAGTCCACCGGCAGATTGCCCGCCACATCTTCTCGCTCGGCGCGATATTCGAACGGTTTGCGGCACAAGGTACAGTGACGGATCTCGGAATGCGGTTTCGGCTCGTACCAGACCGGAACATAAGATGTGCTCATTGAAAAAACCTCCCATTTCATCGGTCAAACCCTCAATAATGCCTCTAGTGAAACAGAAAAACATTGCGAATTTATTACCGGAGTCTCCAAGCTTCGCTTTTCAAGAAGAAGCCTCTCCCAATTCAAAGAACCCTAAGAAGCGAGACCCGCTCTTTCCCGTGCTCAAATCACAATGCAAAACAAGAGTTGTGGCCTCTCGTCCCCACTTACGCTATGCTCCCCATAAAGGGGAGAATAGACATGGACAATGTAGAAATTCAGGGACCAGACCTCGATCGGGCCGAACGTGTGGTGGTGGTCATCCATGGGATGAGCACCACCGTCGAGACGCTGAAGGCAGGATATCCAGTCCCAGAGGATGGCAGCCTCACGAAAATTTATTGGCGCCTTCCGGTGTTGCGCGAAGGAACCGAGTCACTCCAGAGGCGACGCTCTGACGATATCTTTCTAAAGCTGTTTGCGAGTGTCGTGGACGAATCGCGCTCTGAGCTCAGAGACCTGCTGAAGAGTCTCGGAAACAGGTCCGTGGGTCTCTTTGGGTTCTCCATTGGAAGTCTTATCGCGCTCTGGGGCGCAGTAGAGAATCCTCAAGTCGGCGCGCTGGTCACGGTAGGCGGGGTCCCCGATCTGGATTATCTGCAACATTACTATCCGGACTATCCCTGGTCCGATCCGGCCCTCCAGACCCGGCGTCGATCCTATGCGGTGTCCCAACAAATAGGCCGTCTGGCCTCGGTTCCCACGCTCATCATGCACGGCGACGCGGACGATGTGGCCCAATGGGCGTGGATGCAAAAATTTGCGGAGCAACTCACGGCGGCATCACCAGGGTCGCGGATCCAGAAGTTCTCGCACATGAAACATCGCTTGCAGGGCGAAACCGCGGAGGAGCAACGCGATCTGGAGACTCTGCGCCTCATGGCTGACCGTTGGTTTGTCGACCATCTGGCCTGACCGGCCGACTGGGTGACGGCCATGCGCGGCCCTCCTAGGCTGCGCCCAGTCACCCAGGTTCTCCAACGCCGCCCTCCTGTGACTCGCCTCCGCGCGCGCCTGAACACCGCGGGCTGGACTTGTCCCCCGCTCTCCGATACCACTCCATGACCAACTGGTCCAGTTTCCGCGACACGGCAATCACATCGGGATGCGTCAACCCCGGTGCCTCGTTCACTAATCGTTCCAGTTCCTGAGTTACATTCCAAATCGCCTCCAGCAATTGGCGGCGGTTTCCATTCACCAGGCTCTCCCCTTAAACGACCCCCGGCATCCGGAAACGCGCGATTCGTTTCCGGCCACGGCGTCCTTGCTGGCCGTATGCGTATTCATTATCGCTGCATCGCGATCGCACCATCGCGACAGTCACTTAGCAATACCGATTGAACGGTGCCCCTCCACGGGGGCCTGTGTGCAACCCCTAGCGCCTTGGTCACCCAGGAATTGCAAAGACCGTATGGCTTTTGTGTCATTGACTACATTATCTGCCTGCATTCGCCAGCTTTCAACTTATTCCGGGAATTTGTTCCTTTTTTCCTGCTCATTCGCATCGAGCGATCTTGTCAGATTCGGGCTTAATCGACAAGCGGCCCCCACCCAGTTCGGATGAGGGCCGCAATGAGTTCGCGCTGACTTGGCTCTAGCAGTTTACCGTTGAGACATTATCGGTTGGGCGGCCACGACGTCGATGGTTAGCACAATGGGAGAGGCCGCAGGATTCGTGACGTCCACAATGGTCACGGTCGCGATGCCTGCAGCCTCGGCCGTTATGACGGGGAGACTGGTCACGCCGGACGACAGCGTCGTCTCACCCAGCGCGTTCCAACCGCTCACGGAGACCACGCTGGGATTGGAGCTCTGAGCCATGAGGGTGTCTCCTGCCGTTCCCAAGCCGTTGGCCACATCGCCGCTCGTATTCAGCCCTTCAACGTAGACGGGAGCGTTGACCGCAGCGCCCAGCTCAGCTGTCGTTAACGTCGTGCCAATCGGCACCGTAATGGTGGCCGGAATGGCAAGCGGCGTCACAGGTCCGCTCGTGACCGCTGCGCTGCTAAGTGCCAGGGCCGCCACGGCCCCCTGGGCCGAAACGTCGGTCACCGTGATGTGGGCTGGTGTGGCCGTCGGTGAGCTAGCCAGCACCGCGTCGACGGCATAGGTTGCCGCCGTGTCCGACACGTCGGTCAATGTCGCGCTCACGGTGCCGTTGGGGCCGGTTTGAAGCGCCAGCGGCGTGAACGCAGTCGGAACCGCACTATCCAGGGTGACACCCGCCGGTACCGTGCCGCCCGCAACACCGGCCAGCGAAAGATCCACCGTGTCTCCGCTTTGTGCCAAGGGCTGGCCATACTGATTTGTGACTTGGAACTGAACGGTGGTCGATTGATCGGGAGCCAGGGACACGGTCCCAGATCCCACCACTGTCACACCGGAAGCTGTCGCCGGGGATGTGGTGGTGCCGACCGCGTCCAGATAGGTGACCGTCTGGCTTTGCTTCAACGCTTGATCCTGCACTGTGATCTGGATCGGACCCGATCCAGCTCGGCCGTCAAACACGGCGAACTGTGCCTGCCCACGCACAAACTGCACGGAAAAGCTGGAAGACTGGCCCACCGTGGCCGCGTTATAGGGCGCCGTGTCACCCTGGAACGGATCGGGATGCATGAACCCGCGCTGGAATCCTAAATAATACAGGTCAGCCGGGGTGCTCAGGCTGCCGTTATTGTCGGAGACAGTGATGGCGCCAACCCCCGACCACCGGGCATGCCGGCCAACCAACCGCACCGTGTAGACCGTAAAGGATGTCCCTTTCGCAAACACACTGGCTGCCGTACCTTGCGACAGTGTCATGCCAGACAACACCGCCGCCTCTGATGTGGTCACTACGCCCGCCCTCTGCGTGACCTTGAGGCGATCTTGGCCGCCATGACCGTGGTGCCGATGATCCTTCCCCTGATGATCTCGGTCATGACCATGCTGGTTTTGCTGCCCATGGTGGTCTCCATGGTTGTGCCGGTTATGTTGATCGTGTTGGCCTTGCTGACCTTGCTGGCCGTGGTGGCCATGCCCGTGCTGCCAATGACGGCCGCCGTGATCCTCGCCATAATGACTGGCTGCCATCGCCGGAATTGCTGGCATCGCGGCTGTCATAGCCAACGACGCCCCCAAAACAATCGCACTCCATTTGATGTTCTTGTGCATACGTCCTCCTTTGTCCACGCCCCATGGGTATCCATATGCCACAGGAATACGTTCCTGCGCCGCTTCGGGATTGGCAGGGATTCCCTTTCCCTCTTAGAACTTTCGTGGAGAGGAAGAGATTTTGCGGCCCACTTCGGCACCCAGCCGAGGATCTTTTTTCTGAGCCGCCGTTTTCTCGGCATACGAAAAAAGGGATCTCTTGGCGGCGGGTCGCGTGCCCGCCCATCGATCGGCCTTGTCTCAGTACCACTGAACTATCCGGTGACCGCGGTTCTTGAACCAGCGAGCGCACAGCGCCGGAAAGATCGCTACTTCTTAAGCAGGGCCGCCAACGCCCGCCCCATCTGTTCGCGGTTGTAGGGCTTAGGCAGCGTCGGAATTCCTGCCGGAATGGGAACATCCGCATAACCACTAGAGACTACAACCGACACAGAAGGATATTTCGCTTGCAGGGCCGCCAGCACTTGGTGCCCAGCCATGGGGGAACCCAAAACCCAGTCCAACACCACCACATCGCACGTGTGAGTCCGGAGCCAGGCAAGCGCACTCGGCCCATCCGCCACAACCGCGGTTGTGAGCCCGTAGCTTTGCGCCAACGCTTGAGCGCCCGCACGCACCTGCGGCTCGTCGTCCACAATCAACGCGGTTCCGGCCAACTGACCCACGTCCTCATCGACCACATCCGAATCCAAGGGAGATTCCAGAGTTGCGGGCAAAATCATGGTGAACGCCGCGCCCCCTAGCGCCGAGGCTCCCACGAGGAGTTGGCCGCCGTGCTGCTGCATGATGGCTTGGGAAGCGGCAAGCCCCAGCCCGTGCCCGTTGACCTTGGTGGAATAGTACGGGTCGAAGATATTGTCCCAGAGT
>JAJZAN010000199.1 GCA_021799435.1 Bacillota bacterium | reverse complement strand
CCCCGCTCGACGACTCGCTCTCTGTACCTCGCGTCCTGCATGACTCGAGCCATGGCCTTAACCCATGACATAGTGTCATGGGGATCGACGTGGATGGCTCCTTCACCCGTCACCTCGGGGAGAGACGACACATTCGACACGATCGCCACACTTTGACGTCCCATCGCCTCCAATGCGGGAAATCCAAATCCTTCGTATAGTGACGGAACTAAAACAGCGCGAGCATGAACATACAGAAAGTCTAAGGTCTCTTGATCCACATAGCCTAAATAGTTCACGATATCGGCATCACCGGATGGTGGTCGGTTGGGACCGACCACCAGAAGCCGGACATGAGGCTCTTGTTGGCGAAGAATATCTATGGCCTCTATAATCCGGTGGACGTTTTTGCGGGGGTTAATGGCTCCCACATAAAGAAAGTACGGATTATGAATGATTTGCGGATCAACGCACGGAGGACAAGGCATATCTCTCAAGCCATCAAGATATTCAGGGTTTGGGACATCCACTCCGGGATAGATTACCGTGATAAGGTGTTTAGGTATGTCCGCGTAAGCTGTTAAATCCTCTTGTGCGCTTATACTATCGGTGATTACTTGCTGGACAGTCCGTTTGGACCAAGGCACTTCCGTACGGAATACCAGTCGTCCCAACCATGGATACATATGCGGATATTTTAATGGAATCGCATCGTGGATAGTGACCACCTTATGCACATGTTTCGTCGGCAAAAAGGGAGCAATGCCACAGGGATCGTGTAGAACATCCAAATCATAACGCCGGGCAATGTGGTCCAATAAGAAAGGCCCTAACGTCATGACGGCCGGGAGACGGCGGAGACTGGGAACGGGAATAACCGGAAAGTCTTTATACCACGGTAGCAGCGATTCGGGATAGGGATTGATCAGCACCATTTCGATATCCGAGGCAATATCTCGCACCGCATAACTTAATTGCATGGCGTAACGACCGATCCCTGTTAATCGGTCTTTCATTCCATAGGTTAATAAACCGACTCTCATGTTTTAGTCATTCACCATGGTTAAGACATCGTCTTTAGTATTCTTGGCAACCATATATCTGCCACACATTCCCAGTCTATCTCATAGAGAATAACTCTTTGGTCATTTTCTTTTTAATTTTACGACATAATTCCTCTTATTCCTAGGATATATATGGGAAACCATGTATAATGCAAATAGCATAACGATAGACGAGGTGAAAGCTTATGATGGTCGTTGTGGCCGCGACCACGGTTGCAGCCGGCACAAACATTCATATTCTCGGAGAACTGCCATTATTGCTGCTTCTATTTGCTCTAGTTCTCCGCGATGTTATGGCCTCGTCCAAGACGGGTGCTACACTAGAAGTTCGCCGCAGTCTTTCGGTTGTCATTACGCCACTGGCTATCGCGGTTGCTGTCGTGCTGTTGCAACAAATAGCGGTCTTTTTTAGGTAGACAAGTTTCCCTCCTGGCAATATCACTCTTTTTGAAACATGGGCCATTCGGCCCATGTTTCTTCCTATTGAAACGGCACAATCAGGAAGAGCACCACGTTGGCCAGGCCGTGAGCGATGGTCGTGGGGATGATCGACGTTGTTTTTTCGCGCACCCATCCCCACGCCAGACCGACGGCGAAGACGAACAAAACGTCCCATGCGGAGTGCCAGCCGATGTGCAACAGACTCCATCCCAGAGCCACGAAAACAATGCCCATTCTATTTCCCATGATTTTTACCGCATAATGCTGCAATAGACCACGAAACAGCAATTCCTCGGACAACCCGGTGAAAATGGTCAACAGGATCGAAGGGATAATAATATTGGCCCATGTCAGCGAGGAAATCAATGCCGCAGGATGAATAATGCGGCTTTCTGCATAACCCAGTCCCGCCCCCGTGACGATGACAACAGCGGCAAGAGCGGGCCATTTGGGCATGCGCACTCCGACACTGGCCCATGACAAGCCGAAGGCGCTTCTAGCCGTTAAGGCCGCAACCAACAAGGGCGTTTCGGCCAGCACATAATACCAAACGCCGGGAAAACTTTGATCCGAAATCGCAAAACTAATAATGCGGACGATGGCCAGTACGGCTAAAATCCAATAAAAATGCCGACGATCGAGATCTTCTTCTTTGGTTCCTTGCCACCATATCGCAGCCGCTAGAATGACATGCAACCAAATTCCCAATAATGGATGCCAAAGATCCGACACCACTTCACTCAAGCCTAAGAGTCCGACATAAACCCAGGGCAGATAAACTTGAGGGTCAAGGACAACCGAGTGATGGGTACGGGTCGTTCGTTGCGAGCGCATCATCTACCTCTCCTCCTCCCCTTCCCCGGCCGTTTGCGCAGCCCCACGAAAGACCTTCCCGCTCCATTAACAATGACGACCGTCTGCATTTCCATAATCCTTTTCATTGTTGTGTAGAGGTGTACTCCCAACAATTTATTTTCGCTATCATAGCCAACGGCCTCGCAGACCCAGGCTTGAACTCTTCCGGGTTCCCGTAGGGCCGTAGGGTGTCTCATGGCGTCACATGGTAGGTAATCCACAGTTGCCGAATTGTTTTCCCGTGCATGGTTGTCAGGAGAAAGTGCAAATGAACCAAAGATCCCACGTGTGCCGTGGGCAAATCAAAAATTTGAAACCAATGCTGACCGGGAGCGACTTTCACCGTTGTCTTCGAAATCAACGTCGCAGGAGTCCGTTCTATAATGACAAAGTGCTTTACGCTGGATGAAGGGTTGAAAATATTCAGACGCATCGGGTCATGCTGTCCCGGTGTGAGCGTGTACGGATATCCGTTTAATTGACCCTGCGTGTTGGTAAGAGAAAAGGCCGTGTACTGTTTGTGTAAGTTGGTTCCCACAACATACCAAACGATACCGCTAATCCCCAACATCACAATCAGCATACCCGCCACGGCCTTGGATTTGAGCAGGGAAAAATCAAACGGTTCGCCTAAGGAAGGATCATTCTGACGCACCCAAAAGACAACACCCGCTAGTATCAAAATCAAACCCGTTAACGTGTTGGTGATGCTCATCGTCGTAAACGGTATCTTGAGTAGCGCCATAAGCAACCCCATGATGATAATAATGGAGATATTGATGGCGAGGATGACGCCCATTCGTTCCCAGCCTTTTAAAGAGTCCGGCTTGGGAAAGACCCACGCGACCAAGAGATACCCGGGAATCACCAGGCCCACGGCCAAGCCAGCCACAAACCTTATCGGCTCCAAAACGTCAACACGGATCAGCAAAGACAATACAAGCGTCGTAGCAACACTAAGCACCAAATCCGGAGGCAATGACCAGCGGGATTTCTTAGTGCGAAGCTGACGGCGTCTCAGGGCACTGTTCAACGGTTGTGAGGTGCGTTGATTCATAAGTTCACTCCGGCACAATTGGATAACAAATTATATCCCTCCACCAGGCATTTCGACAACTTTTACGTAATAATTCGCGACAAAGTCTTGTTTTTCCTGCTTTGTGAGACTAGATTTCGAGAGTTTGCACGATGAACAACCCGCAGATGCCAAGATCAGAAGAAATAGTGGGCCGAGAGATTTTGGGGACGCAGTAGGATTGGCGGTGCATAACGGACTTGAAGATACCTCCTTAGAGATTTTTAGGCAGATCACCCGTCCCGCATAGAATCTTGTTGGATCCCGTGCTTCGCCGTAGAGGTATCGGAAACTTTTTTGAATTCGAATGCCCACCTTTGTTCGTGGGTTGTGGGTTATTGATTAGACCCCGGTGCAGCACTTGAGAGACTTTCCGGATAACGGGACACTTCCTTGGGGACGCATGAAATGAGAATTGGTTGAGCATTTTGATATCCCCCTCGCCGACGCCTCTCCGAATGCGAAAGACGTGGTCCCTCTTGTCACCGAATTACCGGCGGGTCTTGAGGACACAGCGCGATATCAGTGCCAGACGGAATAAATGTCTGACGCGTTTTTCGTTGTGTCCTCTTACCTCGCCGGATTTCATCCAGATAATACTGTCATAAATCCCAAGGGGTTTATCGTCTTTGGCTAAGAGAATGGGTTGCACGAACAGTCATCAAACGAGTTCGCTTTAAGTCAGTGCCTTTTCACCCACGGAATCACCGGTGGATTTGTTGGAAGGAAACTTGTCTACTTTCTCCCATATCCGCCTCCCAAAGCCAGCTTCAGTCGATATACACCTCCTCGATATTTGCCGACTACCCGGCTCTTTAAGTTCCCATGGCTATCGTTGTTCCCCGCCGTTTTATCTTGACTTACTCGTTAAGCCTGCGTCACGATTAGCCATGGGTTTTTCTCGTCGAGTGCTTGCGTGTAACCCGGCTTTTACGGGTTTCCCAGTCGATGATCCCTTGTAGGTCCGACAACGGTTCCGATATGTTCGTTGACAAAGAGCCGTCGGGAAGATTGACCGTGTCACCGGGTTCCAGCCACATGAACACGGTACCCATGCGTTCCGCCTCCTCCCTCAACATGGTTTCGAGCTCGT
>JAJZAN010000198.1 GCA_021799435.1 Bacillota bacterium | reverse complement strand
AAGGCCGAATGCTTCCGTAGAACTTGTGCTTGGAAGAATAGTAGCTAAAGCATTCTTATACAGGCGACGTAAATTCTCATTCGTTACGCGTCCCAGAAAATGCACATTGTTGAGATGACGGTCTTTGGCGTACTCAGCATATGATTGGCGCAGCTCACCTTCACCGACAAGGATAAGGTCCAGATTAGAAAGATCGAGAACTGCCATGGCATCAATTAAAAGAGGAATGCCCTTGAAAGCGTGAGCTGCGTCCATGGCTCCGACGAAAAGCACATAAGCTTTCTGTAAGTTGTCCGTCTCGGTATCGCCCGGCGTTTCGCACAAAAAAATCGGATCCACACCTAATGGAATAGCTACTGTGCTTGAAGTGGTTATGTGTATCAATAGTGAATTTTGTGCATAGTCTTGGGTGGTTGCCATAATCTTGCGCATGCAGCGCAAGATAACGGGCTGATTAATATGATTGTACAAAGCGAAAAGCATCCCCTTGAATCCACTGCCCAACAGATCATTGTGATAGGTGGCGACAACCGGGATGTGATAGCGGCGAGCGGCTATCACCGTGAGATCGGCTCCGAAAATGTAGGGATAATGAAGATGGATGAGATCGAATCCCCGCAATTGCCGTATGAGGGAAGGGGTAAACGGGGCATTGCCAAGGCGTCCCCAGGTTTTCAAATAGTGAACGGGGAAGGGGAAATCCATCGGTTGTTCGTGGGCAGGCAAAGCCGTGAATACTTCCACCGCGTAACCGCGTTCATGAAGAACACGGCTTTGCTGATAGGCTACATTGCCCGTCCCCGCCCAGTAGGGCGGGAAAGTGGCGACCACATGCGCTATTCGCATACATGGGCCTCCCTCACTCGCAGGGCCTGATAGATCTTAGTCAGCCAGCGGTTCCCGATCTGTGCCCAGCGCACATTCCCGGTTAATTGCCCTAAGGGCAGTTCATAGGTCATTCGCTGCAATAACGGCCCATCCGGCACTTGACGGGTAGCCTGAATGATTTCCCGTTTTCTTAGCCAGCTCTTCCGGTGACGCCAAAGCCAGATATACCCTTTGAACCGAGCCAGAATAAACCGGGGACCATGGAGGATGGCAAAGGCCCACGTGGCTGCTTCGGTTAGTAAAAGTCCGGGCCATAAGCGCCTCAGCGTCCGGGCTTCCAAAATCTCGAAGAGGGTCAGAAGACGATTGCGTTCCAGCCAATAGAATTTGTTTGGGCTCATTTTGAGATCATAATGATGTACCACCCGGGCCCTGGTATCACAAACCACAGGAATATTTCGCAGAAAAGCTCTCAGAGACAAGTTCGTGTCTTCGAAGTAAAGAAAGTAGTCCGGATCGAAACCTCTTAGTTCTCTCCACACGGAGGCCTTGGCAAAGATGACAGCTCCCGAGGCTGAAAGAGGAAAACGGTACCGTTCTCCCTGATCTGACCAGGTTTCTCCAAGGTCTACACAGGTGGTGATACCCGTCACATGCATAGTGTTGCCGTAGGCATTTACCAACCCGTTAGGCTGGATAATGGCAGGGTTGATCAGGGCTTCGGGAAAACGCTCCGCCGTTTCCCGAAGTCGGGCAAGAACGTCGGTATCCCACACGGTGTCGGGATTGGCAATGCACCAGTATTCCCCTTGCGCGTGTTCCAAGCCTTGATTGCATGCCGCACCATATCCCAAGTTCGCTGAATTTGCGTACACTTCGACGAGAGGAAACTGGTTCTTTAGCCAGGACACCGTGTCGTCGTCGGAATGATTATCGACCACGATGATCTGTTTGGGAACCGGGCTAGCCATGATAGAGGGCAGGCACCGGGCCAGGTCACGTTGACTGTTATACGATACCAAAACCACCGTACAGGCTGCGTTCACGGGGTCACACTCTTTTCAGGGGACGAAGAAGACGCCAGGGTGTCAATGTCCATTTTAATGCGGCTCACCACGGATTCGAGACTATGAAGGATTATAGCCGTAATCACCAGTAACAGCCCCCCGATTCCAAAGACCGTGCCGGCTATGGCTGTTCCGGTCAGAAGCACGTGGCGCTCCATCATCGCATTTATTACCACCCAGCCGGCGGTGAGGCCAAATCCCGACGATAAAATGCCTGGCAAACCAAATATGAGTAATGGGTGATGCTGAGCAACGGCTTTCAAAATGGTATCCACGACACGGATTCCGTGAGTGAAAGGATTCCGTTTCATTTTGTCCTTATACTGAACGGAGATACCCACTTCAATCACCCGTAATTGCGCATGTTTCCATTGCATTTGCATTTCGGACTCCACTCCGAGCCCCATGCTGGACAGCTTTAGGCAAGATAACGCACGGGGTGAAAAGGCCCGGTAGCCGCTTTGTGAGTCTGTAATCCTGACTCCGCTGGCTGCATTCGTCATCCAGGTCAAGGCGTGTTGCCCTATCTTCCGCCAGCTGGGAATTATGCTGTGTGTGTTCATAAAGCGGGAGCCCACGACAACATCCGCCTGATCCTCAATGATGGGCCCGGCCACGGCCGGAATTTCGGCGGGGTCATGCTGCGCGTCCGCATCAAGAGTCACAATGACGGAAGGATCCAGATTCATCGCTTGCCGAAATCCCGCTGTCAGGGCGGCAGCCTTGCCTCCGTGAGGGATGGAAATGACCTCGGCTCCGGCTTCTTGGGCGAGCAGGGAGGTTCGGTCCGTGGATCCGTCATTGATGACGAGAACATGATGGGCCTGCTGTCGTGCCAAAAACACGACACTGGCAATAAAGCGCTCTTCATTATAGGCTGGAATAACAGCCACAATTTTTTGGGGAATCGAATCAGATTCAGGGAGACTTTTTAACATTGTCACGTCCTCTTTCCGACGCACGATACCTTGTTCCTGCAGTCACAGACGGTTCCGACACGGGCGTGGCGCGAACAATAAAGCGATCGGGAGCAAATCCGATGTAGACAAAAGGATAACAACTCGTCAATGTGAGCTCGGGACTCTTGGAAGGAACCACAATGTTGGGGTCGGTTTTCGGTACGATCTTGATACTGGTCACACGGTAAACAAAAGGTCCATAGGGTGAATCGAAAGTCACGGTGTCTCCGACCTTGACGTGTTTCAGATTCGTAAAGACGGTATCCCGGTGACCGCTGAAAACCACATTGCCCCCTTGACCCGGCAAGGGACTGCCTGCATAATGTCCCACGCCGAGTTTCAGAATGTCCCAGGTTGTGCCCTGCACAACGGGGGCCTTGATGTTGACGGCGGGGATGACAATAGTGCCCAATTTGGTCCCCGGTTCGGGCAATGTAGGCCAGAAACCCGGTAATTTCCGGTATCCAATGTGGGCCGGTTTATAAGGGACGAGAACGGAGTCAGCCAAAAGAAGTGTTTGTTGAAGAAAGCTCCATCCGAAAACAGCAGTGACTCCGACCCCCAGAGCAATGATCAGGGACGGAATTCCGATAAGACCGATAATAAACAGTTTTCTTATCCAACGCCGCATACTCAGGACTCCAGCTTTTGAGCAACACGATACAGCGGACGAAACGTCATAGCTCCTATAAGAATTAAGCCCAGACCAATGGCGATCTTAAGGGGCGTGTTCGATGCTGTCACCGGCAACTGACCATGCGGTACCGGAACAAATGTCTTACTTTGTTCGAGAATGCGCGCTGACGTGGCCGCCACCGCGACGTTGTGAATAAAGGAATTTAAGTACTTTGGCTGCACGTCATAGTATTGGGGATGGATCGTGGCCAGCAATTTGCCTTGTTCATCTTCCAACTCAATGAGCAGAGGGTTGCCGGGTTGGGCCACATAAGTCAGCAAGTTTACCGGTTGCCCATTGGTCAAAACGGTGGCGACTTGCAAATGGGCTAATGCGGCGCTACTTATAAACAGACGCAATGCTTCCTCTTTTTGCGCTAGTGTCAGTTGGTTGGGACTATTGATGTTGCCCATAATTTTTTGCATCTGTGCTGCATTTTGTGTGATTTGACTGACTTCTTGCGAGCTCAACTGAATGGACTCCAGATAGGCAAAAAGAAGGCTCACGTGGGGTATCTGCAAAGCATGCAAGGCATCTTCCAAGCGAATGGCAGCCTGTTGAGTGGATGATGACGAGGAGGAGGCAGCCCACGTAGCGGTCGACGGTACCAACAACGTAATCCCTGCGACGAGGGGTAATACTAATTTCCATCTCAATGACATGTGGCTTTGGCTCCTTCTATAACATAATGGTAACGATTAACAATCCTTTACACTCTATAAGTTTCGACATCCCTTCTCAATTTCCTTCTATTCGACGAAAAAAATTCCACTAAAAAATGACCCATTCTGTAGAATCAAACGACGTTGTAAATTGTTGTCGGATCAAAACTCATGTCATACCATAGCAGGGTCTAAAGCCTTAGGTGATACGAACTGTTGCTGCTACACTAAATGGGATTTCTGCCGTGCCGTCTTCTGAAAAAGCCAAATCTTGTGTTGGTGCGCCACCAATGTCCACTGGGGACTCGTGAGCAATGTGCGAAACCAGTAATGGAGATTCGTGGGCGATGTCAATTCGTTGGACATATCGTTCAT
>JAJZAN010000052.1 GCA_021799435.1 Bacillota bacterium | reverse complement strand
GAGGCGGAAGAAGCGTAGGATCGAAGAACCTTTTTTGAGAATTAGGAGGTAAATTGATGGCTAAGGTCGAAGAAGTTCTCGAGATTGTGAAGGGCATGAACGTGCTCGAGCTTTCCCAGTTGGTGAAAGCGATGGAAGAGGAGTTTGGCGTAACTGCGGCGGCTCCCGTGGCTGTGGCGGCAGCGGCTCCGGCGGCTGGCGGTGCGGCTGATGGCGGCGCTGTTGTCGAAGAGCAGACCGAGTTTGACGTTGTGTTGACCGCGGCTGGCGACAAGAAGGTCCAGGTCATCAAGGCCGTGCGTGAACTGACGGGACTGTCCTTGACGGAAGCCAAGGCGTTGGTCGACGGGGCGCCGAAGCCCGTTAAGGAGAAGATCTCCAAAGCTGACGCAGAGGCGGCGAAGGCCAAACTTGAGGAAGCTGGCGGAACAGCAGAAATCAAATAGGCGCACCGCATAGTGGTTGCAAGCCCTCCTCCGGGTCCTCTTGACCTGGGGGTGGGCTTGTGATACTGTTTTATATTGCTATATTTCATAGTCCAATTTATTCCTGCAACTTCACTATAGTGAGCAACCCAGAGCAGATCGACCCGCCAAAAAAGGAGTTGAACTGAATGGCCCTTCGTCTCCCGCTTGAGAAGCCTGCCGAGCGCGTTAGCTTCGCCAGCATTACGGAAGTGCTCGACATGCCCAATCTCATCGAGATTCAGCAAAATTCCTATCGATGGTTCCTTCAGGAAGGCCTGCGTGAGATGTTTCGCGACATCTCCCCCATCCAGGACTTTACCGGAAATCTCGTGCTGGAGTTTGTCGATTATACCTTGAAGCAGCCGAAGTATTCGGTAGAAGAGTGCAAGGCGCGCGATGTCACGTATTCTGCCCCCTTGCATGTCCGCGTCCGTTTGCTGAACAAAGAGACCGGAGAAGTAAAGGAGCAAGATGTCTTCATGGGCGACTTCCCGCTCATGACCGACAAGGGAACCTTCATTATCAATGGGGCCGAACGGGTCATTGTGAGTCAGTTGGTGCGTTCGCCAGGGGTGTACTTCGGACAGCAGCTGGATGCGTCTGGGAAACATCTGTTTTTTGCCACCATCATCCCCAACCGGGGTGCGTGGCTGGAATTCGAATCGGACACCAACGACATTCTCTCGGTGCGTGTGGACCGCACCCGCAAGCTGCCGGCAACGGTCTTGATGCGGGCCTTGGGTTACGGCACCAATGCGACGATTTTAGAAACCTTGGGCGATGACGAGCGCATTCAAAATACGCTGTCCAAAGATCCGTCGAAGACCCAGGAAGAGGCGCTGATTGAAATTTACAAGCGTCTGCGTCCGGGCGAGCCTCCTACGGTGGAAAGCTCGCAGAGCTTGCTGCAGTCTCTGTTCTTTGAGCCCAAGCGCTACGATCTGGCCGGGGTGGGCCGTTACAAAATCAACAAGAAGCTGGCGCTCCGCAAGCGCATCGTGGGCACTACCGCCAAGGAGACGGTGGTTCACCCGGAGACCGGTGAAGTGCTCGTCCGCGAGGGTGACCACGTCGACCGCGCTATTGCGCAAGCATTGGACGAGGCACATGTGTTGACCATTCGGGTGGAGCTCCCGAACGGCCGCGAGGTGCTGGTGGTCTCCAATGGGCAGCCGGATTCGGATGCCAAGACTATCACGCGCCAAGACATTGTGGCCTGTCTGAACTATATGACCACGCTGCACGAAGGCATCGGCACCACCGACGACATTGACCACTTGGGCAACCGTCGTCTGCGTTCCGTGGGCGAGTTGCTGCAAAACCAGTTCCGCATCGGCCTCTCGCGTATGGAGCGGGTGGTGCGTGAGCGCATGACTATTCAAGACATGGAGTCCATCACGCCGCAGGCGCTGATTAACATCCGCCCGGTGGTGGCAGCTGTCAAAGAGTTCTTCGGATCCTCGCAGTTGTCTCAGTTTATGGACCAGACCAATCCGCTGGCAGAACTGACCCACAAGCGCCGCTTGTCGGCCCTGGGACCGGGCGGATTGTCGCGTGAGCGCGCCGGTTTCGAAGTGCGGGACGTGCACCACTCTCACTATGGCCGCATGTGTCCGATTGAGACGCCTGAAGGTCCCAACATTGGTTTGATCGGATCCTTGTCCACTTATGCGCGGATTAACGAGTTCGGCTTCATCGAAACGCCGTACCGTAAGGTGGACAAAGAGCGCGGTGTCGTAACGGACGAGATTGTGTATTTGACCGCGGACGAAGAGGACGACACCGTCATTGCCCAGGCCAACGAGCCTTTGGGCGAGGATGGCCACTTCCAGGCTGACCGCGTGACCGTGCGTTCCCGTCACGAAATCTTGGAAGAGTCGCCGACGCGGGTGGACTACATGGACGTCTCGCCGAAGCAGGTGGTGTCCATTGCCACGGCGTTGATTCCGTTCTTGGAGCACGACGACGCCAACCGGGCGCTCATGGGCGCCAACATGCAGCGCCAGGCGGTGCCGCTGTTGGTGACGGATGCGCCTGTGGTGGGGACTGGCATGGAAGGCAAAGCCGCCCGCGATTCCGGGGTTGTGGTGATTTCTGAGAAGGAGGGCGTTATCGACCGGGTGTCGGCCAACCAGATTGTGGTCAAGAACACCGATCACACGGTCAATACGTACTCGCTGCAGAAGTTTACGCGCTCCAACCAGGGCACCTGCATCAACCAGAAGCCCATTGTCAAGAAGGGTGAAAAGGTGGCGGCGGGTCAGATTATTGCCGACGGGCCTTCGACCGACAACGGTGAGCTGGCCTTGGGCCGGAACGTGCTGGTGGCGTTCATGCCGTGGGAGGGCTACAACTACGAGGACGCGATTTTGCTCAGCGAAAAGCTGGTCAAAGACGATGTCTTCACCTCCATTCACATTGAGGAATACGAGTGCGACGCCCGTGACACCAAGCTGGGTCCGGAAGAAATTACCCGGGACATTCCCAACGTCGGTGAGGAAGTCCTGCGCGACCTGGATGACCGCGGCATCATCCGCATCGGTGCGGAAGTGCGGCCGGGCGATATTCTGGTTGGCAAGGTCACCCCGAAGGGTGAAACGGAACTGACCGCGGAAGAGCGGCTCTTGCGGGCCATCTTCGGTGAGAAGGCGCGTGAGGTGCGTGACACCTCCTTGCGGGTGCCGCACGGTGAGTCGGGTATTGTGGTGGATGTGAAGGTCTTCAACCGGGAGTCGGGCGACGAATTATCCCCGGGTGTAAACCAGTTGGTCCAAGTCTACATTGCCCAGAAGCGGAAAATCTCCGAAGGCGACAAGATGGCGGGCCGCCACGGCAACAAAGGCGTTATTTCCCGCATCCTGCCGGAGGAGGATATGCCCTTCCTGCCCGACGGCACTCCGGTGGAAATTGTATTGAACCCTCTCGGCGTTCCCAGCCGAATGAACATCGGACAGGTCTTGGAGACTCACTTGGGCTGGGCGGCCCGCGCCTTGGGCATGACGGTTGCGACCCCTGTCTTTGACGGAGCCCATGAGACCGACTTGCAGGAGATGTTGCAGAAGGCAGGCCTGCCTCCCACCGGAAAGACCGTGCTGTATGACGGCCGTAGCGGCGAAGCATTTGACCGGGAGATTACTGTCGGCATCGTGTACATGCTGAAGCTGGCGCACTTGGTCGACGACAAGATTCACGCCCGGTCAACGGGACCGTACTCCTTGGTCACCCAGCAGCCGTTGGGCGGCAAGGCGCAATTCGGCGGACAGCGCTTTGGCGAGATGGAGGTGTGGGCGCTGGAAGCCTATGGCGCCGCCTACACCCTGCAGGAGCTTTTGACCGTCAAGTCCGACGATGTGGTGGGTCGTGTGAAGACCTACGAGGCCATCGTAAAGGGCGAAAACGTGCCGGAGCCGGGCGTTCCCGAGTCCTTCAAGGTGCTCATTAAGGAACTGCAGAGCTTGGGCTTGGACGTCAAAGTGCTCAACGAGTTGGACGAGGAAATCGAGATTCGAGAGCTGGACGACGAGCCGATGCGGGAGGCGCAGGGGTTGGAATTGCTGCCTGAGGGCGTGGACGAAAACGAGGGTCAAGAGCTTCATCGCTTGATGGAGGATGCTGCAGGCGGCGCCAAGGATGTCTTTGAACCGGGCCGCGGCGGCATGGACTTCGACCAGGAAGCCGAGAACGCCTACGCCATCTTGCGCCGGGGCAGCCAGACCAGCGCCAAGGAAACTGAGGACGAGGACGCAGACGCGGCCGAGAGCCATGACGATGACGACAGAGCGGACGACGAGGACGAGGAGTACTAAAGCCGGGGGGGATCAGCGGAATGTTAGACGTGAACAACTTTGATTCCATGCGGATAGCGCTCGCCTCACCCGAGCAAATTCGCGAGTGGTCCAAAGGCGAGGTCAAAAAGCCGGAAACCATCAACTACCGGACGTTGCGTCCGGAACGGGAAGGCTTGTTCTGCGAAAAGATCTTTGGACCCACGAAAGACTGGGAATGCCATTGCGGCAAATACAAGCGCGTCCGCTACAAGGGCGTTGTCTGTGACCGCTGTGGCGTGGAGGTAACCCGCTCCAAGGTGCGCCGCGAGCGCATGGGGCATATTGAGCTGGCCGCCCCGGTTTCGCACATTTGGTACTTCAAGGGCATCCCGTCACGTATGGGCCTGATACTGGACATGTCGCCCCGGGCCTTGGAGAAAGTACTGTACTTTGCATCCTACGTGGTCATCGAGCCCGGCACCACCCCGCTGATGAAGAAGCAGCTGTTGGTGGAGTCGGAGTACCGCGAGTACCGCGAAAAGTACGGCCAGCACTTCCGCGCCATGATGGGGGCGGAGGCCATTAAGGAGCTTTTGCTGGAGCTGGACCTGGAGCAACTGGCGGAAGAGCTTCGCGAGGAGCTCAACACCTCCACAGGCCAGCGCCGCATCCGCGCTATCCGGCGTCTCGAGGTGGTCGAGGCCTTTCGGACTTCGGGAAATCGTCCCGAGTGGATGATTATTGACGTCATTCCGGTTATTCCGCCCGATCTGCGTCCTATGGTGCAGTTGGACGGTGGACGGTTCGCGACGTCGGACCTCAACGATCTGTATCGCCGCGTTATCAACCGCAACAACCGATTGAAGCGGCTCTTGGACTTGGGCGCCCCGGACATCATTGTCCGCAATGAAAAGCGCATGCTGCAAGAGGCGGTTGACGCTCTAATCGACAACGGCCGCCGCGGCCGCCCGGTGACAGGCCCCGGCAACCGGCCCTTGAAGTCTTTGTCCGATATGCTGAAGGGCAAGCAGGGCCGTTTCCGTCAGAACCTGCTCGGAAAGCGCGTGGACTACTCGGGCCGCTCGGTTATCGTGGTGGGTCCGAAGCTGAAGATGCACCAGTGCGGTTTGCCGAAGGAAATGGCGCTGGAATTGTTCAAGCCGTTTGTCATGAAGAAACTGGTGAACGAGGGCTACGCCCACAACATCAAGTCCGCCAAGCGGATGGTGGAGCGGGTGCGCCCCGAGGTGTGGGACGTGCTGGAAGACGTGATTCGCGAGCACCCAGTGCTCTTGAACCGTGCCCCAACCTTGCACCGTTTGGGCATTCAGGCGTTCGAGCCGGTATTGGTCGAAGGCCGCGCCATTCAGATTCACCCATTGGTCTGTACCGCCTACAACGCCGACTTTGACGGTGACCAGATGGCCGTGCACGTGCCGCTCTCGGCCGAAGCGCAAGCAGAAGCGCGCCTCTTGATGCTCTCTTCGCAGAACATCTTGAACCCCAAGGATGGCCGTCCGGTCGTGACGCCGACCCAGGACATGGTGTTGGGTTCATATTACCTCACCATGGCGCAGGAAGACGCGCGCGGCGAAGGCATGATTCTCGCCGACCTGAAGGAAGGCGAGATGGCCTACCAAGAGGGTGTGCTGGACCTGCACGCACGCATCACCATGCGATATGACGGCGAGCGCCGCGAGTCCACCTTGGGCCGGTTCTTGTTCAACGACGCGCTGCCGAAAGAGCTTCGCTTCATCGACAAGGTGGTGGACCGGAAGATCTTGGGCGTGTTGGTAGCAGACCTGTTCCGGATGTTCGGAAATCAGACGACGGCCGAAGTTCTGGACCGGATTAAAGCCTTGGGCTTTAAATATGCCACTCGCGCCGGCATTACCATCTCGGTGGCGGACATCAACATCCCCGAAGCCAAGAAAGCGATCTTGGCCGAGGCGGAAGAAGAGGTCACCATGGTAGCGCGCCAGTACCGCCGCGGTCTCATCACTGCCGACGAGCGCTATGAGCGGGTCATCGAGATTTGGACTCGGGCCAAGGAAAAGGTGACTCAGGCCCTGATGGACACCATGGACCCCAGCAACTCGGTCTATATGATGGCCACCTCAGGTGCCCGAGGCAACCTGCAGCAGATTTCGCAGCTGGCCGGGATGCGCGGTTTGATGGCAGACCCTTCCGGCCGCATCATCGAGTTGCCGATTCGTGCCAACTTCCGTGAAGGGCTGACCGTATTGGAGTACTTCACCTCCACCCACGGCGCTCGGAAGGGCTTGGCGGACACCGCGCTCCGTACCGCCGACTCGGGCTACTTGACCCGGCGTCTGGTGGACGTGGCGCAGGACGTCATTGTCCGCGAAGTGGACTGTGGCACGACGGAAGGCACCATCGTCAAGGAGATTAAGGATGGCGGCCAGGTCATCGAGGGCTTTGAAGAGCGCCTGGTGGGCCGGGTGGCGTCCGAAGACATCAAGCATCCGGAGACGGGCGAGGTCTTGGTGGAAGCCAACCACCTGATCGACGAAGAGGTGGCCAAGGACATCGTGGATGCCGGCATCACCGAGACGATTGTGCGCAGCGTGCTCACCTGTCAATCCCGCTACGGCGTGTGTGTGGCCTGTTACGGCCGCAACCTGGCCACCGGCCGGATTGTCGAAGTGGGCGAAGCGGTCGGCATCATCGCGGCGCAGTCGATTGGTGAGCCGGGTACCCAGTTGACCATGCGGACGTTCCACATGGGCGGTGTGGCCGGTGACGACATCACCCAGGGTCTTCCGCGTGTGGAAGAGTTGTTCGAGGCCCGCAAGCCCAAGGGGCAAGCCATCATTGCCGAGATTTCGGGCGTGGTGCGCTTGGGTGAGAATCGCGGACGCCGTGAGCTGACCATCACCGCCGAGGGCGAGGCAGACGCTCAGGTGTACGTGGTGCCGTTCGGATCCCGGTTGAAAGTCCACGACGGTGTGCGGGTGGAGGAGGGCCAGGAACTGACTGAGGGTTCCGTCAACCCGCATGACTTGCTCCGGGTGCTCGGCCCCCGCGGCGTGCAGGAATACCTCCTGCACGAAGTGCAGCGGGTTTACCGGGTGCAGGGCGTGGACATTAACGACAAGCACATCGAGGTCATGGTGCGTCAGATGATGCGCAAGATTAAGGTGGATGAAGCGGGTGACACCAACATGCTGCCTGGCGCGCTGGTGGACCGCTTCGAATTCGAGGACGAAAACGGCCGCGTTCTGTCCGAGGGCCGTCCGCCGGCTGTTGCCAAGCCAACGGTGCTGGGGATTACCAAGGCCTCGCTGGCCACGGACTCGTTCTTGTCAGCGGCGTCGTTCCAAGAAACCACCCGAGTGCTGACGGAAGCGTCCATCAAGGGCAAGCGGGATCCGCTCTTGGGCTTGAAGGAGAACGTGATTATCGGCAAGCTGGTTCCGGCCGGTACGGGCATGTCCCGTTACCGCAACGCGACCGTAATCGCGGAGGAAGAACCGGAGGATGCCGAGCTGTATCAATAAGCGACGCACAGGGGCGTGTCAACAAGGATTCGCGCGTTGACACGCCCCTGTCACGGTGATAAAATACCGAAGTGTGTCTAAGCCTGGATGGCCGGGAGGAAAAGCCGTGGATAGGGCCGCGCTCAAGGATTTCCGGCAACGCGTGGTCGGTCGCCGGGAGACGCTGAAAGCGATTCAGCGCCGTATGGCGACGGTCGCGTTTGTTGCCCGCGATGCCGATCCAGCGATTCTCACTGAGATAGAAGAACAGTGTCGTACCCATCAGGTGCCTGTGACCTATATCGATAGTATGGGAGAACTGGGACAACTGTGTGGCATCGATGTGAAAGCTGCTTGTGCAGCCGTCACCCGGCGTCATACAGCGTCCAAAAATGAGGAAGGAGGTCGAACGGGTGCCGACAATTAATCAGTTAATCCGCAACGGACGCAAGAAGTCGACCAAGAAATCGGCCGCTCCGGCATTGCGATCCAACCCGCAGAAGCGTGGCGTTTGCATCAGTGTGAAGACGGTGACGCCGAAAAAGCCGAACTCGGCCTTGCGGAAAGTGGCACGTGTACGTTTGACCAACGGAGAAGAAGTGACAGCGTACATTCCCGGAGTCGGGCACAACCTGCAGGAGCACAGCGTCGTGCTGGTGCGCGGCGGTCGTGTGCGTGACTTGCCAGGCGTTCGCTACCACGTCATTCGTGGGACGTTGGACACCGGCGGCGTGCAAAAGCGTGCGCAAGGGCGCTCCAAGTACGGAGCAAAGAAGAACCAGCCCGCCGGAAAGAAATAAAGGGGGAAAATCATGCCAAGGCGTGGAACAGTGGTGCCGCGTGACACAGAGCCCGACTCGGTCTACCATAGCCCATTGGTTGCAAAGTTTATCAACAAAGTTATGCTGTCCGGCAAGAAGAGCCTAGCCGAGCGATTGGTCTATGGTGCCCTCGATATTATTGCCGAAAAATCCGGCAAGGATGCTCTTGAGGTCTTCGAAACGGCAGTCAAGAATGCGACGCCGCTTTTAGAAGTTCGTCCGCGCCGGGTTGGTGGTTCCACCTATCAGGTGCCGATGGAAGTGCGGCCCAGCCGCCGCACCTCGCTTGCTATCCGCTGGCTGGTGCAGTACTCCCGGCAGCGTGGTGAGCGGACAATGGAAGAACGGTTGGCCGGTGAGTTGATGGATGCCGCCCAGAATGCGGGTGGCGCGGTGCGCAAGCGCGATGAGACCCACCGTATGGCAGAGGCCAACCGAGCATTTGCGCATTACCGTTGGTAGGAAGGGAGTTCGCCGTTTATGGCTCGTCAATTTAGCTTAGAGCGAACCCGCAACATTGGAATTATGGCGCACATCGACGCGGGCAAAACCACGACCACTGAGCGCATCCTGTTCTACACGGGACGTGTGCATAAGATCGGGGAAGTGCACGAAGGCACCGCGACGATGGACTGGATGGTCCAGGAGCAAGAGCGTGGTATTACCATCACCTCGGCTGCGACCACGGCCCAATGGCGGGATCATCGCATCAACATCATCGACACGCCCGGCCACGTGGACTTTACTGTTGAGGTAGAGCGGTCCCTTCGAGTCTTGGACGGCGCCGTGGCGGTCTTTGACGCCAAGGGCGGCGTTGAGCCGCAGTCGGAGACCGTTTGGCGGCAGGCGGACAAATATGGAGTTCCGCGGATGGCGTACATCAACAAGATGGACATCATCGGTGCGGACTTCGCCATGTGTCTAGACCAGATCAAAAACCGCTTGGGTGCCAATCCCGTGGCCATTCAATGGCCGGTGGGCGCGGAGGACACATTCCGCGGTTTGGTGGACCTGGTGCGGATGCAGGCTTACTTCTATAAAGATGACCTGGGCACCCGCGGGGAGTATGAAGCGATTCCTGAAGAGCTGCAGGAAATCTGCGAAGAGCGCCGGCAGATGTTGCTGGAAGCCTGCGCCGAGGTCGATGACGCCCTTATGGAAAAGTACTTGGACGGCGAGGAGCTGACCGAGGAAGAAATCCGCGGGGCGTTGCGCAAGGGAACTACCACCAACCAGCTGGTTCCGGTGTTGTGTGGATCAAGCTACCGCAACAAGGGTGTTCAGCCGTTGTTGGATGCGGTGGTTGAGTACCTGCCATCTCCCATGGATGTGGGCTCGCCGCGCGGTGTGAACCCGGCCACGGACGAAGAGGAGCGCCGCGACGTGTCGGACGACGCCCCGTTCTCCGCATTGGCATTCAAAATTATGACCGACCCGTTTGTGGGTAAATTGGCCTTCTTCCGGGTTTACTCGGGAACGCTCAGCTCCGGGTCTTACGTATACAACGTGACTAAGGGCCGTCGCGAGCGCATTGGCCGCATTCTGCAGATGCACGCCAACCACCGTGAAGAGATTGAGACGGTGTACAGCGGTGACATCGCGGCTGCGGTGGGTCTGAAAGACACCACCACCGGGGACACCTTGGCGGATGAAAGCCATCCGATTTTGCTGGAGTCCATGATTTTCCCGGAACCCGTGATTTCGGTGGCGATCGAGCCCAAGACCAAGGCCGACCAAGACAAGATGGGTACGGCATTGGCCAAGCTAGCCGAAGAAGACCCCACCTTCCGGATGTACACCGACCAGGAGACGGGTCAGACCATCATCTCCGGTATGGGTGAGCTCCACCTGGAAATCATTGTTGACCGTCTCTTGCGCGAATTCAAAGTGCAGGCCAACGTCGGCAAGCCGCAGGTGGCATACAAAGAAACCATCCGCAAGCAGGTCGAGGCGGAAGGCAAGTTCGTCCGGCAGAGTGGTGGACGCGGTCAGTACGGCCACGTGTGGCTGCGGCTGGAGCCGCTTGAGCCGGGAGAGAACCCGGCCGGCTTCGAGTTCGTCAACAAGATTGTCGGTGGTGTGGTGCCGCGCGAATACGTCCCGGCTGTTGAAGCGGGTGTCAAAGAGGCTATGTTGTCCGGTGTTTTGGCCGGATATCCCACCATCGATGTTCGCGTCACCATTTACGATGGGTCGTACCACGAGGTCGACTCCAGCGAAATGGCCTTTAAGATCGCGGGATCCATGGGATTCAAGGAAGGGGCCCGCAAGGCCAACCCAGTTCTCTTGGAGCCGTTGATGTCTGTGGAAGTGGTTGTCCCGGAGGATTACATGGGGGACATCATTGGTGACCTCAACTCCCGCCGGGGACGGATTGAAGGCATGGAGCCCCGCGCCGGCGGCGTGCAAGCCATTCGTGGCTATGTTCCGTTGGCCGAGATGTTCGGGTACGCCACCGACTTGCGGTCGCGCACCCAGGGCCGCGGCACCTACACAATGCAGTTCTCGCATTATGAAGAGGCCCCGCGGCACGTCACTGAGCAGGTCATTAAGGCCAAGCAGTAATTCCAATAGGCCGCTAAGCGGCTAATTATCAGAGGAGGGTACCATTTAAATGGCCAAGAAGAAGTACGAGCGCACTAAGCCCCACGTAAACGTGGGCACCATTGGACACGTTGACCACGGCAAGACCACCTTGACCGCGGCTATCACCCGGGTGCTGTCCACCCTTGGGCAGGCTGAATTCACCGCCTACGACCAGATTGACAAGGCTCCGGAAGAGCGCGAGCGCGGTATTACCATCGCCACCGCTCACGTGGAATACGAGACCGAGAAGCGCCACTACGCTCACGTGGACTGCCCCGGACACGCTGACTACGTGAAGAACATGATCACCGGTGCTGCCCAGATGGACGGCGCGATCTTGGTGGTGTCGGCCGCTGACGGCCCGATGCCCCAGACCCGCGAGCACATCCTGCTGGCTCGTCAGGTGGGCGTGCCCAACATCGTCGTGTTCTTGAACAAGGCCGACATGGTGGACGACGCTGAGTTGATGGAACTGGTGGAGATTGAAGTGCGCGACCTCTTGTCCAGCTACGAGTTCCCCGGCGACGAAATCCCCATTGTGGCGGGTTCCGCGTTGAAGGCTCTGGAGTGCGGCTGCGGCAAGCGCGACTGTGAGTGGTGCGGAAAGATTTGGGAGCTCATGGACGCCGTCGACGACTACATCCCGACTCCTGAGCGTGACACCGACAAGCCCTTCTTGATGCCCGTTGAAGACACCCACTCCATCACCGGTCGTGGCACCGTGGTGACGGGCCGTGTCGAGCGTGGTCAGGTCAAGGTCGGCGAAGAAATCGAGATTGTCGGTTTGGTGGACAGCGCTAAGAAGTCCGTCGTGACCGGTGTGGAAATGTTCCGGAAGACCTTGGACTTGGCCCAAGCTGGTGACAACATCGGTTGCTTGCTGCGTGGTGTTGACAAGGAGGAAGTCGAGCGCGGCCAGGTGTTGGCGAAGCCCGGTTCCATCAAGCCTCACACCAAGTACAGCGCTGAGGTTTATGTCTTGGCCAAGGACGAAGGCGGACGTCACACCCCGTTCTTCAACGGCTACCGTCCCCAGTTCTACTTCCGGACCACCGACGTTACTGGCGTGGTGACCTTGCCCGAGGGCGTGGAAATGGTGATGCCCGGCGACAACGTGACGATGGAAGTTGAGCTTATCGCCCCGATCGCCATGGAAGAAGGCCTTCGGTTCGCCATCCGCGAAGGCGGCCGCACTGTCGGCGCCGGCGTCGTGACGGCTATCAAGGCCTAAGGAAGTCAGGGGGAAATTAGAGTGGCCCAGCAGAAGATTCGCATTCGACTCAAGGCTTATGATCACGAGGTGCTGGATCAATCTGCGGTACGGATCGTGGAGACCGCGCGGCGCAATGGCGCCGCGGTCTCCGGGCCGATCCCGCTGCCGACAGAAAAGACCATCTACACCATCTTGACCGCACCAAACGGGGAAAAGGACATTCGGGAACAGTTTGAGCGCCGCATTCACAAGCGCCTCATCGACATCATGGACCCGAGTCAAAAGACGGTCAACGCGCTGATGCGCTTGGATCTCCCGGCTGGAGTGGACATCGAGATTAAGCTGTAGGCAGGGGGACATTATGAAGGGGATTATGGGAGTAAAGCTGGGCATGACCCAGGTGTTTGACGAAGAGGGCCGGGCTATTCCGGTCACCGTCATTCACGCTGAGCCGAACCAGGTGATGCGGATTCGCACCCATGAGAGCGACGGTTACGAAGCTGTGCAATTGGGTGTGGGCGGCATCAAGGAGCGCAAGGTGGCGTACGCCCAGCGCAAGGATCTGGAGAAGCGCGGCTTGCAGGCGGCCCGTTATGTACGGGAGTTTCGCCTCGCGGGTGCGACTGAACTGGAGCCTGGGCAGTACCTGAAAGTGGAGGACGCCTTCGAGCCGGGCGACATCGTCGATGTCATTGGCACCAGCAAAGGTAAGGGTTTCGCCGGCGTGATTAAGCGGTGGGGATTTCACCGCGGCCCGATGACCCACGGTTCGAAATACCACCGACGCGTCGGCTCGTTGGGCTCGCGGACTTCAGGCGGCGGCGGCCGGGTGCACCCCGGGCGGCGGATGCCGGGTCGGATGGGCCACCAGCGTGTGACCACATTGCGTCTGCGCGTGGTACGCGTCGACAGCGATCGCAACTTGCTTTTGATTCGCGGAGCGGTGCCGGGTCCCAAGGGATCCCTGGTGATGGTGCGGGAGTCCGTTCGCAATAAGAAAGGAGCCGTCTAATGCCGACCGTTAACGTTTATAACTTGGCCGGCGAGGTAGTCGGCGAAATCGAATTGTCTGAACGGGTCTTTGAAGCGCCGGTCAATACCGCGCTGTTGCATCAGGCGGTTGTCGTGCATCAGGCCAACCAACGGGCTGGCCGGGCCGAAACCAAGACCCGGAGCGAAATCCGTGGAGGCGGGCGGAAGCCCTGGCGGCAGAAGGGAACCGGCCGCGCCCGAGCTGGCACCACCCGGGCGCCCCATTGGCGTCACGGCGGTGTGGTTTTTGGACCGCACGCACGGGACTTCAGCATGCGGTTTCCCAAAAAGATGCGCCGGGCCGCGATTCGCCAAGCCTTTTCGGCGAAACTGCGCGACCAGGAATTGTTGGTCGTCGACAGCTTGACGCTGCCGGAAGCCAAGACGCGACTGATGGTGGAGGCGATGGACCGGTTGAACTTGGGCCGCAACGTTCTTTTTATTACCGCTAATCCGGAAGATTCACTGAAACTCTCGGTGCGGAACTTCAAAGACGTGCACGCCACCACCGCAGGCAGTCTGGACGCCTACAATTTACTCAAGTATCACCGCTTGGTGCTCGACCGGGGCGCCGTGGAAGCTGTGGAAGGAGTGTTCAACGCATGAGTCCTTATGACATCCTGAAGCGGCCGATTATCACCGAAGCCAGCACCGACGCGATGGAGCTCAACAAGTACACGTTTGAAGTAGATGCTCGCGCCAACAAGGTGGAAATCCGCCGGGCGGTGGAAGAAATCTTTAAGGTGCACGTCACCAAAGTCAACACCATGTGGGTTCCCGGAAAAACCAAGCGTCGCGGATACTCGGTGGGACGGACGCCGGAAAAGAAAAAGGCGATTGTCACCTTGGCCCCCGGAGAAACCATCGAACTGTTCGAAGGGATTTAAACGAAGGAGGAGGACACGATGCCTGTACGCAAGATGAAACCGACCTCCCCCGGAGTTCGGCAGATGACAGTCTCCACCTTTGAGGAGATTACCAAAACGAAGCCTGAGAAGTCGCTCACCCAAGGCATGCACCGCAAGGCGGGCCGCAACAACTACGGCCGCATTACTGTGCGTCACCGCGGCGGCGGCACCAAGCGTCTGTACCGGATGATTGACTTCAAGCGTCAGAAGCTGGGCGTGCCGGCCACGGTCGAAGCCATTGAGTACGACCCGTTCCGCACGGCCCGGATTGCACTCTTGCAGTACCAGGACGGCGAAAAGTCCTACATCTTGGCTCCTTTGGGACTCAAGGTGGGAGACGCCGTCATGGCGGGTCCGGACGCTGACATCAAGCCCGGCAACGCTTTGGCTCTGTCCGACATTCCGGTTGGAACGGTCGTGCACGCGATTGAGATGCACCCCGGACGCGGCGCGCAGCTGGCCCGCTCTGCCGGCACTTCGGCACAGTTGGCAGCCCGTGAAGGCCGCTACGCATTGCTCCGGCTTCCCTCTGGCGAACTGCGCCGCGTTCCGGTGCAGTGCATGGCGACGGTGGGTCAGGTTGGAAACGTGGAACATGAAAACATCACCATCGGCAAGGCTGGGCGCAACCGCTGGAAGGGTCGCCGTCCTAGCGTCCGTGGTGTGGCCATGAACCCCGTCGACCACCCGCACGGTGGTGGTGAAGGCAAGGCGCCAATTGGGCGCAAACACCCAGTCACTCCGTGGGGCAAGCCGGCTCTTGGAAAGAAGACGCGGAAAAAGCGGAAGGCCTCGGACCGGTTGATCGTCCGGCGGCGGAAGTAGGAGGCAAAGCATGGGTCGTTCAGTTAAAAAGGGACCTTTTGTCGAGGCCAGCCTCTTAAAGAAGATTGAGGCGCAAAACGAGAAACGCGAGAAGCGGGTCATCAAAACCTGGTCGCGTGCCTCGACGGTCTTACCCGACATGGTCGGGCACACCATTGCGGTCCACGATGGGCGCCGTCACGTGCCCATCTATATTAGTGAAGAAATGGTCGGTCATAAGCTGGGAGAATTCGCACCCACCCGGACGTTTAAGGGTCATGCGGACAAATCCGAGCGCTCGACCGGCATGCGATAGGGGGCGGAGTTAAATGGCAGAAGCAGCAGAAGCCCGCGCACATGTGCGTCACGTGCGCATTGCTCCGCGCAAGGTCCGCATTGTGGTTAACCTCGTGCGCGGCAAGAACATCCGCGACGCCGAGGCGATCTTGCGGCACACCCCCAAGCGGGCATCCAAAGTGGTCGCCAAGTTGATTCAAAGCGCGGCGGCCAATGCCCAGAACAATCACGACTTGGACGCGCGCGACTTGTACGTCGCCGAGATTTGGGTAGACGGCGGGCCGACTTTGAAGCGCATTCATCCCCGCAGCCGGGGACAGGCGTTTTCGATTATGAAGCGGACCAGTCACATCTCCGTGGTTTTGAAGCCACGGCACCAAGGTTAGGGGGGGAAGCATGGGTCAAAA
The DNA here is from genome assembly GCA_021799435.1 of Bacillota bacterium. Lineage (GTDB taxonomy): Bacteria > Bacillota > Sulfobacillia > Sulfobacillales > Sulfobacillaceae > Sulfobacillus_B. Next base: position 8,375 of record JAJZAN010000052.1, on the reverse strand, counting down.
GATACACCCGAAGGGCCTCAGGCTGGGTATCGTTAAGGGCTGGGACTCGCGCTGGTACGGCACCGAGAAGACCACCCCGGAACTGTTGGGTGAAGACTACGCGATCCGCAAGTACGTCAAAAAGCGCCACTACAACGCAGGCATTTCGCGGGTGGAGATTGAGCGCGGCGCGGCCAACAAGGTGAAGATTACCGTGCACACCGGGAAGCCCGGCATGGTAATCGGCAAAGGCGGCGTGGGCGTGGAGGCCTTGAAGAAGGACCTCGAAGGGCTCACCAAGAAGCAGGTCAACCTCAACATCGTGGAGGTCAAGGGACCGGAGACCGATGCACAATTGGTGGCCGAGTCTGTGGCCAGCCAGTTGGAGAAGCGCATTGCCTTCAAACGGGCCATGAAGCAGGCTGTCCAGCGGGCCATGCGGCAAAACGCCAAGGGTATCAAGATTATGGTCGCCGGCCGTTTGGGTGGTGCTGAAATCGCCCGACGCGAGTGGACCTGGGAAGGGTCGATTCCGCTGCACACCCTGCGTGCTGACATCGACTATGGATTTGCCGAAGCGCACACCACCTACGGGGTGATTGGCGTAAAGGTATGGATTTATAAGGGTCAGGTGCTGCCCGGCAAGGAACGCCGCCCGGCCACCGGATCGGAAGGAGGGCGCTAAGGTGCTGCAACCGAAACGCACGAAGTACCGCAAGATGCACCGCGGCCGCATGAAGGGACGCGCTCACCGCGGCAACACCCTCGCGTTCGGCGAATACGGGTTGCAGGCGTTGGAGCCGGCATGGATTACCGACCGCCAAATTGAAGCCGCCCGTGTGGCGCTCACCCGGTACATTCGCCGTGGCGGAAAAGTGTGGATTACGGTGTTCCCGGATAAGCCGGTCACTAAGAAGCCCGCTGAAACCCGTCAGGGTTCTGGTAAAGGGAACGTGGAGTACTGGGTCGCCGTGGTCAAGCCCGACCGCATCATGTTTGAGCTAAGCGGCGTGCCCGAGGAAGTTGCTCGCGAAGCGATGCGCCTGGCTGCCCACAAGCTGCCGATTCAGACGCGGTTCGTGAAGCGAGAAGAGTCAGGAGAGAATGCGCATGAAGCCTAAAGAACTCAGAGATATGAGCCATGATGAGCTCACCGCGCAACTGAAGTCTCTCAAAGAGCAGCTGTTTCGGCTGCGCTTCCAGTTGGCCACCGCCCGATTGGAGAACCCCATGCGGATCCGGCAAGTCAAGAAGGACATTGCACGGGTGCACACCATCCTTCGGGAGCGCGAGCTCCACGAGAGCGCTAGGTAAGGGGGGTTCAGAATATGACAGAGATTCAGGGCAAGCGCAAGGTCCGCGAGGGCGTTGTGGTGAGCGACAAGATGAACAAAACCGTGGTGGTGGCGGTGGAGTCCTTGGTCAAGCATCCCATCTATGGTCGCCGCATGCGCCGTACCAAGCGTTATAAGGCTCACGACGAAAATAACAGCTGCCGGGTTGGCGACCGGGTACGGATCGAAGAGACCCGTCCGTTGTCGAAAGACAAGAACTGGCGCGTGATCGAGATTGTGGGCCATCAGCAAGACTAGTTCAGGAGTAGAGAGGAGGGTGACCGATGATTCAGCCGCAGACCCGTTTGCAAGTCGCTGACAACACCGGCGCCAAGGAAATCATGTGTATCCGTGTCCTGGGCGGCTCCTACCGGAAGTACGGCAACATCGGCGACGTCATTGTGGCCGCTGTTAAATCCGCTTCGCCCGGGGGCGTGGTCAAAAAGGGCGACGTTGTCAAAGCGGTCATCGTGCGCACCAAGACCGGCTGCCATCGGCAGGACGGCTCGCACATCAAGTTTGACGAGAATGCTGCGGTGATTCTCCGCGGTGACGACAAAGAGCCGCGCGGCACCCGTATTTTTGGACCTGTCGCACGGGAATTGCGCGAGCGCGACTACATGAAGATTATCTCGCTGGCGCCGGAAGTCCTATAAGTCAGGAGAGAGGAGGGGCGGCGAGTGCACGTCAAGAAAGGCGATTTGGTCAAGGTGTTGGCCGGTCGCGACAAGGGCAAAGAGGGCACCATCATTCGGTCCCTGCCGAAGGAAGACCGTGTGGTGGTTGAAAAGGTTAATTTAGTCAAGCGCCACCAGAAGCCCAATGCCGATTATCCGGAAGGCGGCATCATCACCAAAGAGGCACCCATACACGTCTCCAATGTGATGTTAATCTGCAAGTCCTGCAAGAAGCCGACCCGGACTGGCCACAAGTTTGAAGACAACGGCAAGAAGGTGCGGGTCTGCAAGCATTGCGGCGCGACGCTGGACTAAAGAGCGGAAAGGAACAAAGAGACGATGGCAATTGAGTCGGCACTGAAAGAGCGCTATCAGACCGAAGTCATTCCGGCCTTGATGGAGCGATTTCACTACAAGAATCCCATGGAAGTCCCCAAGGTGGCTAAGATTGTCGTCAACATGGGGGTCGGGGATGCGGTGGGCAACTCCAAGGCCTTGGATGCCGCTGTCGACGACTTGACCCGCATCACCGGACAAAAGCCGGTTGTGACGAAGGCCAAGAAGTCGATCGCCAGCTTCAAGATTCGTGAAGGCATGCCCATCGGCGCCAAAGTAACGCTGCGCGGACAGCGCATGTACGACTTCCTGGAGAAGCTGTTCTACATTGCACTCCCGCGAGTCCGCGACTTCCGCGGCCTATCGACGCGTGGATTTGATGGACGCGGCAGCTACACCTTGGGAGTTCGGGAGCAAATCATTTTCCCAGAAGTCGATTATGACAAAGTCGACAAATTGCGCGGGATGGACATCACTCTGGTGACCACCGCCAACACCGACGAAGAAGCTCAAATGTTGCTGACCCTGCTGGGTATGCCCCTGCAGCAGCACCGTTAAGGAGGTCGATTATGGCCAAAAAGTCGTTGATTGCCAAGGCGAAGAGAAAGCCGAAATTCGGCGTCAGAAAGTACCACCGTTGCCAGCTGTGCGGACGGCCCCATGGGTATCTGCGCGACTTCGGACTCTGTCGGTTGTGCTTCCGACAATTAGCCCACCAGGGCGAAATTCCCGGCGTGCGCAAGGCTAGCTGGTAGCAGAAAGAAAGGGGGATCGTCGTGACTGATCCAATTGCGGATATGTTGACCCGCATTCGTAACGCGAACGTTGTGTACCGCGAGGTTGTGGATGTTCCGGCGTCGCGCATTAAGCGGGCGTTGGCCCAAATCCTGAAGGAAGAGGGATACGTTCGGGACTACGAGCTGGTGGAGGATGGCAAGCAGGGTGTGATTCGTTTACACCTCAAGTACGGTGCCAACCGCGAGCGCGTCATCAGCGGCTTGAAGCGGATTAGCCGCCCGGGTCTTCGGGTGTATGCAGGACATGACCAACTGCCCCGTGTGTTGGGTGGATTGGGAATTGCGGTGCTTTCCACTTCCCGGGGCATTATGACCGAGAAGCGGGCGCGTGAAGAGCATATCGGCGGCGAAGTACTCTGTTACGTGTGGTAGAATGCCCGGTTAGGGGAGGAACGAGCAATGTCACGGATTGGCAAGATGCCGATTACAGTCCCAGCCGGCGTGGATGTCGCGGTTGAGGGCCAGACCGTACGGGTCAAAGGCAGCAGGGGTTCGTTGGAGCGCACCTTGCGTCCGGAAGTCCGTATTGAGATGGAAGGCAGCACGATTAAAGTGGTGCCCGTTGACGAGAGCGGTACAGCCCGCGCCCAGTGGGGCTTGTCCCGGACGTTAATCGCCAACATGGTGGAAGGCGTGTCGAAAGGATTCGAGAAGCACTTGGAGTTGGCGGGTGTCGGTTACCGTGCTTCCAAGCAGGGACAGCGTCTGGTGCTCACGGTGGGCTTTTCGCATCCGGTGCACATTGACCCGCCCACGGGGATCGAGTTCGATGTGCCCAACCCCACCAACGTGTTGGTCAAGGGTTACGATCGCGAAGTGGTCGGCGAGATCGCCGCCAAGATTCGCGGCGTGCGTCCCCCGGAGCCATACAAGGGCAAGGGGATCCATTACAAAGGCGAGCGGATTCGCCGCAAGGTCGGTAAGACCGGAAAGAAGTGAGGGATTAGGCGTGTACAAGCGATTTGACAGGAACGCGGCGCGTAGAAAGCGGCACTATCGTATTCGGGGCAAGGTCCATGGTACGCCTGAGCGTCCGCGCCTTAATGTCTTTCGATCCAACTTAAACATTTACGCCCAGATTATTGACGACACCCAGGGGCTCACTATCGCCTCCGCCTCCACGCTGGAAGCGGGACTCAAGGCGCAACCGGGCCGCCTCACGGTGGCCAAGGCTTCCGAGGTCGGCCGTCTGGTCGCAGAACGTGCCCTTGAGCACGGGGTGAAGAAAGTGGTGTTCGATCGTGGCGGCTACCGCTATCACGGGCGCGTCAAGGCCTTGGCCGATGCAGCGCGTGAAGCGGGGCTGGAGTTTTAGACAAGGGGGCAAATATGGCACGCGGGCAAACATCACCGAGCGACGACCGACGTGGCGCGGGTGAATATAAGGAAAAAGTAGTGGCCATCAATCGTGTGGCCAAAGTTGTGAAGGGCGGTCGCCGCTTCAGCTTCAGCGCCTTGGTCGTGGTGGGCGATGAGGATGGCAAAGTGGGCGTAGGCCTGGGTAAGGCGGCGGAAATTCCGGAAGCGATTCGCAAAGGAATTCAAGACGCCAAGAAGCATATGATTACCGTTCCTCGGCTGGGCACCACCATTCCTCACCAGGTCATTGGCACCTTTGGCGCGGGTCGCGTGCTGTTGAAGCCGGCGGCTCCCGGTACTGGGGTGATTGCGGGTGGCGCGGTGCGTGCCGTGCTCGAAGCAGCTGGCATTCACGACGTGTTGACCAAGTCCTTGGGCACCCACAACCCCAACAACGTGGTGGCGGCAACCATGGAAGGGCTCAAGCAGTTGAAGAGCGCCCATCACGTGGCGAAGCTTCGCGGCCTCACCTTGCAGCAGGTTTTGGGAGGGGCGCACCATGGCTAAACTGCGCATCACCTTGGTCAAGAGCCCGATCGGGTATTCGAAGGACCAAAAGGATACGGTCAAGAACCTGGGACTCGGCAAGATGTGGCGTACGGTGGAAAAGGATGACAACCCCTCTATCCGCGGCATGGTGCATAAGGTTCGCCACCTGGTGCGCGTGGAAGAGGTTGAGGAAGGAAGAGAGTAAATGCGACTCAACGATCTGCGGCCTGCTGAAGGGTCGCATCAACGGAAGACGCGGCGGGGCCGCGGCTTGGGTTCGGGTCTCGGCAAAACCGCCGGGCGCGGACACAAGGGCCAAAAGGCGCGCGCTGGCGGCCGCATCCGACCGGGCTTTGAAGGCGGACAGATGCCGTTGCAGCGCCGTCTCCCCAAGCGCGGCTTTAAGAACCCGTTCCGGGTGGAGTATGAAGTGGTCAACTTGGGCGACCTCAACCAATTCGCACCGGACACCGTGGTCACGGTGGACCTGTTGAAGGAGCACCGTTTGGTGCGCCGCAACAACGTGCCGGTGAAGATTTTGGGCGACGGCGACCTTGACCGCGCGCTGACAGTTCAAGCCAATGCCTTTTCCAAGTCTGCCAAAGACAAGATTGAGGCGGCTTCAGGCAGGGCAGAGGTGGTTTAAGTGGCCCAAAACGCGATGATGGGGGCGCTCAAAGGCTCCCAGTTGATTAAGCGGCTGCTTTTTACAGCGGGGATGCTGGCGATCTTTCGCTTGGGAGTCCATATCCCCATTCCGGGGGTAAACGCCTCCGTCATCCAACAATTGTTCAAGCAGGGCGCCAGCATTTTCGCCTTGCTGAACTTGTTCAGTGGCGGGGCTACTGCCACACTGTCGGTGTTTGCGCTGAGCATTATCCCGTACATCAACGCCAGCATTATTATGCAGTTGATGACGGTGGTGCTGCCGTCCGTGGAAGAGTGGTCCAAAGAGGGCGAGGAAGGCCAGAAGAAGACCACCAAGTGGACCCGCTGGCTGTCCGTAGGATTGGGATTCCTGCAGGCCCTGGGTGTGTCCTACTACCTGTACCGGTATTCATCGGGCGGGCATTGGGTCTACGTCCATCATGACGTCGCCTCGCTTTTCTTCACGGCGTTCATGCTGTTGGCCGGCTCTACCTTCTTGATGTGGATTGGTGAGCGCATCAGCGAAAACGGCATCGGCAACGGCATCTCGCTGTTGGTGATGTTTGGTATTATTTCGCGTCTGCCGTATGGCTTGGAAGAGTTGGGCAAGTACGTGTCGGCGGGGATTTTGACCATTCCCAAACTGGTGATCTTCCTGGTTGTGGCGCTTTTGATTATTGCCGCCGTCGTTTACGTCAATGAGGGCCAGCGCAAGATCCCGGTCCAGTATCCAAAGCGCGTGGTAGGACGGCGGATCTATCAGGGACAGAACACCCACCTGCCGATTCGTGTCAACCAGGCGGGCGTCATTCCGGTCATTTTCGCCATTTCGCTGTTGATCCTGCCCTACACGGTAGCGCAGTTCTTCCACGGCAGCTGGGTGGCCGTCTTCCAACAGTACTTCGGGTTTACGACGCCTATTTACATCATCATGGAATTCGTGTTGGTGGTGGTGTTCACCTTCTTCTACACCCAGGTGGTGTTTAAGGTGGACGACGTGGCTGACAACTTGAAGAAGGGCGGAGGGCACATTCCCGGGATTCGTCCGGGCAAGCCGACGGCCGAATATCTGAGCCGCGTATCGAGCCGTTTGACCGCGGTGGGAGCCGTGTTCCTGGGGATCGTGGCAATTTTGCCAAGCATTATCAGTGCGGCAATGGGACCCGGTATTAACCTCTACTTCGGCGGCACGTCGCTGCTCATTATTGTGGGTGTGTCGCTGGACACCTTGAAGCAAATGCAGGCGCAGATGATTATGCAGCAGTATCAAGGGTTCATGAAATAGGGGGCGAACGGATGGAACTCGTACTGCTGGGCCCTCCGGGCTCGGGCAAAGGGACCCAGGCGAAGGTGCTGGCGGAGCGCTTCCGGGTTCCACACATCTCCACTGGGGACATCTTTCGCAAGAATCTCCGCGAAGGCACCGAACTGGGTGAGATGGCTCGGCGCTATATGGACGAGGGCCAGTTAGTTCCAGACGATGTGACCGAAGCGATGGTGACTGACCGCCTGGCGCAGCAGGATGCCATTGCCGGCTTCATCTTGGACGGTTTTCCGCGCAACTTGGCGCAAGGCGAGCACTTCCAGCCGATGCTCCGGGAAGCCGGACGACGCCTCACCGCGGTGATTCATCTAGTGGTAGGCCGCTCGGTGCTTATCACCCGGTTGACAGGACGGCGGGTATGCCCGAAGTGCGGCGCCAGCTATCATGTGGAGTTCAATCCGCCCCAGGTCGCGGGGCACTGCGACGTCTGCAGCACGGAGTTGGTGCAGCGGCCCGACGACAGCTTGGAAACTGTCACCAAACGGCTCGAGGTCTATGACAATGAGACCGCTCCCTTGGTGGCCTTCTATGAGGCGCAGGGACTGTTGATGGAATTCGACGGCGAGCTTCCCGTCGACGCCTTGGCAGATGCCATCGTCAGCCGGGTGTCGGCCCATGGTTGAGCTGAAGAGCACGCGGGACCGCGAGAAGATGCGTCACGCAGGACGGGTTGTGGCGGAAGTGTTGGTGTTGCTTCGCCAAGCGGTACGAGCCGGCATCACCACCCATGATCTGGACGTTATTGCGGACCGGGAAATTCGGGCCCGCGGCGGTATTCCAGTGTTCAAGGGATATCACGGCTATCCTGCCAGCGTCTGCGTGTCGATTAATGACCAGGTCGTGCACGGCATTCCGGGAGACCGGGTAATGCGAAGCGGCGACTTGGTGAGCATCGATCTAGGGGCCACGGTGGAAGGGTTCGTGGGCGATTCGGCCTTTAGCATGTTTGTGGGCGAGCCTCCCAACGAGCGCGCGGCCGAACTTCTGAAGGTGACGGAGGAATCCTTGTATCAAGGAATCCAAGCTGCCGTGGTGGGCGCGCGTTTGGGAGATATCGGGGCCGCGGTTCAGCAGTACGTGGAGGCCCACGGATTCAGTGTGGTGCGCGACTTCGTGGGCCACGGCGTGGGTCGGCAAATGCATGAGGAACCGCAGGTGCCCAACTATGGAACCCCTGGCAAAGGGATGCTGGTGAAGCCGGGGTTGGCCATTGCGATTGAACCGATGGTGAACTTGGGCGGATATCAGGTAGATGTCGAGGACGATGGATGGACTGTCACCACGCGGGATCACAGCCTTTCCGCTCACTTTGAGCACACCATTTTCATCGACGCCGACGGTCCGGAAATCCTGACTGCAATTTCTTGAGAAATCGGGTATAATGGATCGGATACTGTTGGGGATAGTGTCGGATGAACTTGGGCAAAATTGT
>JAJZAN010000051.1 GCA_021799435.1 Bacillota bacterium | reverse complement strand
GCGAAAAGACAAAATAACGCTTGGATTTCTCGGGTGTGCAACTAGTGCCTGCCCGACCCATAGGGGCGGGTCAGAACCTCCAGGTTGTGTCCGGACGGATCGGTAAAGTAGAATCCGCGTCCCAAGTCGCGGGTATTGATTTCGCCCTTCCGGCGATGGCCGGGATCTGCGTAATAGGGAATATACTCGTCCTGCACCCGAGCAAAAATCGGGTCGAACTCGCTGTCGTCCACCAGAAAAGCATAATGCTGAGGCGTCACCGGGCTCTGGTTGTCGAAATCCAAGGACACTCCGTTGGCCATTTCCACAACCACGAAATGGCCAAACACCTGGGGCTCAGGCAAGCCTAAGATGCGGGCCAGGAACTGAGCTCCGGCCACTTTATCAAGACTGGGCACAATGGTGTGATTCAGTTTCACCGCCATTCTCGGGTCCCCCTTTAGCCTAATTTGTAGAGAGCTTCGCCGCCGCGCTCAGAACCCCCTTGCCCGGCCGCCCCAATCAGGGGGTAGGCCTCGAGGCTTGTCAGCCCTGATTCTTCAACTGCTCTTTGAGCCCGGCGACTTCAGCCTGCAGCTCAGCGATCTGGCGCGTGTGGCGCATGAGGTTGTCAACCAGCGCGACAAGCAAAGGCAGAACAACCAGGACTGCCACCAGCGTCACCAGAACAATCATTGCTATCACCTCTTTGGTTGCATTGCATCACGGCACCATCACCATTTTTGTCGCTTGTGTCGAACCAGCAATCCTGTGCCGGGAGGGATAATTATGGAATTCAAATACGTGCCGCCTACTCAATACTATGATGCAAATCTCGAACCGGTAGATCATAAAATTGTGTCCCTGATTGCCCAAAGGCAGAGCCTCTCGGACGGACGCCCGGGATTCCCCCACGAGTCTCTCCTGACGGAATGGGCTGAGCAACACGCCGTGCCGGTGCCGATCCTGCACCAGTTGTTCTCGACCCTCTATCACTGGCACATCCGCAAAGAGCGAATCGAGCCCCAGCAATATGAACGCTTTGTGCCCGTCATGGCGGCATGTCAGCATGGCGATCTGCTCATCGCCATTCCATACATTCGCCAGTACCAAAACTGCAGCGTGCTCGCCGTTAATTTGGAGAGACGCCCGCTCTCTGGGCGTGGGCACCTCAAAATAGAACCCGCGATAGACGGTTTCGATTGGCAGTCTCATGGCGGATCCGGCCGCGATGGTTTCGCCTTGCAGGAATTCATCATCACCCCGCGGATCCCCGACGACCGCATCCCGCACCTTGTCATCCACCTGCACGTGGAAAGCATCGCCAGTCCCCGGCCCCGATGGCGGGACCGTGACGTTGAGCCCATTCCACCCACGACGGTAGAGCTGACCACGGGAAAGACGCCTTAGTCGAGGAGGCCCTCATGACTCAGGAGCAGTATGGCAGCTTCACCCTCTTCTCCGTGGCCGCGGCTTTTTGGCCGCCATGGCCCAACCCGGCCGCGGAGCTGTCGGCAACGCCGGGTTTGTTGATCTCGGGTGACGGTATTTGATGCGGTCAACACCCCAGAAGCTGCCGCCGAGTTGCGGGAGGCCCCATCCGCACCACCATGGGACGACGCCATCGGCTGCCTCACCGAAATCCAAGCGCTGGCCCAGAGCTTACGTGCGCAGGGTCGAGACCGCAGAGACATTTCGGAGGCGGACGTGCCTCACGCCTAGCGAAGTCTGCCGGATGGCACGGTCTTCCTCAAGAACCTGAAACGTGACAGCGGACACACGCCAACCTCGACGCCGTCTCGAGGACCGGGCGCGGTTATCGTTTCTCCGCGGTGTGGCGCTTTAGGGCCCACCTGCCACCCTGCCTGACCCAAGTCTCCAGGAAGGCCGCCTCCCCTGGGGGCTCGGCGGGGTCCGCCCAGTGATGCACCACCGTGTATACAACAATGGCCTCATCTTCCGATCGCGGCAGGAAATGCACGTCGCGGACTGTCCAATGCCACCCCTTGCCCAATCCTTCTTGGGCGGCATGCTGGTTCCCCTCACGCCATCCCTCGGCGTCAGCCGTAAAGCGCTCCTCCGGATACCACGGGGCATATTGGATTCCAATGAAGTCGTCGGTCACCGGTTCGGCCTGCGGGTCTATGGTGCCGCTGTCCCATTGGCGATTTGCCGATTGAATGCGCGCGGCCAATTCCTGCTCTAGTTCCGCGATAACCCGGGCTTCAGCATCGGTTCCAAAAAAATGTCTATCCATTCGCATCTCCTCCACGGTTTCTATGCGTCACATTCCTTTGATCCCACCGGAACTTTCGGCATCCCATCCGGGACTCCCTGCTCGCCGTGTCGATTGAACCACACCTTGTTCGTGACCGATTGGACGAGCGGCGTGGGCGATTGGCATGGTGCCTAGTTCCCGCCGAGGTATGTGGAATTGAGAACCCGCTCCAAAAAATAAGCACCTGCTGTAACTTTGGCGTTTTTTGGGGCCTCTAATGGAGGAGGGTCTCAACATTCATTAAGGAGGCTTCCTGGCATGACCACCGCATTTGCTGTCACCGCCACAGCCGCTTACCTCATATATTTCGGTCTCACGGTCGCTCTGCACTTGAGACCCTCCCCGTACCACCCACTGTCCAATACTGTCAGCGACTATTCCCGGAGTATGTCGGGCTGGATGAACCGGGCCGCCATTCTCACTAACGGCGTGGGAACGGCGTTGTTGCTGGCCGTACTGCACCACCTAGCGCACGGTTCCACAGCCCGCCCTGCCCTGGTCGAACTGGGTGTTGTGGCCGCAACGCGCATCGCCATGGCGTTTGTTCTCGCCGACGAACCGGGGCAGCGCCGAACGGCATGGGGAACCAGCCATGCGGCTATTGCCATCCTGAGCTTTCTTGCCGCTGTTTCGGCCGTGGGTGGCTTCACCCGGCTAGGGCTGTTCCGCTTGAGTAGTGCAGCGCCCATGCAACACCTCTTGGCTGCGCTGGCGTTGCCTCTTCTCGGAGTCCTACTGGTTACCGTACTTGTTCCTTACGCCCGGCGGTTTGTTGGATTAGCCGAGCGGCTGTTCCTCTTAGACGTTAATGGGTGGTTGTTGGTCACAGCAATCTGGACCGTCGTTTACTCAGTCGGGCATTAACGACGTGTAGCGGACCGACCGCCGTTTCAGCCGCAATGCTTGGTGATGACAGATCTTCCCCCGGCTCGTCAAGATTTGATGCCGTGTCGCCCCCGAAGGCAGTGCAGCGGTTCCACGCGACCCGATATTGGCCTGGCGACGCGCCTCAGCGCGTTTAGCCGCGTGATGGAGCGGCTAGAGCATCGGAGCCGGGCCTTGCGGAGGCGCTGTGTCTATGTCGACCACCAAGCGAAAGGCCCAACTATCAGTCCGACGGGGTTGCACAGCACTCCGTTCATCAGTACTTTGGATGCAAATCCCCTCGGCATACCCGACAATCTCAGAAGAACGAGGGCCCGTGTCCCGCGTAATCGCGGCGTGCCATGCTAGTTCGACGAGCTGACCCATGGTGCTGGACAGGCTCACGTGCTCATGGCGGTCGACCCACAGTTTGCCACGATGGTGCACGCGACCCACGGGCAGCATCCCGTCATAGGCCATGAGCCCAACATGCAGGGAGCCCACGCTGATGCCATAGATTCTCAGGTTCCCCTCTTGATACACCGGCCCAATGCAATCGCCCACGATGTCCACCGTATCATCCTGGTGGACAACCACACGGGGTACATCCGTTGTTGAACTGGGAGGGACATGCTCTTGGCAGCTCACCAGCGAGAGGTCCACGGTATCGGCAACATCCATGCGCGGACCACAGCATTCGTGTTGCCAATCGACTATCCATACGGGGATCTTCACCACCAACGACCTCCCTTCAATCCAACTGCCGGCGACACAATGTCTAGCATATTTTCCTATCGCAGCGAACGTTTGCTGGACTTTGTTGCCCTAGGGCAAGCGCCGCCGACTCATCAAACACGACGTGCATCGTCTCCCTGCTTCAACCTCCCATGCATGCCCGATTCTAACTGCTCAATCATTGGCGTCCCCCAGGTTCACCTGCCCGTGACACCCTACCTGGGGGCATGAGGTCGAGCATCCCCATCCATCGGTATTCTTCGCGAGCGTGGACACCGTCGTCTATCGGCCACTATACTGGAATCACAATCCGCCGTGCCGTTTAATGAGGTGCCTCATGATGCAATGGATGATGGGACACGGTGTGCCCTGGCTGGCGGTTGCAGCGCTGATGGTTCTTCAGTCTGCCGTACGCATTCGCGTCGGTGGAGTGTCGTTGCTAACCTGGCAACAAGAACGCCTCGGCAGCAACTATGTATCCCCTCTGGCGCATTTCCTGACAGTGCTCGGCCTCCTCCTGATCGGGACATTCCGGGCGACCCGCTTGGGCATCACCTGGGGCCATTGGACCCCGGCCCCCCTCGTGGTCTTTGGTCTCACGCTCGTGGTTTTCCCTATGACCATCGTTATGTCCAATTATCGCGCGGCCCGCGACTGGCGCCCACGATTGCCCGGTTGGTCTCTCACGCTGTGTGTTGGCCTCTTCGCACCCATTGGAGAGGAGTTGTTTTGGCGAGGCTACCTGGTCCCGGCAGTCGGACTATGGGGCTCGGCCGTCGCCTTCGGGGTCGTCCATGCCTTCAACCCCGGGTCCGTGGGACAACGTGCAGGGAATGTGATTTATGCTGGCGTTCTCGGGCTAATCTTCGGCTATTTGCGCCTCGAGACCGGCGGCATCATCGCCGGCATCATCCTCCACAGTGTGGTGAATAACATCAATCACCTCACCTCCGGGAGCACGACCGATGCGGTAGCGAAAGCCTCCTAAGCCGGATTGCCGACCATTGCTTTGAGGCATAGTCGACCAATCCCATGTTATTCGCGATGCTAAGCACTACTACTGGCCGGGTTCCACCCGCGTAGAGACGCCCGCTTTGCGGATGCAATTCCCCGCCAATGACGTCCGGTGCGAATTCCTGAATTAATTCCTCCATCAGCGACAGCGGATCATGATGGGTCTCCTGCAGACAGGGGATTATGCGTCGCGTCTATAATCCCCACGACCGTCACAAGAGTCATCCCTCCCCGCCCCGGAAAGGATCACAGTCTCCGCCAATCGGCCCACATTTCGGGGGGATTCAGTTCATAGATGCCCTGCTCGCGGTACATGAAGTGGTTGATGATGAACTCGCGGCGAATGGTACAGTAATCCTCATGGAACCGGAGAATGTGTTGGTTGATTTGTTCTTCGGTATACTTCGCACCCGGCTTCAACCCGTCCAACATGTGCTCGAACACAATGAGCTTGCGCTTCCGCTGGGCCGGTATTTGCTTGAGTGTTCCGTCGGAGGAAAAGAAATTGTTCAGGACTGACTGCTGCAGGTGTTGGTTACGATCCACGGTGGCCGCCTCCTCACGGGATGGGGTGTCGAACAGGGACGTGTATAACGCCTTGGAGCTTTGCTCCAAGAAGTATGGGTCCAGTTCAAAGTAGATGGTGTTTTTGTCCCGCGTCTCCTTCACAATCGCCGCGTGCCGCAGCTTCGCCATATGATGGGTGATCGTCGGCGCAGACACGCCCAGCTTTTCCGCCAACGCTTGGCCATGCAAGGGGCCGTTTTTCAGCAGGAACAAAATGCGAATGCGGGTCGGATCGGCCAAGGCCTTGTGGAACGCCACGATTTTGTCCAGTTGCACGGTGGTTCACCCCATACTGTTTTCATATATTACTAATTAGTAATCTATCTAATTGAATGGCGTTCGTCAAGCCGGCAAGTGAATAGAAACATCGTGATGTTACTGTGGGTCAGCCGCGACGCGGGCATCGCCTGGCGGTTCTCCGTCAGGCCATGCTTATGCTTTCTGGGTGACGCAGAATGGATTTCTCGAGACGTCTGCCGATGGCCTAGGCCCTGGCTTTCTTTGTCTGCCGACGAGGCCGCGGCCGAGAACCAGTGCCAAACTCGAACACCACGAGAAATTGCTCGTCGAGCTTCAACCGGGCGGAAAAGCTCTTTCCCTGTTTGCTTTTGAACCCTTTGAGCTGAGAGGTGGTGCGGCCTGCCACCAACGTTTTCGCCTGCGCTTCAGTTAGCTTCTTCCCGGCCACAATCCGCCAAATGACGAAATCGCAGCCCTCTCGCCATCGGGTACAGCCCCAACCCTTGCGGCCTTCCCGAATGGCCCCCTGTCGGCACTTAGGGCAGGGTCCGAGGGTGGTAGTGGCGGCCACGGCCTCGCTCTGCTGGTTTTTGGCCACGTCCACCACAGCGCGGGTGAGCTCCCGGATGCCCTGCATGAATTCGTCTGCATTGCCCTGTCCGTCCGCGATGGCCTCCAGTCGAGCTTCCCATTGACCCGTCAGCTCGGGACTCTGCAGTGGCTCGGGGACGAGTTTCAATAGGTGCCGGCCTTTGTCCGTCGAGATCAACAGTTTTTTGTCGCGCTCAACATACCCGCGCGTCAACAACACTTCCACGATCCGCGCCCGCGTGGCCGGGGTGCCGAGGCCGTGCTTCTCCATGATCGCCAGCAACGATGCGTCATTGAGCCGGGCTGGGGGCTTGGTTAGTTTGCCCTTCGCGTCACTGTCCTTCACGACAACCGGCATGCCAGCTTTCAAGCCCGGCGGAATCAGAGCCTCCGATTCGTCAACATCCTTGCCGTCTTCCTCCTCCTCGCGAATCGGTTCCAACGCCCTGCGCCATCCAGGCTCAACAACGGCCGAACCGCTGGTGCGGAATTTCTCCCCGTTCGCCACGGTGATGATGGTGGTTCGTTCGTCCTTGCCATCCGGCAAGAGCGCCGCCAGAAACCGCCGACACACCAGTTCATACACCCCTCGGTCCATCACTGACAGCTTATTGCCCGGAGCTTGGCCGGTGGGGATAATCGCATAGTGACCGGCCTCATTAACTTTGGCCTCGTTGATAAGGCGGGCGACCCTTAGAGAAGCGCCAGCGATCGCTTGGGCTCGCAGGTCGAGCGTGCCGACCGTCAATCCGCGCAACCGGGTGGGAATCTCCCGAGCAATCTCTGCCGTGATGTACTGCGCCTCTGTTCGGGGATAGCTGGTAAGATGGGCGTCATAGAGCCGCTGGGCCGCGTCGAGCGTTTGCTGGGCGGTGAGACCCAACCGTCGATTAGCGTCCTTTTGCAGGCCGTTCAGCGAATACAACAGGGGAGCCCGCACGGTGACAGGCTTCGTGTCCGCACTCGAAATCTGACCTGGAGTTCCGACCGGAACTTTGGCGGCAAGAGCCTCGGCCTCCCCTTCCGATAAGATGCGATGAGGATGCTCTTTGTCTGTGCCCAACCATCGCCCGACGTACTCACCCGGCCCCGCTCGGAAAGTGACATGCAGTTCCCAATACGGTGTAGGCTGAAAGGCCTCGATGGCGTTATCCCTGTCGGCAATGAGCCGCAAAGTAGGGGTCTGTACCCGCCCCACGCTCAGAGGTTGCCCCGGTTGCCCATGACGCAAGGAAAAGGCTCTGGTGGCGTTGAGACCGACGAGCCAGTCGGCTTGCGATCGCGCCGCGGCGGCGTGCGCGAGGTTATCGTAGGCGGTGTTCGGTTTCATACTGGCCAACGCTTTCCGAATCGCCGCCGGGGTATTCTCGGACAGCCACAGGCGGTCGACGGGCTTGGACAACCCAGCGACGCTGGCAATCGTCGCAAAGATGTACTGCCCTTCGCGATCGGCGTCCGTCGCGGCGACGACCCGATCGGCTTCTCGAAACAGCTTCTTGATGACGTTCAGCTGCGCCTTTGTTTTGGTAATGGGCTCGAGCCTAAAAGCCTCTGGCAACATCGGCAGCGTGGCCCAACTCCATTTTTTCCATGCGATGTCGTATGCTTCAGGCGCCGCAAGGCTCACCAGATGCCCAAACGCCCACGTGATTGCCGTGTCGTCCACCATGACATACCCTTCGTGCCGCGCGGGACTTCCAAGAGCCTTGGCAATGTCCAGAGCCACCGATGGTTTTTCCGCAAGTATCACCCGCATCGTATCCACTCCTTCCTTACCATAACGGAAAAAGACAAAAAGATCCGCCGGTTAGAGTCAATACGAGCCAGTCCGCCAAGCAGGATGGTGATATGAGCGTTCCTATGTAAGGAGGCCGTCGTTGGGGGACCTGCCTGGTCACGGACGCAGCAAGCGGCGCCGCGAGGCTGATCTCGATAATACGAACTCCCTGATAATACCCTGATGTTAGCGCCCATTTCTCCGCGTTCCCCTCACGGCGGGTTACCATGGCGGCTCGGCATGGGCCTCCTCTCTTGTTTCGATTTGGATGGTGCGGTGGTCGATTCCGTGGGATGCGAGGGCATCATGCAATTGGCAAAGCACCTTCTGGGCAGGTGAAGCATCGGCGCTCAGGGTCACATGGCAGGCCAGTGCGGGCTGGTCACTGCTCACGGTCCACACATGCAAGTCGCGGACCTCATCGACGCCGCCCACGGCCTCCATGGTCCGGGTCAGATCCTCCGGCCGGATCGCGGCCGGCGCGCCTTCCAGCAAGACGCGCACCGTGTCGCGCACCACGCCCCACCCACCCCAGACCATCAACGCGGCAATGAACAGCGTCACGACGGCGTTGACGGGCGTCCACCCGGTGAGCTGCAAAATCCCAGCGGCGAGCAGCACGCCGAATGATCCGACACTGTCGGTGGCCAAATGCCACCACGCACTGCGGGAATTCAGGTCGTCGCGTCGCGGAATCCCCGCGCCAACACCCCATTGGCCACCAGGGAGAGGGCCTTAATCACGACGAGTGCGATCGTAACGGCGACAGCGCGGGCGAACGCCCGGGGCGAATCCGACGGGGACTCATGATGGTGTACCTGGTCATGGTGATGACTCATTCCTGAGCCCCCTCGGCGATGTCCGGTACCTCGACGGCGGTTTCACGGGATTCGTTGACAGCCTCCAGTCCCTCCTTGACGATGAAGTAGACCACGGCCAGCCCGGCCACCGGATTGAGCCACCACCACCCGAGGAGCGCCGTGAGACCTAATCCCATCAGGACGGTCCATGCCATATAGGCGCAGACCATGCTGCAAGCTCCGTCGGCCGCGAGCGCCGCACTGTCGATTTGCGAGCCGATGGTCTGCTTCCGACGGGCCAAAATGGGCATGATGAGGGCCGAGACGGCAGCAAGGCCGAGGCCCAGGCGGGCTGGTTGGGCACCGCCCTGCGTCACCAGAGCGATGACGGCCATGGCGACAATATAACCGGCGAGCGCGAGTAAGGCCCACCCGACGATCCCGGACGCCCGGCGTTCGGCCGCAGCGATGCGCTGCTCTGAGGCCCCTCGCGCTTCGACGAAGAGCCGCCAAACCAAGACACCGCCGCTCACGAGTTCGATGATGCTATCGACGCCAAAGGCTTGGAGGGCAAGCGCATGGGCTGATACGCCCACGCCGATCCCGATGGCGGCCTCGACTACCATCCACCCGAGGCTGAAGGCCTCAATGCGGAGGCCCTGTCTAACCGCTAACGACGGAATCGTCAATGGCGAGCCCTCCTTTCCATGAGGCCAGCACCTGTACGACCGCCGCCGCGTCGGGCACCAGCCGATAGTAGACCAACGTGCCCTCTTTGCGGAACGTGGCCAAGCCGGCACGGTTCAACCACCGCAAATGGTGCGAGGCGGTCTGCACCGACGTGTCCAACAACGCGGCAATCTCGCACACACAGAGTTCTTCGTACAAAAGTGCGTACACAACCTGTAGGCGCGTGGGGTCAGCCAGTGCTTTGAAGAGTACCAGCGGGCCCGTGTCTCGGGGCATTTGCGCCCGCACCCGGCTGACCCGGGACATATCCACGCACCGCAACGAGCACACATCTCTCGTGGACATCAGGTTCACCTCGTTCACAGGATCGTTTGAATACTATGCGCCGACCGCTCTAGGGGTACCGCGTGCATCGTGACTGCCCCATAACGGCGCCCGCGCAAACTCCCGCGGTGCCGGAAGGGCTGGTCCGCGATCCGGAATTTATTTCCTCGAACAGGACAACGCACTTCCTGTTGGAACTGGTGGTCCTCATTGTGAACGTGGTATCCATCCTTACCATGCCCCCCGCCATTGGATTTCTGCTCATCTTGGCCAATGACCACGAAATTATGGGATGGCATCGCAATACCAGGCGAGATCGGTGGGCCGGGGTCCTGTATGCCATCACCGTCACCTTTCCGGCATTCCACCTTTAAGCAAAGAGAGGAGATCATGACCATGGTGGACATCAAGATATCGGCCAGCGCTGCCGACCAGGCTCGCGACGGGCAGTGGTTCTAAGCCGCAGTCGCGGAACAGCGGGAGTCAACGACCCACATCGAAAAGCCCGGACTGCGCCCTCTCGGCACCGGTTTAAAGATCCGCATCTGAGGCCTGCGGGTATGCGTCCTCTTTATAGTCGCGGTGGTCATACTCCACTTCCCGTAACCCGTTCCTACAGCGCAGCGTTCCTTCGATAAGAGTCCCGTTCCGGATCGGAGGTTGTCATGCGACAGCGATGTCTAGGGGTCGCCGCCATACTGATGAGCGCGGGCATATTGGCAGGATGTGGATCTTTCAGCACGGCGTCCCACGCCCCACCCACAGCACCATCGTCTCATGCCCGCGGGGCAATGCCTGCGCCACTGCAATCGTCGGTCTTCCAGGTGACCTTTAGTGTGCAGAATCCGGCTGATGGGTGGATGGTTGTGGACGTCGGAAGCACGCCTGCCCTCTACCGGGCCACGGATGAGGGACGCAACTGGCAACGGATCGTGGGCGTGATCCCGAATGCGTTAGGGTCGATATTGGTCATTGGCTCCCATGTATGGGTGCCCACGACAGCTCCGCACCACGCCCTGACGCTGGCGTTTTCCGGCACGCCAGGCAAAAATTGGGTGTCGCAGCCCCTGCAAGCGACCACCCAGGCAGTCCCATGGGACGCCTATGCGAACGTCGTGATGCCGCAAACCACGACCAGCACGCCGTGGTTGTTAGCAGCATCGTTGTATTTGGGAATGACCGAGCTCTATACATTATTCCGGTATGACACCCACACCGGTCGATGGGTGGCGGTGGTACCGATGCCTCTCGGACAACGAGGCGATGAATCGCCCGGCTTGGCGGTGACCGGACGACACACCCTTTGGTGGGCTTCCGGAGGCAATGGCACCCAAGCGCAACTCGATCAGGTTGCGGTGGCTCACGGTCGGGCGACGATACGCGCCGCGACGTTGCCCGGTTGGCCCGTGACGAGCCCCTGTGGGCGGGAAACTGTCAACACCGACCGCCGGGTTGGCGTTCCCGCCTTCCATGGCCCAACCGGACGGGTGATGGCGTCATGGGACGGTTGCCATAAGGCGGTCCATGTTGCCACATGGACCACGACGAATGGCGGTCAGCAATGGGATCAGGGAGCAGCCCTGCCCACCGGAGCCTTCTGGGGTCGATGGGCCAGTCCATCGGTGGGTTACGTGTGGTCGGCCAGCGGCGAACGATGGTGGACGACCACCGACGGCGGCCAGCATTGGAGGCCGCTCCGCTTGCCGGCACCGCTGCAACGTCTCGATGTCGTCACCCCGCAGGACTTATGGGCCATTGCTGGGCCTGGGCAAAACCACCTCCTGCACAGCTCCGATGCTGGACTCCACTGGACGACGGTCCCCCTTCCATCACCCAACTAACTTGTGCCCGGATCTCCATGCATCCAGTTGGCGTCGTGGCGGCGAAGTTCCCGCGATCTCACCAGGCCGTGCCGGTGATGAACCATTCATGATGCTGTGGGAGGGTGGGCGGCCCTGTCTCTAGGAACTGCGGGTCTAGGCACAGCACCGCGTGCGGGGGGATCCGCCACTCCGCGTTCCCCCCGTCGTCTGGGGCATGGCTCCGTATCAGGACCCATGGGCCCGGAAAATCCGGCGAAGCAGCCGATTCCCACAGATCCCAAGCCATGGCGACAACGCCCACGAACGCCGCGACCTCGGCAATGACCAGTGCAGCGGGGTCATGCGCCGCATAATAGATATGCGATTGGGTGTCCTGCGCCGTCCGCAGGAAGGAGGCCAACGCGACCTTGCGGTGCGTCAGGTTGACGGCTCGGTGCCAAAACACGGGCGTGGTCGTGCCCATGGAATGCTCCCTCCTCAAATTAGATTGGGGAAGAATGCTGGCGACACCACTCGACGATGAGACGGTCCAAGTTTTGCGAACGTTGCACCAGGAGCGGGTCGGTCAAGACACAGCCGCGGTCGACGAGTTGTACCAGTTCGTGGCTAAGACGCGCGATCAACTGAAGCATATCGCGCTCCGGCGCGGCCATCGGCACTCCTCCTCCGGGGGACATCCCCCCTCATTAGGGTGACCATAGCGCTTTGCGGGTGCCGAATGTCGTCGAATCACGTCGCGGCGAGAAAAATTATTTGGGTTTATGTCGCCATGATATCGTAAACCGCGGCGGACTGGTGTCGGCACAGTCTATCGCCAGCCAGTTCCTGTGGTTTGACAAATAAAGTTGCGTAATTGCCAATAAAGATAGGCGACTGGGCCGACGTCTTGCGGGATCCGCAGGATGCACCGATTGCGGCGGCGTGTGTCTGGCACCAGATCACCCACTTGGCTGCCATCACGGATCACAGCCAACGGTCAGACGAAGGGAGCAGCCCCATGGAAATTCGGAATGTCACGAATGATCGAGAGACCATCGATCGTCTGTGCAACCTATTGATGATATCCTTCGACCATGCATGGAACGAATATGAAGAAGCCTTGGCGGAAGTCAAAGAGACCCTGCAACCCGAACGTATCAGTCGAGTGGCCATGGACGACACCGCAAAGACTCTCGGATGGATCGCCGGCCGCTCAAACTATGGTGGCAATGTGTGGGAGTTGCACCCTTTGGTGGTGGCTCCGGACCACCGCAACTTGGGGATTGGTCGCGCACTCGTGAGGGATTTCGAACAGCAAGTCCGAGCACGGGGAGGACTCACCATCACGCTCGGAACGGACGATGAATCCGGTGACACCACCTTGTCTGGCGTCGATGTATACTCAGACCTCGCCGGTCACATTGAACACTTCCACGTCACGGGGAATCACCCGGCCGCATTTTACGAAAAACTCGGTTTTGTGATAACGGGGGTCGTTCCCGACGCCAATGGGACCGGCAAACCGGACATCTATATGTCAAAGCGGGTTTAAGCGGATGCTTGGTCCGCTCCGCACCCAGACGAATGAGGGTCTAAGCCCGCATCCATTCTTCGGTAACACCGTCCTGGGTTTACATATTATGGTAAACGGAAGGGAGGGTAGTGTCATGAATGACGTCGTTACCGATACCAGCTTCATTGACGATATTCAGGAGTCCATCCAAGACGAGTTGTCTGACGTAGCCTTTTACGCCGGCATCGCCAACGAAAGCCCCGATGATATCTCGCGCTTGATTATTACGAGCATCATCGGCGACGAGTATGCGCACGCGCGCACCCAGGCCGCGCTCCTCCACGAGTTAAACCCGGAGAGTGCGGGAGCACCCCCGATAACACCGCCGCCCAACACGGGCTACCGGGAAGATATCCTAATGGCCATTGCGGGCGAGACAAGCGCCGTGGCGCGGTACGCTGAGCTCGCGGCCGAGGCCCCCACACTCACCATCCGGTATCTTCTCACCTCCATCCTGGGGGATGAGTATGGGCACATTCGCACCTGGTTTGCACTGCTGCAAAACCTCGACGCCTAAGCGCCTCCTCGAACAGTACGGGCACGGCTTCCAATAGACTGACCCCATAGCTCTCAGCGGGCGCCGCTGAGAGCTATGGGTTTGCGAATGATTAGGTTAATGTCGTCAAGAACGGGATTTCACCCGATCCTTCTGGCGTAAACGCAAAGCGGACCATGTCGCATCAATCGAAACATTGCTCACGACCCGATAGGAGGTCTCCTCGTGGACTATCGCCGCCAATCGGTCCCGATTGACGTCAGCTTTTATGCCGGAACCTTTGCTTAGGATAGGTCACCCAGAGGATCCCGTGTGTCTCAAGAGCAGCGAGCCAATGAGGTATTTGTGCACGAGCGTCCTCCGCGCTTGATACGAATATCTGGATGAAGGGATAGTCCCCCTCGGCTCCGCCAGAGTTTTCTGCACTCAAAGAGTATCCCTCAGGAGCATTAACGATCAGTGCCCGCCCACCCTGGTACTTGAGCTTGCTTAAAAGGTCAGACCCCATGATGGAACTTGCTTCCCGTAACTGGATTGTCATCAGTCTACCAGTTGGAGTGGCTGCGGCAGCGTCCAACCCGCGACATCCCAGCCCACCAGAATCGGCACCCGTATAGCGTGACGTCAACTAACGTAACCTACGGCCGACGATCCAGGAGGCGAGCGTATGCAGGTTGGCGAAGCAATGGTTGCTCAGATGGCCCGGTGGGGCATCAAGGACCTCTTTGGGCTGTCCGGGTCCAGTATTCTACCTCTTCTCGACGCCCTCCGTCGGCAAGGCACCATACATTATTGGAGAGTCCGCCGCCTTCATGGCATCCGCTTACGCGAAGCTGACGGGACGGCTCGGGGTAAAGTGTCCAGCAGTTGGTTCGAAGCCCTGCCAATTTTTCGCAGTAATACATAGCCGGGCTGGTCCCGTGACGGGCGTGGCGCCATGACAGCACCCTTGAGCCCGGCAAGGAGGAATGACTGATGACATTCTGGGGAACTGTGGTGGCCGTGCTGGCAGCCGTCGCCATTTTAGGGATCGTTATCGCCTTATTGGCCAAGCCCCTGATGCGCGCGCTGGTGACAGCGCTTACGCCTGCGGTCGGGGACAGCGTCAGCCGAGCCCTGGGGAAAACGAGCCAAGCTTACAGCAAAAATCCCCTGGGACTGGTTCCGGTCATGGAGAAGCTCACCCCGCTGGGCCTCATCGAAACGCGTATGCGAGCGGAAACGGGAAAGCCGCCCTCGCGCCCCTTGGGAAGCCCCATACACTTTTCACCATGGGATCAACTGCTCTTAATGTTTGCCAACGTCGATCCCATGCCCACGCCAGACACCGAGCCGGTCTCGCTGAAGGTTCGGATTGGACCCCAATCGGACAAACCCCTCACGCTGGACAGCCCGGTCCTCATGGGTGCGATGTCGTATGGCGGCGCCGTTTCCCTTCGTGCGAGGCGCGCGCTGGCCCAAGCATCAGCCGCTATCGGCACGGCGACCAACAGCGGCGAGGGTGTCTATATTCCGGAGGAACGTGAGCTAGCGAAGCATTACATCATCCAATACCACCGGGGAACCTGGCCGACCTCGCCGCAATACGACTGGGATCGTCTGGAGCAGGCCGACGCCATTGAAATTCAACTCAGCCAAGGGGCGCAAGGGGCCGCGCCGATGAAGGATAAGCCGAAGACAATCCACCCGGAAATGCGGAAGCGCTTTGGCTTGCAGGAGAACGACGAGGCGGTCATCGCCGCCCGGCTGGACGGTGTGGATCAGCCCGAGGACCTCATCACTCTAGTCCAAAAACTGAAAGAGCGCTTCCCCGTGCCAGTCGGCATCAAGGTGGCCGCCACCAACCAGTTGGAGCGAGAAGTCCCCCTTTACCTGTCAGCAGGCGTCGACTTCCTCACCATTGATGGCGCGGAAGGGGGCACCCACGGGGGTCCGCCCGTCCTACAGGACGCGATGGGCCTGCCGACGCTGTGGGCCATCGCGCGCACACGCCGCATTTTAGAGCAGCAGGGCGTGCACCGGGATGTGTCTATTATTGCAGCGGGCGGGTTGACAGAACCCGGCCATTTTCTCAAAGCCATGGCGCTGGGCGCCACCGCCTGCTACAGCGCATCCGCCGTCGTCATGGCGCTCTTGGCGGATCAGCTGGACCGCGCCATAATGGCCATGGCCCCGTCCTATGCCCTCTTGCTGCAGAGCACCCAATATTTGAACGACGAACTGGATGTCGACCGTTCAGCCCAGAATGTGGTGAACCTGTTCCAAGCCTGGCATACCGAATTTGACCTAGCCCTGCGCGCCATGGGCAAGACCAGCGTCACCCAGCTAACCTCCAGCGACCTCGTCGCCCGGTCCCGCGAACTCGCGGACGCTTTGGAGCTCGCCTATGTGGGAGGTCCGACGGCCGAACCGCTGCGGGCGCACGTCGCCCGCAAGTCCCACCAACGGCGGCCTGAGGAGCGCCTTCACTAGGCTCGGAACATTTTTCCACACCACCCATATTGTGGTATCGGGGAGGAATTCCCCGGTAGGGAGGTGTCCCATGTTCATGCACAAGGACGATGACTGCCAGTGCAAGGCGGTTCGCGAATTGGAGTGCAGGTTGAGCCACGAGTGCGGCGAATTCGTTGCCGTGGCCACGACTGGCGGGGATGTCAAGTTCGGCTGGGTCGACGGCGTTGACGACGGACTCCTGCAGTTAGTGTACGTCGCCTTCTACTCGCCCGCCTGCCCATGCGAGCCGGTCTTTGCATTCCAAGCGACCGTGCCGGTCTATCAAATCACGGACGTCCTCAAGGACCCCTGTGTGGATGACCCGAAGCGCCAAGCTGCGGTGGACCGCCTCACCCGCATGCGCGATGCGGGTGCGCCACAATAATCGTTCGCACGATGCGAGGCAAGCAGGCGCTTGCCTCGTCTTTAACGGATCTTGCCCACACAGCACAGAATGCCTGGTTATGGGTCCCCTCGAGTAAGGCGAGATGTTGAATGAAGGTTTGAAAGCATTTCCTGCCCGTTCATGACAATGATTGATTGCAACGAGGCGACGTGTCATGGTCTGCCGAAACTTGGGCATCTTTGGTATGATCGAGGGCGGCTAGAACCTCGTACATAAAGGAGACTCGACGCAACATGGCAGATGCATTAACTCTGGATCCGAAAAGGACCGCCTTGGTGGTGATCGACCTGCAAAAAGGCATCACCAGCATGCCCACCGCTCCCTACTCGGCCGGCGCCGTCATCGAGAAGGCCGCGACCTTGGCCGATGCCTTCCGAGCATCGGGGGGATTTGTGGTGTTGGTGCACGTCGGACCGTCTCCGGACGGCGGGGACGCTCTACATCCGGTTACCGACGCCGCGCCTCGAAGGGGCCATCCTCCCGCGGACTGGGATCAATTTGTCCCTGCGGTGGGGCCCAAGGAGGGCGATCACGTGGTTCGCAAGCGCCAATGGGGCGCGTTCTACGGCACCGACCTGGACTTGCAACTGCGCCGCCGCCACATTGACACCATCGTGCTGTGCGGGATTGCCACGAACATCGGAGTGGAGTCCACGGCCCGCGATGCCTATGAGCGCGGATATCAGCAGGTGTTTGTAGAAGATGCCACGTCTGATTTGTCGGCAGAGGCCCACACGTTTTCCATCGAGCACGTCCTGTCCCGAATCGGCCGCATCCGCTCCACCGACGAGGTATTGAACGCGCTGAAGTAACCAAAAGGCACAGGGGATGGGCCTGGTTTCGCCAGACCCATCCCCTGTCCGTTCTGTCCGGCCGCTTCCCGACCCGTTTTGTTGTTTATCTGTTGTTGTCACTCCCGCTGCGTCCCTCGCGCAGATCGAGGGCATACAGTACCTTGTCATATCGTCTGGCCCCGACCGCCACAAAATCCCGTAACCGCCCGTATTCCGTGAATCCCAGAGTGCGGTACAGGCTGGCTGCACGCTCGTTGTCGCCGCGGAAATCCAAGGTCAGCACTTCAATTCCCGCACTGACCGCGCATGCAATGAGTCGACTCATCACTTGACGCCCCAAACCACGACCTTGATACCGCGGATCGATGGCGACTTTTTCGATGTCGGCGTTGGGGCGATTGGTTGGGCGCTCATAGCGTCTCCAGTAGCCGAGGCCGGCCAGATCTGCTCCCACCCAGACCGAAAGCAGACAGGCATCGCCGCGCTCACTAGCCACGGTCAGCTCCCGCAGCAATGAGGCCACCTCCTCCCTGGAAGGAGGTTCGACCCACCCGATCGCCGCCCCGTTGGCGACGAGCTGCTGCCACAACTGCGCCGCCCTCTCTAGAAAAGCCGGGCCCTGTATTCCACCGAGCCGGAATACCAGATCGTCTTTCATTAACGCCCCTCCGTGCGAGGATTCCCTGTTATAGCCATGCGGCGAATGTTCTGAACTTAGGCCCTCCCAAACGGCCACCCCGCAAACCGCCGCATAAGGAAACCTGACGCAAGGTCGACGACCGCCACATCCGGCATCTGAATGGCGAGCCATTCGTCGCGCGTGAGCCGACGTCCCGAAATCCTGCTCAGGAAGGCGGTTAGGATGCGACCGTGCGACACCACCGCGATCGATTCGCCGGGGTGGCGAGCTTGAATGGTATCAATTGACGAAGCCATACGCTCTTGAGCCGCCTCCCAAGACTCGAATTCCGGATCGGGAAATCCTGCCAGATATCGCTCCATGCGGTCGAGAAATTCCGACCGCGACGCAATAAACGGCGCCCGAAGCTCTCGGAGGCCCTCGTCTATCCCCACCGGGACCTTCGCCACCTCACCGACGATGTCCGCTGTCTCGCGGGCTTTCAACTCGGGACTGGCATACAGTTGGGCAACTCCCGTCCACGATTGGCTCTTGGCCCAGTCGCGGACAACATCCACTCCCTCCTTGGAAAGGTGCCACTGGTCTTGCGGCAAGGTGGGATTCACGGCCGTGGGACCGTGGCGCACGAGATAAAGGAGTGCCATTATCGAGACTGCAAGGCCACTTCCACCAGGTGCCGAATCAGGTCTGGAAAGGCTATTCCAGCTGCCTTAGCGGCTTTGGGCAGCAGCGAATTGGGAGTCATACCGGGAATCGTGTTGGTCTCCAACACCACAGGACCATTGGCCGTCAGAAAAATGTCGGTGCGGGAAAATCCCCGACATCCCAACGCCTGATGGGCTCGAACGGCGGCGTCCTGCACCCGACGGCTGTCCTCCTCGGTCAGGTCGGCTGGGCAAATTTCGTCGGATCCGCCATCTTCATACTTTGAGGCAAAATCGAAAAATTTGCCGCGATGGGGCACAATTTCAATCACTGGCAAGGCCCTGAGCCCCCCATCGAGCTCTTCCAACACCGCACAGGTGAGTTCTCGGCCGCTCAGCTTTTCTTCCACCAGCACGTCTGCATCAAACCGGCTTGCCCAGTCCAGAGCGGAGGATAATTCCTCCGTATTGTCGGCCAGCGACACCCCTAAGCTGGATCCGCCCAAGTTGGGTTTGACGACCATGGGGTACGTCAAATTGGATTCCACCGCTTGCACGGCGTTCAGGAGAGACGCCTGAATGGCGCGGGCCGTCAGCGCCAAGCCCCGAGGGGTGGCCAGCCCGTGGTAACGGTATAATTCTTTGGCTTTGTCCTTGTTCATGGCTAAGGCCGAGGCCAGGGGACCGCTGCCGGTGTACGGCACCGACAGGCTTTGCAAAAGTCCTTGCAGCGTGCCATCCTCGCCAAACGGTCCATGGAAGGCCAGAAATACCACATCGGCATCTTCTAAGAGCCGGACCCCGCGAATCGCTTCGGCTCGCGGCATCGGCTTGTTGGATGCCTCACCGGGCTTGGGCAGCACGGGCGGCGCCTCGCTGGCCAAACTCCACTGCCCCTCGCGGCTGATGGTGATAGCCTGCACCTCAAACTGTCCGGTCTCTTGCAGAGCCCGAAAGACCTGCGATCCACTCGCCATCGAGACGTCATGCTCGCTGGAGGGTCCGCCCATCATCACGATTATGCGCAGCTTTTTCGACACAGCGTCACTCCCCCACATGATGGATCTTCTCCTAAGATACGACCTCTGGCCTCTTCGTGCGAGAGGAAGCGAGGAAAAAGCAGGGAGGTTCTCCTCCCCGCTAGTCTAACCCGGCTTCCTCTGATTCCTGCACATGACCGGACTTGGCACCCGTCATGACTATGAGGCCGACGATGCCCAACAGCGCTAAAGAGACGCCCATCCAGACATGGTGATGGATCTCCCAGTATCCACCGCCGATCACCATTGCCATCGCCAAGAGTGTGCCGACGACACGGAACAAAGCGATCATGGCGGGCTCCCCTTTGAAGTCACAACCATACCTCAGCCTGGCAGCATCCTCGAAGCTTTTCCGCTCCAACCACATCGCTAACCCGCGGCAAAATTGGGCACCATACCCAGAGGAGGGAATTTGCCGTGCGTGTGGCCAAATGGATGCTCTTCGCAAGCCTATGCTCAATTGCGGGAATCGGTGTGGCGGCTGGGATATCTACTCCGAGCCAAGTCCAAGCCCATGTCGAGTTGCGCCGCGCTGAGTATGCCGGACGCAATCTGTTTCATTCACCCGACTTAGGAAGTCATGGCATTTCCTGCGACAATTGCCACGTCGACGGCGGGCGCTTTTCGCACCGCCTCGGAAACCACCGCATTCCGTCCCTGGCCAGTATCAAGAACGCGTTTCCGATGGTCTCCTCCAACGGGCAGATTACGACCTTGGAATCACAGATCAACCAGTGCTTGGTGCATCGCATGAACGGCCGCCCCTTGCCCGCGTCCAGCCGACGGATGGCCCTCTTAGAGCTCTATATCCGGCACTTGTCCCACTTTCACGAGCGCTAGGCCATAAAGAAAGAGCAGAGGGCGCCCCCCTGCTCTTAGCTTCTACTCGCCGTGGGCTACTTCGAGATCCACCAGACGTTCGGGAAGATCCATCCACCGATGGGGTTGAAGGTCTTCAACGCGTTGTGCAGGTTCTTGGCGACCACCGTCAAGGTGGGCTGCTCCGGCAGGTAAATGACCCCCGGCAGCTGCTGGGCCGCGTACGCCTCATAAGCGTACATGTTTTGGATGGCCTTTTGGGGACTCGCCGGTGCGTAAGTCGCGTTGATTAACTGGTCCATCTTCTTGCTGCTATAGGCAGCCGAGTTCATGGCCGCGCCGGTGGAGAACAAGAGTCCGCCCGACGGATAGGCCGAGCTGTAACCCCAACCGCCGTCCCAGTTCAACACCTGCCACTTGTTGCCGTCAGACGCGGAGTAGGATGCCACGGTGTTGAAGGGCTGGTAGACAATCTTGGCAATAATGCCTTCCTTCTTCCAGTCCTGCTGCAGCAGCTGGTCGATGTTGTCATAGCTGGTGTCGCCCGAGGCGCAGTAGAAGTTGAACTCCAGTTTGACGCCATTTTTGGTCATGACGCCATTCTTCATGCGCCAGCCCGCCTTCTCAAGAATCTTCTTGCCCTGGGCGGGGTTGAAGGGATAGACCAACTTGCTCAACTGAGGGTCGACAAACACGTTGGCGGGCTTCTGGCCTATGACGGTGTCGTCCAAGGCCCCATAACCATGCCAAATGGTCTTGATGATGCCCTGCTCGTCGACGCCCATCTGCAAGGCTTGGCGCACCGCCAACTCGCGGAAGGCCTTGCCGATATTGCCGGGAGCATGGAAGCCCATGTTGATCTGGATGTAGTTAAAGTTGAGGTTGTACTGCGGCACAATGCGGTCGTTGGGCAGTTCACTCTTGTCGTTCACCATCGAGGCAGGCAAGTAGCCGTAGTTCAAAGTACCGTTGCGCAGCGCCTCGAACTCCGCCGCGTTGGATGTTTCGTACTGGAAGATAACCTTGTTCAAGTGCGCTTTGGGCCCATCATAGTGGCTGTTCTTCACATAGGTCCAGTTCTGGTTGGGCGCCATGCTCTGAAACACCCAAGGGCCGTCTACCACTTGATACGCCTTGTTGCCCGGAGAGTTGGAAATAGACTGGATAAACTTCATTTCCTTGGCGATATTGGTGGGATACTTGTTCCAGATAAACGACGGCACGGGGATAATCTGGCCAATACCGTTGCGGATAAACCATTGCTGGTTGACAGGCTTGGTCGTCGTGATGACCACGGTGTGGGCGTTCTTGGCTACCACCGACTTCCAGTCCTGCGGCATGCCGCCAGACCCTTGTCCGCCATAGGACCAGGCATAGTTCGCCTTCGGGTTGCTCCCCGCTTTCATGATGTTGTAGGTAAACACCACGTCCTGGGCGGTCACAGGTCGTCCGTCGGACCAATGCCACTTGGGGTTAATGTACACCGTATACACGGTGCCGGATTTGTTATAGGAGACTTTAGATGCGAGTCCGTTGAAGGTGCTGAGGGTGTTGTTGGGACCAAAGTACACGAGGGGCAAATAATCCATGGAGTTGACCATCGAGTTCACGGAAAGCTCGGTTTGCACCGACTCCGCGGGAAAAAACCAGTTCGGTGAGGTTTGTGAAGCAAGGCCGATGACGGCTGTGCCGCCATTAGTGGGACCGGATGCCATGGCAGGAGTTGCTGTACTGATACCTGCCACCACCATGCTGACAGCGGCTGCGACGCCGCCGAGTGCAATCGCACGTCTCATTATCTAGATCCTCCTCGGGCGTATAAGTGAGCCACACGAATAACCGATCCCTCCTTTCGCCAATCCGCGAGAAAAATCCTCCAATTTAAAATACGAAGGTCGATTAAGAGTAATCAGTTCTCACTCAAGTGTTGTAAAAACAAGAACTGATACGGTCTGACTTTTTCAAAAAAGGCTCCTCACACAAATAACGGAGCCGCGAAGGCTCCGTTATGGGCAATCCCTAACTGGAATTTCGTCAATCGTTGGCGTCTGCGCGGCGGCCTATTCCTCCACAGGAATCCCGCCGTAACAGGCAAACCAGGCATCAATGCGCTTCAGCCGGTCGATGGCCCGGGCCGGCCGAGTCGATGAATCATGATGTTCGGCCGGATAGATGACGAGTTCCGTTTCCACGCCTCGCTTTTTTAGCGAAAGATACAATTCTTCAGCTTGGCTTAAGGGGCAGCGCCAGTCATGTTCTCCCGCCGTAATCAACATCGGCGTGTGGATGTTGGCGAGCCCGCTGACGGGCGAGGTGCGGTAATAGGCCTGGTAGTTCTGCCACGGCACACCCAAGTCATCCTGCCACCACAGGTGGCAGTCATCGGTGCCATAGGCGGACACGTAGTCCCAAACTCCGTGCTCGGTGACGGCTGCGCGGAACCGATCGGTGTGGCCCACCGCCCAGTTGGTCATAATCCCGCCCATGGAAAAGCCCGTGCAATAGAGCCGGTCTGGATCCACCCAGCCACGCGCGAGCAGCGTATCAATGCCGCACATGACATCATCGTGCTCCATGGGACCCCATCTGCCCCGAATCACTTCGCAGAAGGCTTCGCCGTAAGAGGTCGAGCCGCGGTAGTTGACCAGCAGGACCATGTATCCGCGGTTGGCCCAATACTGGGTTTCGAACTCAAACTCCGGCGCTTCGTACGACATGGGCCCCCCATGGATCGAGACAATCAGCGGCACCGGCCGATCCGGACTAAAGTCGGGCGGGGTGAGCAGCAGAGCCTCGATTTCCTGTCCGTCACTGTCGCTGTAGGTCATGCGCTGGAAGAGCACGGTGGTCCGCTCGGACAACCACCCCGATGAAGCCTCGGACACGCGCACAGCCTTGCCGTCCGCCAGCGTCACACACTCGGGACCCGTATCCGGCCGGTTGATCACCACCGCCACCCGGTTTTCAGAGGCGTGAAACTGGTAAATGGAACCGGACAAATCGGTGGGGTAGAGGATTTCCCGCTTCAGGTTGTCCAAAGAAATGCTAAATAGCTTGGCCTGAGCGCGTTCCGATGCCCCCGCCAAGATGCGGCCCGGTCCTTGAAACTGGAGGGGACCTTCAAAATGAGCCTCGCAACCCGGCGCCAAATCCGTGAGGCGGCTTTCCTGAGCTGGGACCGGGTAGACACGGGCATGCTCGACCGGGTCGCCCGTCACGACATCAGGAATCACTCCTCCGATGGAGGTCCACCCTTGGCCGAGATTGTTGGGAAACTGCGGATCCGGCGCAGCTGACGCAACCTCGACGGACCACAGCCGATTCAAAACATAGCTGTTCTCGGGAGCGAGGGAACTGATGAAGGCCACGCGGCTCCCATCTGGGGAAAACACGTGGGCACGGGCGTCCACATCACCCCAGGTCAGGCGGCGCGGGTTCTGTCCCTCGGGACTAACCAGCCACAGATCATAGCGGCGATTATTGTCCGCATCCCCGGTACGGTTGGAACAAAAGACAATGTCTTGGCCGTTCGGCGACCACACTGGGTCCCGCTCACTGGCTGGACCATCGGTAATCTGAGTCATAGCGCCGGACTTCACGTCCACCACCCACAGGTGGGTGGGGACGTTGTCCAAGTATCCTTCTTCATCTGTCTTATGCTGTACCCGGTTAATCACCAAGGGCCCGGGGCTGGTTTTGTCCCGGATGGACTTCAAATAAGCCGTGTCTTTTTGAGACGGGGTGCGGGCAGCTACCACCAAACGCCCGCC
>JAJZAN010000004.1 GCA_021799435.1 Bacillota bacterium | reverse complement strand
CCGCCCGGGCCAGATCTGCTGCCACTAGTGCCGCACGTTTGGGCAGCCGGTCGATGAAACCAGCCACCATCCATCCCAAGGCGACGCGCGGTGCATAAACCATGGCCAGTACTACACCCAAAGCCGCCACGCTGTGTTGGGTGATTTTCAGCACAAACAAGGCCAACGCGACTTCCGTAAAGTTGTCCCCGAGTTTGCTCAACGCTTGAGAGCCAATTAACTTATGAATGTCCGCATGTAGACCGGCCGCTCGTCCCATGTCCATTCCCCTTTAAATGACCAGTTTTTATTCGACAAATTTTATGCGGAAACTTGACTTTTCCCACCCCCGGCTCTGCAAGCTCGGCCAGAATTCCACAGATTAACAGCCATTCTCACCTGGGGATAGTGGGGATAAGTCTGTTGATAAAAGCTATTACAACACTTTTCCTGGGGATAGAAGAATCTCAATCGAGAATCCATTCTCTGGAGATTTTTGTCAAAATCCCGCCCACGTTAAAAATTATCGCCCATGAATTTTCGACACAGGAATCAAATTTGCGAACTTCCCCGAATCGGGTGCTGCCTGCCCAAATTTGGGGCACTTTCCCCATCCGTCAAAAAAAACGACCACGCACCAAGGCGTAGTCTAATTTTCGTGACAATAGCACCAATTTCCTTCTTCTAGGGAGCAGTTCATTCGAGCGTCCGCCCACCCGCCAAGACCCGCGTCAGAGCGCCGAAAGCTCGTCCTGCTGTGGCAGCATCTGTTAAATCACACCAGATGACCACGGGGTAACGGCATTCGGAGATTAGATCGTCAACGCTTGCCGCGCCCTCCGCCACCCGAAAGTATGATTGGTGAAAAACCAATCGCTCCAAAATATCACGCGTTCGGTCGCTGGATCCGGAATCAGCTAATACCACTTCAAAAGGACGATTCTGCCAAGAGCGCCGCGCGAAGATAGACTCCAAATCGCGCACCGCACGTTCCAGCCACCCCTCCTGATTCATCACCCGCAGCACCACGCTGACCGCCGGCATCTCATGCGAGTGGCTGCCCAAGATTTGATCGTACAGCCACTCCAGCAGTACCACCACGCCGTACAGTGACAGTGCCAATCCCAGCGCGCCCCACCACGTCAACGTTCTCGCCCCCTGTCCGATATATACGCAGGGTATGCGAGAACATGCCTAAGAGGGACCTAACGCTGGCTCAAATGGGCGCGGTCCCGCAAAGCCTCGACGCGGTTGGTCTGTTCCCACGGCAGGTCGATGTCAGTCCGGCCGAAATGCCCATAAGCTGCCGTCGCGCGATAGATGGGCCGGAGCAGATCCAGCTCCTCAATAATGGCCAGCGGGCGCAGGTCGAACACCTCGCGAACCAATTCGGCCAACTTGTCGTCGGGCAATTTTCCGGTCCCAAAAGAGTCCACCATGACGGAGATTGGACGAGCGACGCCGATGGCGTAGGCGATCTGCACCTCCGCCCGGTCCGCCAGCCCGCTGGCGACCAAATTCTTGGCCACCCACCGCGCAGCGTACGAGGCCGAGCGGTCTACCTTGGTGGGGTCTTTCCCGGAAAAGGCGCCGCCGCCATGACGCGCGTAACCGCCATACGTGTCCACAATAATCTTCCGACCCGTAAGACCCGAGTCCCCGTGCGGGCCGCCAACAACGAAGCGCCCCGTCGGGTTCACGAGAATCCGCGTCTCTTTGGTGAGCCACCGCTCCCCGAGTACTGGCACCAGGACCGTATCCACGATGCCGTCGCGAAGCTCTTCTGTGGTGACGTCGGGGTTGTGCTGCGCCGACACGAGCACCGTGTCCAGCGCCACGGGCTTGTCGTCCTCATAACGGATGGTCACCTGGGTCTTGCCGTCCGGCCACAAAAAGGGCAAGGTCTCATCCCGCCGGACTTCCGCCAGCCGGCGCGACAAACGGTGTGCCAAGGAGATGGGAAGCGGCATTAATTCCGGCGTCTCGCGACACGCATACCCGAAGACCATGCCCTGGTCCCCCGCACCAATACGCTCGCGGGCATCCTGCCCGCCCGCTCGGGCTTCCAATGCCTGGTTCACCCCTTGAGCAATGTCCGGAGACTGCTCATCAATGGAGGTCAGCACCGCCACGGTGTCGGCATCGAAGCCCATCTTGGCCCGTGTGTATCCAATCGAGCGAATGGTGTCCCGTACCACTTTGGGAATGTCTACGTAACAGCTGGTCGATATCTCCCCAACCACCAGCGCCAGTCCCGTCGTGACCACCGTTTCGGCGGCGACGCGAGCCGATCGATCGTTCTCTAAAATGTTGTCCAGAATCGCGTCGGAGATTTGGTCCGCGACCTTGTCGGGATGCCCCTCAGTTACCGACTCCGATGTGAACAAATAATTCCGCCCCAATTGTTAGCCTCCCAATAAAAAATCCTCTTCTGTGTGAGAGAAGAGGCTAGCCCTTCATTCTCTCATCCGTCCGGCATGCCGGTCGGGATTGGCACCGGGTCGAACCTGGTTGCCGGGCTTCATCGGGCCTGTCCCTCCGCCGCTCTTGATAAGAGAATATCTTGAAATTGTCGAAGCAATTATATGCGACCTGTCAGGGTGTGTCAAACACAGAAAAGCCGCCCTTGCGGCGGATGGCGAGCCGGGGGCCGACGTTCGCCCCCGGCGTAGGTCGGGCAGATTGCTTACGCGGGTACTACACTGGGTGCTGGGTGCGGAATTTCTGACGCGTGGCCTCGCCACCTCTGAGATGACGCTCTGCCTTGTTGACCTCTAAGACTTTCTTGACCTCGTTGGCCAGGTGCGCATTGACTTTGGGCAGGCGTTCCGTGACATCTTTGTGAACCGTGCTCTTCGACACGCCGAACACTTTGGCCGTGTCCCGCACCGTTGCACCACTCTTCAGAATATAGTTGCCAATATCCATTACACGTTGCCAGATGTGGTCCTTCACCTCTCCGGCCCCTTTCTCCCCCCGTCGTCTGCTAGAGTATATGGCCGCAAAAAAAATAAATGCCAGGGCACAGGCCCTGGCATAACTTGGCTGCGAGACGGGTTAAGACGAGGGGTGGAGGTAGTTCATCGGATTGGTGGCTGTCGCTCCATGATAAACCTGGAAGTCTACGTGGGCACCAGCATCCCGACTGTACAAACTGGCTCCGCCAACTGTCCCTACCACTTGACCCTGCCGAAGGGTCTCTCCGGCCTTGACGCTAACCTGTCCCAAGTGGCCGTATACGGTACTGAAACTATCGCCGTCGGTGACGGTGACGGTGAGACCCATATGAGGTTCGTGTGTCACCTGGGTAACGGTGCCGGACCAAGCAGCCTGCACCGGCTGCCCCTTTGCGGCTTCGATGGTGATCCCGGGGTTGTAGTACCACTCATTCAACGCGCCCGAATATTGCCAGCCGAACGCGCTCGCGACCTTGCCCGAGACGGGCATCTTGAGCGGTGCGGATGTAGGACCACCGGCCGCAGGGGAAGTGCCGTTGCTTTGGGGTGTAGTGGCCGGCGTGGTTGTCACGGGGCTTACTGCGGAGTTGCGGTGGGTCAACACCATCGTTGCAGCGCCACCGACAACCAGGATTCCTGCCGCAATCCCCATCAAGGTTGTTCGACGATTTGCCATGCTATATTCCCGCTTCCTCTGCTCAAATTACCCCAGTTGGGGGCTATTTGCAGTTTGCCCAAATAATTCCAGTTCAAACTAATAGGTCACGGTAATAAGCGGCGAACCTACGTAAACTTGGGTTTTGTGCAAATACGTATTGTAACTGGCTGCCACCTGAATGTTGACGGCGTGCCCTTGCAGACTATCGGAGCGGTTAATTAGAGCGCTTTGGCCCGCATCCGAAATATAGCCGGGAGCCCGCACACCATTGACCTGCGATGCCCCGATGGCAGATAAGGCCGCCGTGATTAGCTGTTGCTGGCGGGATTTCGAAATTCTCCCAGGGATGACCCCCTCTAAATTGACATCGGCGTGTACCAGACCATCCTGTTGCAGCGCCGCCTGAAACAACGCTTCAGTCGCTTTCAAGCCTGCGAAGCCCTGGCTGGAGGTGCGGTCGATGACCACGAAGGTGGTGCCCATGTTTAGCCGCTCCGCAATCACCCGGGTTGTCACTGCTTGGATTGTTTCGCTTTCCGAAACCTTTTCATAGGATGCTGTTTTGGTCACAATGGGCGTGCCGTTAAGATGCAGAGATGTCGCGGCGGTTTGCGCCAATTGGCTGAGACTCTTGTCTTGA
Source organism: Bacillota bacterium (assembly GCA_021799435.1). Lineage (GTDB taxonomy): Bacteria > Bacillota > Sulfobacillia > Sulfobacillales > Sulfobacillaceae > Sulfobacillus_B. The sequence goes on along the minus strand of JAJZAN010000004.1, from coordinate 84,368 downwards.
TGCACTTCGACCCAGTCATTGACGCTGTAGCCCGAAGCCGTGGCGCCCGTTGCGTGAAACGCGGTCATTAAGGGATCAACCGTTGCCGCGCGAACATGAGCACCGACCCATACCAACGCACCCAAGCCCACAATCCACCAGAAGCTGCGCATGATTTTCCTCCTTCATGGCAATTCCATGCAATGTTTGCTACCAAATTGTTCCACGATAAGAGGAGTTTCATACGCGTACCCATCCATGCGAAATGAAAAAGGGCCGTCCCATATGGGACAGCCCTGTGGTTCAGCCCTGCTGTATTAGTGAGCCGCTGACGCGCTCATGCTCTGCAAATCCCGGCCTGCCAGCCGGAGGCGGTTCTCCGCCCGTACCAGCGATCGCTTGGCGCGGGCCAGGTCCACACTCTCCTTGGAAGCGCCCGTATTGAGGCGCTCCACGGCCCGCTGCCGGGCTCTCTCCGCTCTGGCCACATCCACCATGTCCGCGGTTTCGGCAGAGTCGGCTAGAATTGTCACGCCGTTGGCCTGCACCTCAATAAATCCTCCGCCTATGGCAACCTGCTCGATCTTGCCGTCCGGGTGATACACCGTCATAATGTGCGGCACCAAGGGGCTGATGATTTGCAAGTGATGCGCCAAAATGCCAATCTCTCCCTCGGTGGTGCGGACAATAATCTCAGGCGTTTCCTGATCCAACACCACCCGTTCCGGAGTCACCACGCGAAGCCGATAGTTAGTCGCCACAATATCCCCCCTTAAAGGGTCTTGGCCTTGGCGATGGCCTCGTCAATGGACCCGACCATGTAGAAGGCCATTTCCGGCAATTCGTCGTGCTTGCCTTCCAGAATCTCCTTGAATCCGCGCACCGTCTCCTGAATGGGCACGTACTTGCCCGCCATGCCGGTGAACTGCTCCGCCACAAACATGGGCTGCGACAGGAAGCGCTCCAACTTACGCGCGCGCGCCACAGTCAGCTTGTCTTCGTCGGACAACTCGTCCATGCCCAGAATGGCGATGATGTCCTGCAGGTCCTTGTAGCGCTGCAGCACCTGCTGTACCCCACGCGCCACCTGGTAGTGCTCCTCGCCCACAATCTGCGGGTCCAGAATACGCGAGGTGGAGGTCAGAGGGTCCACCGCCGGGAAGATGCCCTTGTCGGAAATGCGGCGTTCCAAGTTGGTTGTCGCATCCAAGTGAGCGAAGGTGGTCGCCGGAGCCGGGTCAGTATAGTCATCGGCCGGCACGTACACCGCCTGAATCGAGGTGATGGATCCCTTCTTGGTCGAGGTAATGCGCTCTTGCAATTGACCCACGTCTGTCGCCAGCACCGGCTGGTAGCCCACGGCTGACGGCATGCGGCCCAAGAGCGCCGACACCTCAGAACCAGCCTGTACGAACCGGAAGATGTTGTCGATGAAGAACAACACATCGCGGCCTTCCTGGTCCCGGAAGTACTCGGCCATAGTCAAGCCCGACAACGCGACCCGCATACGCACACCCGGAGGCTCGTTCATCTGACCGTAGACCAAAGCGGTCTTGTCGATAACGCCGGACTCCATCATTTCCCGGTACAGATCATTGCCCTCACGGGTCCGCTCACCGACTCCAGCGAATACCGAGTAACCCCCGTGCTCCTTAGCAATGTTGTGAATGAGCTCCATAATCAACACGGTTTTACCCACGCCGGCGCCGCCGAACAGACCGACCTTGCCGCCCTTAGGATAGGGAGCCAGCAAGTCCACAACCTTCAAGCCGGTTTCAAAGATCTCGGTCGCCACCGCCAACTCCGTGAACGCCGGAGGATTGCGGTGAATCGGCAGCTGCTCGCCCGACTCCACTGGATCCTTGCCGTCGATCGGGCTTCCCAACACGTTGAACATACGGCCCAAGGTCCTCTCTCCGACCGGCACTTCGATCGGGGTTCCCTTGTCGATCACCCGCATGCCGCGCACCACGCCGTCCGTGGACGCCATGGCGATGCAGTTGACGCGGTTGTCACCCAAATGATGCATAACCTCCAACGCAATGTCGACGGTCGTGGCCGACACCGAGCTGGCAGGACCGTCACCCGGGGCTTCCCGGTCATCCGAGACAATGCGAAGCTCGTTGTAGATGGCGGGAAGTTGCCCTTCCGGGAACTCCACCTCGACAACAGGCCCCAGAACCTGTACCACTCTGCCTTCATTCAAAGCCACCGAACACCCTCCTATTTCAACGCTTCGGCGCCGCCCACCAACTCGGCGATCTCGCGAGTAATAGCGGCTTGGCGCAACCGGTTGCGCAATAAAATCATGCGACGAATCAGCTCGTCGGCGTTCTTGCTGGCGTTATCCATCGCGGTCATACGGGCGCCCTGCTCGGACGCCTTAGATTCCAACAACGCCCCGAACACCAACATCTCCACGTATCGAGGCAGCAGGTCTTCGAAGACCTCGCGCGGGTCGGGCTCAAACACATATCCCAGGTCCCCGCCGGATTGATTGTCCTCAGCCGGCGGCTCCACCGGCAACAACCGGATGGTTTTGGGCTCCTGCGACATGGCGTTGTGGTACTCCGTATAGGTCAAATACACCGCGTCCACTTCTTGAGCCAAGTAACGCGCCACAATCACATCGGCGATGGCCTTGGCTTGACGGTAGCTGAGATCATCACCCAAAGCGACAAACTCTTCCGCAATTGGCACTTGACGATAGCGGAAAAAGTCCCGGCCCTTCCGTCCCACCGCATAGACCTGCTTTTGCTTGGCCGATGAAGCCCTAAGCTCCATCGTCGCTCGGCGCAGGACATTGGTGTTGTACGGACCGGCCAAACCGCGGTCCGATGTCACGACCACCATGGCCAAGTTTTCTTCCGGGCGCGTCTCCAAGAGTGCGTGGTTGTTGCCGCCGCGCCTCACTGCGCGGGCCGTCACCGCCCGGATCTCGCGGAAGTACTCACGCGAAGCGCGAGCCCGTTCCTCTGCCCGACGCAACTTGGCACCGGCCACCAGCTTCATAGCTCGTGTGATTTGCTGAGTGTTCTGCACGCTCCTGATGCGCCGCCGTAACTCTTGCAAACCCCCTGCCATTTAAAACACCGCCGTCTTCTTGTAGTCCTCAATCGCTGCGGTCAACTCGCGCGTGGTGTCATCCGACATGGCCTTGTCTTTCTTAATGGCTTCCAGAATCTGAGGCTTCTGCTCCTTCAGATAGCGGATTAGCCCACGCTCGAAGTCGCGCACGTTCTCGACCGGGATGTCGTCTACAAACCCCTTGGTAACGGCAAAAATGACCGCCACTTGCTCCTCAACCGGCATGGGCTGGTACTGAGGCTGTTTCAATAACTCCACAGTGCGGGCACCGCGGCCCAACCGAGCCTGTGTCGCTTTGTCTAGGTCTGAGCCGAACTGCGAAAAAGCTGCCAATTCCCGGTACTGCGCCAAGTCCAAGCGCATACCGCCTGCTACCTGCCGCATCGCCTTAATTTGCGCCGCTCCACCCACACGCGAGACGGACAACCCGACGTTGACAGCCGGCCGGACACCCGAGAAGAACAAGTCAGTCTCCAGGAAGATCTGGCCGTCGGTAATGGAAATCACGTTGGTCGGAATGTAGGCGCCAATGTCGCCCGCCAAGGTTTCGATGATGGGAAGCGCTGTAAGGCTTCCGCCGCCCTTTTCCTCGCTCAAGCGGGCTGCTCGCTCCAACAGACGTGAGTGAAGGTAGAACACATCACCCGGGTAAGCTTCACGGCCCGGCGGCCGACGCAGCAAGAGAGACATAGCGCGGTAGGCCACCGCATGCTTGGAAAGGTCGTCGTAGACCACCAGCACGTCCTTGCCGTTGTCCCGGAACTCTTCGCCCATGGCACATCCGGCGTATGGAGCCAGGTACTGCAAAGGGGCCGGCTCCGCCGCCGAGGACGACACCACGATGCTATAGGCCATGGCGCCATTCTCTTCCAAGGTGCGGACGATTCCGGCGATGGTCGATTCCTTCTGGCCAATGCCGACGTAGATGCAAATCACGTTCTGGTCGCGCTGGTTCAAAATCGTGTCGATCGCCAGCGCCGTCTTCCCTGTAGAACGGTCTCCGATAATGAGCTCGCGCTGTCCCCGGCCAATCGGAATCATGGCGTCCACGGCCTTCAAACCCGTTTGAATCGGGGTGTCGACCGGTTGGCGGTCGATGATGCCGGGCGCGGGGTACTCGACAGCGCGGCGAATGCTCGTGTCAATGGGACCCTTGCCGTCAATCGGCGTACCCAGAGCGCTTACTACGCGGCCGATCAAGGCCTCGCCTGCAGGCACCTCCACCACGCGGCCCGTGCGGCGCACCCGGTCGCCTTCCTTGATGCCGCGGTCTTCGCCCAAGATCACGCAGCCGACATTGTCTTGCTCCAAGTTCAAGGCCATGCCGAAGACACCGTTGTCAAACTCCAAAAGCTCTCCCGCCATACAATCGTTCAAACCGTATATGCGGGAAATACCGTCACCCACGCTCAACACCACTCCGGCTTCGGAGAGCTCTGTGGCGACGCCATACTTCTCGATTTCTTCTTTCAAAATCGCACTGATTTCGTCAGGTCTAATGCTCAACGACACTACCTCCCCCGTCCCCACTGCGCAGCTTGTCGCCCAAAATTGCCAACCGGCGTGCCAAACTTCCGTCCAGCACGCGATCGCCCATCCGCACCACCAGTCCCGCCATCAAAGCCGGGTCGCGCTTGACGGCGATTTTCACGGTGTGTCCCGTGGCACGTCCCAGTGCGGCAGCCAACGATTCTTGCTGCTCATCGCTGAGGTCCTGGGCGCTGGTCACCTCGGCGTGCATAATCCCGCGACTCGCATCCCAGAGGTTCCGGTATTCTTCGTAAATGGTGGACAGTATCTCTTCCCGATTCTTGTCAATCACCACATGCAAAAAATGCTCCGTGATGTGATCGATTCCTTGAAACACCTTTTTAACGGTTTCCCGCTTGGCGCTCTTGGACACCTCAGGGCGGCGGATAAATTGCCGAAATGCGGCATCCCCATCCCATGTGGTCAGCACGCGGCCGAGCTCTTGAGCTAAGAGTTCCTCTTTGTGCTGTTCCGAGGCCAAGCTGAACAGCGCCCGTGCGTATGGCTGGGCTGTCACTTCATTCTTCATTGCAGTTGCCCCACGTCTTTCAACACCTCATCAACGTAGCGGGCCTGGTCCTCGGCGTTGAGGTTGCGCTCAATCACCTTGCCGGCTGCGAATACCACCAGATCCGCAACTTGACTCCGAATGGAGGCTAGCGCCTGATCGCGCTCATGTTCAATTTCGTCAATGGCAGCCTTCTGCCGATAACTGGCTTCCTTCTGCGCTTGCTCTACAATCTTCTTGGCCTGCTCGTCGCTCTCGCGCCGGGCATTAGCCAAAATTTGTTTGGCCTCATCCCGAGCCTGATTGACAAGTTCCTGCGCTTCATGGCGAAGCTTGTCAGCCTCGCTGCGCAAACCGTCGGCATCGTGAATCTGTTTGGCAATGGTGTCGCGACGCTTTTGCATGGCGGCCAGAATCGGCTTGTATACGAAAGCGCGGAGCAGGAACAGCAGTAAAAGGAACTGCAGCACCGCCGCTATCAGATTAGGGGCCGTAAGTGAAGTGCTGGACACGTCAATGCTCCTTCCCTGAAACGTCTACAAGCTAGCCGATCTTGGTAAACACGAACAACACGAAGGTAATAACCGGCCACGCCTCAACCAACGCCACACCGACCAGAGCCCACGTCAACAGACGGCCAATCGCCTCAGGCTGACGGCCAACACCTTCCACCATCCGACCCATAACCAACCCGTTGCCGATACCGGCACCAATCGCACCGCCTGCAGCAGCCAACGCTCCAATGAAGAGCATAATTTCCTTCGCGGTAAACACTTCTTAAACTCCTCCTCTGTTGCTTCCCCTAATGGTCTTTGTTTGCCTGAATGCTCATGTACGCCACCGTCAGGATGGTGAAAATGAGCGCTTGAATCATGGAGATAACAAAACTAAACACCAGCCACAAGGTGCCAATTCCGAAGGTCGTGATGACGCCCCCGATACCATGCGGAAGGTGTGTGGTCATGCGCAGAACCAATTCGCCTGCCAAGATGTTGCCGAACAACCGAAATGCCAAACTCACCGGCATCACGAGCTGTTCCAAAGCATTAATGACCAACCCGATGACCGGGAACGGCTTCCAAACCCAGCCGTAAACCCATCCTCCAAACCCTTTGTACTTGATGCCGGCCCATTGGATGAGCAAGAACATCCAGGCCGCAAGTCCTGCCGGGATGCTCAAAAAGGCGGTTGGGGAATGAATCCAGTCGCCGTTGAACCACGGCAGCGGCAACAAACCCAAGATGTTCGCCACAACGAGCATGAGGAACAGCGTCAGGGCGAGAAGAGACAGATTGGGAGCCAATGCCTCGGGGGCCATTTGGCCGACCAGGTCTTGGAAGGTCTCAATGGCTGTTTCCATCATATTCTGGGCACCGGACGGCACACTCGCGGTAGCCCGACGGGCTGCCGCGAGCCCAAACAGCAATACCAGGCCGATGCTGATAAGGCCCGTCCAGAACGGGGGCCATTGAAACGCCGTTAAGGAAAAATTCATCCATTCACCCCCTTGCCCTTATGGTGAAAGGCCGCCCACACCAGATAAACCAGATGCGGGACAAAGATTCCCGCCAGGGCAGCGTAAATGTTGAAGTCTGTGTAGTGCTTTAACACATAAAAATAAATCCCCAACAAAACCAGTCGCGACAGGAGGCGCAAATTAATTCCTGACACGGCGGCGCGGGGATTTAATCGGGCCCACAAGGGAAGGCGAAGACCCAAACCAACGAGGTCAATTTCCCCGGGAATAATCCCACTGGCAAGCCCCCAAAAGATGGGCGATGCAGTAACCATGGCGATGACCGCCAGTACTACACCAATCCCGAAGGAAACGACAGCGGCTTGCTTCCACAGGTTCTGAAAGTCTTTCACTTCATCAAAACCTTGGACAAATGAAAGAGCCCCATAAACCCGGCCACAATCCCCAAAATCACACCTGCAATGGTTAACCACGGCGCTATGTGAAAGACGCCATCCAACCAGTGGCCCAACAGGAATCCCAGCACAATGGCAAGGATTAATTGAGCACCGAGGGCTGCTGCGACGCCGACTCCACGGAAGGCGGACCCACTCTTTTGATTAGGTTCACCCACCGCGTCCACCTCTTTCGCGCAGCATTCGCCCGGTTTCGACCCAAGACATTTATCACGGACAAATGGTGGCAAAATCCGGGGCAAAACAGCGTCTCTCGCAGTCGGGCGGGCACAGAAAACCCACCCTTCACCGAGGCATAAGTATACGCATTGCCGGAATTGAAGTCAAGTGATGGCGATTTGGGAAGAAACCGCCAGAACCCTTAGATAGTACCAAACTGACGGTCGCCAGCATCTCCCAGTCCGGGCAGGATGTAGCCTCTCTCGTCGAGACGCTCGTCCAACTGCGCCGTGTATATCGGCACGCCCGGGTGCCGTGTTTCCACCCGCGCCACCCCTTCTGGAGCCGCGATGACGCACACCAGTCGAATATCTTCGGCACCCTCCGACTTCAGATAGTCCAACGCATCCGACGCGGAACCGCCCGTCGCCAGCATGGGGTCCAATAGGATGAACGGATGATTATGGCGATCCTGGGGGAAGTTTGAATAATAGCGTACTGGCTTTAGTGTGGCGTGATCGCGGTACATGCCCAAATGCGACACCATAGCATCCGGAATGACATCCGCAAACCCTTCCACCAATCCCAGCCCCGCTCTCAGTACCGGAACCAGAATAGGTACACGGCGCAGACGCTGGCCCGTGGTTTGAGCCAAGGGCGTCTCGATGGAAAAAGCTTCGGTCGGCAAATCCGCCAGCGCGGGATAGGCCAGCAAACGGGCCAAGGCAGTTAAGTGCCGCCGAAACTCATCCGTGCCCGCATGACGGTCGCGAAGCGCTCCAATGTGCACCCGCACAAGGGGGTGGTCCACTAAAACCATATCGCAACTCCCATCACTTTCGAGCCTTAGGAAAGTCCGGGCTCCCGGCGGTCCAAAGCTTCAATCTTCTCTACCCGACGGGCATGGCGCCCGCCCGCAAACTGTGTGGTAAGAAAGGTCAACAATATCTCTTCGGCCATCGGCGCTGCCACGAACCGCGCCCCCATAGCCAGCACATTGGCATCGTTATGTTCGCGGGACAGGCGCGCGGAAACCACGTCGTGCGCCAACGCTGCCCGCACCCCGGCCACCTTGTTGGCGGTCATGCACATCCCCTGGCCACTGCCACATAACAACAGGCCACGCTCCACATCCCCGCGAGCCACTGCCGCCGCAACCTTCAAGGCATAATCGGGATAATCCACCGATTCGCTTCCAAAGGCGCCAAAGTCCTCCACATCCCAACCGTTCTCGATAAGAAATGCTACCAACGGTTCTTTCAATGTCCAGCCGGCATGATCGGCCCCCACCGCAATCCGCATGACCATTCGCTCCTTTTTGTGATGGTATCGACCGACACTCTGTCAGCCGTCCAATCCCTTCGCCAACTTGTCCCGAAACTGGGTCAGGAGGCGATGCAATTGGTCCGCCACCGCCTGATAGGCGGTCAAGTCTTGCCCGATCGGGTCGGTTATGTCGCCTGTTTCGCCCACCATATAGGTCAGCACCCAGGTTCGCTCGGCCCATTCGGGCCGCCGTACCAGCACCCGTTCTTTTTGCGCTGCCGTCATGGTCAGCACCAGATCGGGCTCTTCCGAGACGTCGTCCAAGTCGCGTGAGCGATGGTTTTCCAACGTGCCGCCATAGCGCTCGACTGCAGTTCCAGCATGGGATGCCGCCTTTTGGCCCGGCCATGCTGAAACACCTGCGGAGCCCACGGCCTCATGCCCCATGGCCCGCCAAATGGCCTCGGCCATAGGACTACGACAAGTATTGCCAGTACACACAAATAATATCTGAATGTCGTCTGTCACAGCCTCACCCGCGTCGTTGCCGCTTTCTCAATACGGTTCTTCACGGCCAGCCCCAAACCCTCTTCCGACTCCCACACTATCACTATAGCATCCGGCTTCAACTGATCTAAATACCGTATGGATTGGAACAATCGGTGGGCAGCGGTCACCGCGTCCCGCCCCAAGCTCTGGTATTGCCCCACAAGACCTTCGGGCAAGGATTCCGGGGCGATGACGGCCATATTTGGGTAGTCCCGGCTCAGTATGGACAACGCCGCCTCCACAGCCTCGGAATTGGTTCGATCCAGCCAAATAACGGGAGATTTGGGCGCGTAATGCCGGTACTTCATTCCCGGTGCGCGCACAGGCCCGTGTCCTGACGCGAGCGCCACCTCCCCCACCACGCTCGCTACCAAGTCCAGCCCAATGCCGCCCGGTCTAAGCAGCGTAGGCGGTGTGGTTGTGCAGTCCACCACCGTCGACTCCAGTCCTACCTGGGTGCTGCCACCGTCGATGATAAGGGGAATCCGGCCAGCCATGTCCTCCCACACCGCAGCCGCCTCGGTAGGGCTTGGCCGCCCGCTGAGATTGGCACTCGGCGCAGCAATGGGACGGCCCAATCCCTCGATTAAGTCGCGAGCCACGGGGTGATTCGGGGACCGCACCGCCACCGTATTTAGTCCGGCACGCACCACCTCCGGAATATCCGGGTTGGCGGGAACCACCACCGTGAGCGGTCCGGGCCAAAAGGCCTCCACCAGAGCCTCGGCGGAGGTTGGCAACGCCCCTAAAGTCAGGGCCATCAGCCCAGGCTTGTCGAGGACATGCAAAATTAAGGGGTTGTCCTGGGGACGACCCTTGGCCTCAAAGATACGTTGGCACGCCGCCGCGTTGGTGCCGTCGGCCCCCAGCCCATACACTGTTTCGGTCGGGAACGCCACTAATTGCCCCGCTTTTAGGGCCTCCACGGCAGGTGCTACATAGCCGGAATCTAAAATGGTTGTCTCCACAGCCCCTCCTAAAATCGCACTGTCAAATACGCGGCTCCCACCAAAGCGGTGAGCCCCGCTGCTTTCATGCCAAACCGGGCAAATTTGGCGAAACTAAGCGCATATCCGCGCTCGATTGCCAAGCCCTGCGCCACCACATTGGCGGACGCCCCGATGATGGTGGCATTGCCACCCACGGCGGCTCCCAAGCCAATCGCTATCCATAATTCTACCCCAAAGTGAGACCCAGCACCTGCCATTCGCTCCAAGACCGGGATTAAGGCAGCGACCAGAGGCACGTTGTCCAACAAGGCCGAAAATACCGCCGTGCCCAGAAACAGCAGCAGGGGCAGCCACGGCCCCAAGCTCGGTCGGCTCAGCCAAAGCACCACATAGTGGACCAAGCCGGATGACTCGATGCCGCCGACCAGCACAAAGACGCCAATAAAGAACGCCAGTGTGCCGTAATCGACATGACGGTACCATCGGCTCCGTAGAGCACCCGCGTACGCCGTTGACAGAAGCGCTCCAGCCAGCGCGATATAACCCACGCCGACGCCAATCTGGCGCTGCAGCAAAAAGGCCGCCAGCATGAGTCCCACAATGGCCAACAGGCCTTTCAATTTCGGTGAGACTGGGGCTCCATCGGAGCGTGGGCCTGGCTTCCCGGAGCTTTTCAGGTGCGGATTGAGGCGGATCAACCCCGGCAGCAACAGCGCCAGAAATGCCAGCATCAACACCGCAATAGGCCCCAAATTCTTCGCGAACTGCAGAAAGGACAGATGCGCCGCCGTTCCAATAAGAATATTGGGCGGATCCCCAACCAATGTGGCCACGCCACCCAAGTTGGAGGCAATCACCTGCACCATCAGCAACGGGATAGGATCCAAATCCATCTCTTCCGCCGCCTCGATGAGGATGGGTGCCAAGAGAAGGATGGTGGTCACATTGTCCAAGAAGGCGGAAATCACGGCGGTCAATACATAAAAGATCCAGAGAAGCCGCCATGGCTTTCCGCGCGCGTAGTGTTTGGCGCGCCGGCCCAAGTAGCTGAACAGCCCGGCATCACCCAAGCAGGCCACGCACACCATCATCCCGGCGAGGAGAAAGATGGTATTCCAGTCAATGCTGTGAAACGCCGAAGACAGCGACACTGTGCCGCTGATCACGAGGGCGGCCGCCAACCCCAGGGCAACCCAGGCGCGGTGAAACCAATCGCCCAGAAGCAACCCATACAAAGCAGCCATGGCGATGACAGCTATCCATTGCGGTCCGGTCACGACTCTTGCCCCCGTTCTTAGGGGGAGTATATTCGCTAGCTCGGACCGCCAACACCGGAGAGAAACTGATTCCAGCCATCCATGCCGCCCACGAGCTTCCACACGTGGTGATATCCCTGCTCCTCGAGCACCTCGGCCGCGTATTCGCTGGCGCCCTTGCCAAACTGGCAGAATACCACGATGTCACGATTCTTATCCCAGTTCTGCGGCTCGTCCTCCAAATCTAGTACTGGTACATGAACCGCCCCTGGAATTTGCCCAACTTGACCGATGCGGACATCCACCACCAGGGGCGCCGTGTCGGTCCCCAACCGCGCAGCCAGCTCTTCAGGCGTGATGTATTCAGACATGATCCCCCTCCTCTGTCCCAGAAGTCCAGCGCCCCGATACGATCCGGTCATGGCCGGCATAATCCGGCATCACGGCGATATCCGCGAAGCCGGCCTTCGCCAATGCTTGACGGAGCGCTGCGGCTTGGTCAAATCCGCACTCTAAAAACAACTGTCCATCAGGCTCCAGATGTGGCCCAGCCTCTTTAACCAACCGCCGCATCAAAGCTAATCCCTGCTCCGGGGCGTAGAGAGCAGCATCGGGCTCAAAACGCAACTCCGGCTCTGCCTGGTCCGACCAGTCCGGATCGATATAGGGCAAATTGGCCACAATGACATGAAAACGCCCACTGACGGCCTCCAACAAGTCCGAACGAACCCAGGTGACCGGCAGATTCAACCGCCAAGCATTCTGGGAGGCCACTGCCAAGGCCTCGGGACACAAGTCAACTCCCACCACATCCCACGACGGCCGTCGAGACTTCAAAGCCAAGGCGATGGCTCCCGATCCCGTTCCCACGTCCACAATTCGCACACGGGTCGCGTCCAGGGCGTCCAACACCGCTTCAACCAGATGTTCCGTTTCGGGGCGCGGAATGAGGACCGCCGGCGTCACCGTGAGATCCAAACCATAAAACTCTTGATGACCGGTGATGTAAGCCATGGGCTCACGACGCGCTCGACGCCGCCGCCCTTCTTCCAGGCGCAACATCTCGGACTCAGTGAGCATGCCCCCGTCGAGAATCCAGTCGTGGTAGCTTCGACCTGTGGCCCACTGCAACAAATAAACCGCCTCCCGGCTGGAGTCGGGCACACCTGTCCCCTCCAGCTGGAGCGCGGTTTCCTTTAATGCTTGGCGCCAGTCCATCTCAAGCCTCTTTCAACCGTTCTTCTTCCTGATGCGCCACCAAGGCGGCAATAATTTCATCCAGGTCGCCTTCCAAGATAGCTTCGATGCGGTGCAGAGTCAGACCCACCCGATGGTCTGTCACCCGCCCTTGAGGGAAATTATAGGTCCGAATGCGCTCAGAGCGGTCACCGGTACCCACTTGGGATCGGCGCTCCTCCTGTACAGCATTATGCGCTTCGGATTCATATAGATCCTTCAACCGTGCCCGAAGTACCCGCATGGCCTTTTCCCGATTTTTCAGCTGCGATTTCTCGTCTTGGCAGTACACGACAATATTGGTGGGCAAATGCGTAATCCGCACCGCCGACTCAGTCTTGTTGACGTGCTGACCTCCGGCACCCGATGCCCGCATGGTGTCAATGCGCAGATCATCCGGACTAATCACGACATCGGTCTCCTCCGCCTCGGGCAGGACTGCCACGGTCACGGTGGAGGTATGGATGCGCCCCTGCGCTTCGGTGGCCGGTACGCGTTGCACGCGGTGCACGCCGCTCTCGAATTTCAAACGACTGTACGCCCCCCGCCCTTCCACCATCAGGGTCACTTCTTTGTATCCCCCGATGTCGGTCAGGTTAGAGGACAGCAGTTCGGTCCGCCACCCGTGTTCCTCGGCGTACCGCATGTACATGCGGTACAGCGATGCCGCAAACAAGGCCGCTTCTTCACCACCTGCGCCGGCCCGAATTTCCACAATCACGTTCTTTTGATCGTTGGGATCGCTCGGAGCCAACAGCCGGGCCAGCTCTTGATCCAACCGTTCCATGTCCGACTTCAGACGGTCCGCTTCACCCAGCGCCCATTCGCGGGTCTCCGGGTCATCGTCCCGAGCCAGTTCCTTGGCGGTCTCCCACTCTTCTTCCGCGCTCTGATATTGATCATAGCGACTGACGATCTCTTCCCATTCCGCCAGTTCCTGTCCATACTTTCGAGCCAGGTCGGGGTTGGAGAGGACCTGCGGATTGGCCATCTCCTCCTGCAATTCGCTATAGCGCACTTTAGCCGACTCCAGTCGGCGAATCATTGTGTCGTCCATCTCTCTTAGCCCCTAAATTGCCTTTAAACAAAAAACAGAGCCGCGGCTCTGTTTTCGTTGTTATTTCATCCCGTAGCGCTTCTTAAACCGCTCCACCCGACCACCTGAGTCAATAATGCGCTGCTGACCGGTGTACAACGGATGGCACTGGCCGCAAATTTCGATTTTCAAATTCTCTCGGGTGGAACCGATGTGGTATACCGCCCCGCAGGAACAGGTCACGGTGGTCCGATGGTAACTGGGATGAATGTCCGCCTTCATAGATTCACCTTCTTCCGCTCACGAAAACATCACGCGCTATTTTACCAGCCTTCGTGTAGAAAACGCAAGTCCTGACTAGTCTTGTTTGGGAATGCGCAGCGACACCCGAGTGCCCTCGCCTGGAGCCGAATGAATCTCCACCGTGCCCTGATGCCGCTTGATGACTTCATCTACAATGGCCAGACCCAATCCGCTGGACTGCTGGCGAGAAGCATCGCCGGTGACAAAGCGCTCAAATACGCGGGGCAAGAGCTCCTCCGGAATGCCGGGTCCCTGGTCTTGGACGCTCACCACCATGGCGTCGCCGTCTTGGGCCGTTTCAATTTGGATGCGTCCACCTTCGGGAGACCACTTGATGGCGTTGTCCAGCAAGTTCACCAAAGCTTCCACCAAATAATCTTCATTACCTAAGATCGTGCCGTCTTGACTTTGAGTCCAGTCCAAATCGATCTGCTTCTGCTGCAGCACCGGCCCCACCCGCTCCAGCGTCGTGTCGACCCAATCCCGCACAGACACTGGCTCCATCGCCACTGTTTCACTGCGGATTCGAGTCGCCTTCAGAAGCCGGTCGACCAGTCGCTGCAACCGCAGCGTCTCTTCCCAAGCGACGTCCACGGCCCGATCATGCGCCTCGCCCGTCGCCAAACCGTCTCGGACAGCCTCCAAAAATCCCCGAATGGAGGTCAACGGCGTTCTGAGGTCATGCGCTACGTGGGCCATCAACGCATCGCGCGACTCCGCTTCCCGGGTTAATTGGGCCATCTGCGCGTCGATGCGGTCCTCTAAACGGTTGAACTCATGGGCCAGTGCTTGGACCTCCAACGGCCCCTCACCTTCCACGGCCCTCAGGGAGGCCGGATCGCCGGACTGAGCTACGACTTGCCTCAGATTGTCCAGGGGCTTGGACAACTGCCGAGCAATAGCATAGGCCAGGGCGCCCACAACAATGACGGCAATGACTTCACCCAGAAGCAACAGCCCCAAAAGTGAATTCGCCGTCCGATCCGTCAAGGATAAGGGCGACTCGACGAACACCGCGCCCTCGACGTTGTGCGGTCCAGCGAACACCGGAATGCCCACAACGACCACATCCGAACCAATCCGATGGTGGTATGATCGCCCATACTCGAGCACCGAAACGAAGGCTTGTTCGGGAATGGGTACAAGAGGAGGTTCTTTCTGGGGCGACTGAAATATCCGTTGACCCGACTGCGCATCATAGACGTAAACCCGATCGTTAAGCGCCTTGGCCATAAATTCGATGGCTAAGGCGTAGGGCAACGTGGAAGGTCCCGGAGCCGCGAAATAGCCTTGAAAGGCTGTGGCAAGAGGTTTGGTCTGCTGGGTGATGGTGGCTATTTGACTCCGAATCAGGTATTGCCGAAATGAGATTTGGGCCACACCCAGCGCGAAGGCCAGCACCACCACTGCCACAAACACATGGCTCAGCACCAACTGGCTGGAGAGCCGCTTCAGCCACATCCGAAACCGGCTCTCAACTTCTCTCACGACCGCGGTTTGGGCTGAAAGCGGTAGCCCTGTCCCCACACGGTGTCGAGATACTCATAAGGGGACGAGCTCGCCATCAGTTTCTGGCGGAGCCGGGTCACGTGCACGTCCACGGTACGGCTGTCTCCCTCGAAATCGAGCCCCCACACGCGGTCCAAGAGGTGTTCACGGCTAAAAATCTGCTTGGGGTGGATGGCCAAGAAACACAGCAGGTCATATTCGCGCGGCGTGAGCGTGAGGGTGTCCTGCCCGGCCTGCACGAAACGCTCATCCGTGTTGATGAGGAGACCGGGGTGATGGATCCGCGTGTCGCTGCCCGTTTTAGGGCCCTGCATAACACGTCTCAGCACGGCATTGACGCGAGCCACCAGTTCCTTCGGACTAAAAGGTTTAATCATATAATCATCGGCGCCCATGTCTAGCCCCAGCAGCCGATCCTCTTCATCGCCCATGGCCGTCAGCATCACCACCGGCAACCACTGATCGCGGCCGCGCACGTCAGACAGCACATCAAATCCATCCACGCGCGGCAGCATCAGGTCCAAAACCATCAAATCGTAGGGCTCGTGGTCAACCTTGGTGAGCGCCTCCTCCCCATCCCCGGCTTCGTCCACCACGTATCCGGCATGTTCCAGATACATTCGGCAGAGCTCGCGGATATGGCGATCATCATCGACGACTAAGACGCGCTCACCCGCCACTCAGCCCTGACCCCCTTGAGACGCGACAAAGAGCTTGAAGAATTCCGCATTGGAGCGGGTTCGCTTCAAGTTCTGCAACAAAAGCTCGGTGGCCTCCTGATTGCCCAGATTGTGGATCGCTTTGCGCACCTGCCAGATGATGTCCAACTCCTCGCTGGTCATCAGCAAGTCTTCGCGTCGAGTGCCGGACCGCTTGATGTCCACGGCCGGGAACGTACGGCGTTCCGCCAACTTCCGGTCTAGATGCAGTTCCATGTTGCCGGTACCCTTGAATTCCTCGTAAATCACGTCATCCATGCGCGAGCCGGTATCCACCAAAGCCGTGGCCAGGATGGTCAAGCTGCCGCCGTGTTCCACTTTTCGAGCCGCGCCGAAAAATCGCTTGGGCTTATGAAGCGCTGCCGGATCCATGCCGCCGGAGAGCGTCCGCCCCGAGGCTGGTATGGTGAGGTTGTAAGCGCGCGCCAGCCGGGTAATGGAGTCCAGCAAAATCACCACATCGCGTCCCATTTCCACCCAACGCTTGGCGCGCTCCAGCACCATCTCGGCGACCCGGATATGGTCTTCCGGCGGCTCATCGAACGTGGAACTGGCCACTTCGCCGCGAACCGACCGTTCCATGTCTGTCACTTCTTCCGGCCGCTCATCGATGAGCAAGACCATCAGGTGCGTCTCGGGACTGTTTTGGGCTATAGCGTTGGCCAGCTTCTTCAACAACACAGTCTTGCCGGCCTTGGGCGGCGCTACGATGAGACCGCGCTGACCTCGGCCAATGGGAGCCACAATGTCGACCAAGCGGCACGCCAAGTCTTCGCGCGTAGTCTCCAAACGAAAGCGCGAGTCCGGGAAGATAGGGGTTAGGCCATCAAAGTCAGGCCGTTCAGCGGATTTCTCCGGAGAGAGACCATTCACAGCCTCCACTCTGAGGAGGGCAAAGTACCGCTCCCCGTCCTTGGGAGGCCGCGCTTGTCCGGAGACTTGGTCTCCAGCCCGCAGGTCAAAGCGGCGAATCTGAGACGCCGACACATACACATCTTCCCGACTGCGCTGAAAGTCGGTGGGCCTGAGAAATCCATAGTCCCCCACGATATCCAACAGACCTTGCACAAAGACAAATCCGTCTTTATGAGTGCGGGCTCGGAGGATTTCCCAGATTAACTCGCCCTTTTTGTACTGGCGGAAGTTCTCGATGTTAAACTGGCGCGCAAGTTTATACAGGTCGAGAAGCGTCATGGCATCCAATTGCGCCATGGTAAACGAATTTTCACGCTGCTTGGGAATGTCGCGTCGTCCCGCACTGTTGTTGCCACGATGGTTCATGTCAGGTCGGCGGTTGTCACGGGGACGGTTTGGCTGGGCGGTGGGGTTCGACGCTGCGAGATTCCCCGCAGCCTCACTCTCGGCCACGCGTGGGGCGGGAGCCAATCGCGGCGGCGCCGGAACCAATGCTTCCTCCGTCTTAATAGGACTTGTGGTGGTATCGACGACAACGGGGCTCGTGGCCGCCTCGGCGGCGGGTTGGGTCGTCTCCACCGCGGGTTGGCGAGATTCAGGGGTTTCGGCGACCGCTGTCTCCTTGTTGTCTGGCTCCTTGGAGCGGCGACGGTTGGCGGACGGTTTCCTGGGCCGTTTGGGACTAGGCAGCGTCTCACCCTCGGTGACATGGGATGCAACGTTAGCCGGCGCTGCATCTCCATACGGCATCGGGGACGCGACGTCCACATGAATAGGCGGCGCAGTTTCGGCTTGGGCCTTCTGGCGTCCGCGCGATTTAGCCGGTTGCGTGTCCGTCGATGCGGAGCGGGGTCGGCGGGGTCGTTTAGCGGCGGCTGTGGACTCGGAGGTTTCCTCTGGGGCAGTTGTCTCGGTGGGTGCCGCAACGCTTGCTTTGGCACTGCGAGGGCGCCGGGGGCGCTTGGGAGCAGCGGATGCGCTCTCCTTCAAATCATCGGCCATAAAGTCTAATTTTTCCTCCTCAATTGGGTCACGGGACGCCCTTCCGGCCATTTGCGGTTCAATTGGTGATCTGCACGAACAAACCGCACCGTGCCGGTGAGCGAACGCATCACCACGCTATGGGTCGCGCAAAATTGGGGTCCGTAATGCACTCCGTCTAAGAGATCGTTGTCGGTAATGGCGGTGGCTACATACAGCACATCGTCGCCTTTCACCAAATCATCCAGCTTGAGAAGCTGGCGCGGGTCACTCACGCCCATGTCCCGGACACGCTGTTCTTGTGCAGCGTCTTCCGGCAACAGTCGGGCCTGCATTTCCCCGCCCAGGCATTTCACGGCCGCCGCAGCAATGACGCCTTCCGGCGCCCCGCCCGAACCGACCAGCAAATCAATCCCCGAATCCGGCACACAGGCCGCCAAAGCCGGCGAAACATCTCCATCGGAGATGAGACGGATCCGCGCACCCGTCTCCCGGATACGGCGAATGAGCTCCTGGTGGCGTTCGCGGTCCAAAATCACGGCAGTCAAATCTTCGACCGGCTTTTCGAGCCGCTTCGCCAAGGCGCGCAGGTTATCTTCTATCGGGGCATCCAGAGAAATCGCACCCCTCCCCGCGGGTCCGGTCACGATCTTCTCCATATACATGTCCGGTGCGTGCAAGAGATGGCCGCGCGGTGCTACCGCCATCACGGCAATGGCACCGGGAAGTCCCTTCGACACCAAGTTGGTGCCTTCCAATGGATCGACGGCGATATCGACGGGTTCACCGTTGCCCCCGCCGATTTCCTCACCGATGTAGAGCATCGGCGCTTCGTCCATTTCACCCTCGCCAATGACGACCGTGCCGCGGATATCGACGGTATCCAGCATGGCACGCATTGCGTCGACCGCCAGTTTGTCCGCGCCGTTCTTGTCGCCGCGGCCCATCAGCCGTCCCGCCTGAATAGCGGCAGCCTCGGTCACCCGCACAAACTCCAGCGCTAGCTCGCGCTCCATAATTGCCTCCAAACGGTGTGAAATTGAACTGAGAAAGTGTAGGGTTGTCGCGCTATACCGGGGGTGTTCCTAGGGTACCCTCGCCTCACACAGTCTAACCACAAATGGTTGGCAGTGGGTTGATCCAGAATTCTCCTGGCATCCTAGCACAAAGCAGTCAGGGGTGCAACTCAGGTTCCGCGGTCTCCACCAGGCGGCTCAAATCACCCAACCGAAAGGGTTTGGGCAGCCATTCGACATTCTCAGGCAGATCCACTTCGGCAGCCGGGTTGCCGGACATCACGACAACGCGGGTACCGGGCATCAGGGGAACAGCACGCAGAATTGGTCCATCGGCAATGGTCCAGTCGGCCAGACACACATCCGGCGGGGACTCCAAAGCCAACGCTTCCAAAACCGCCGATACTGTCGAAAATCCTCTAACCTCCGCGCCAAAACGCTCGACGGCGGCAGTCACCAACGCCAAAACGGCGGGATCGTCATCTACTATCCACACGTGCATCGACGCACTCACCCCTTTTCGGGGAAACCCTAAACCACTGTCTGCAGGCACCGACGGCCTCAAAATCCGCGAGTTATGACGATCGTAACGTATTTGTAACATCTTGGGGATACACTAGAGAAAAATTTTACGTTGGGAGGCACCGTATGGCCAGCATACATCGTACCCTCGCCGCTGCCGTGGTCGGTTTCGCGGTCGGTGCCGGCGCGGTTGGCGGAGGGGTCTACACATACAATCAGTTGAATCCTGGAGCCCAGGCGCAAGCGAACGCGTCCGCGAATATCAATCAGTACGCCACTGTGGCCTCTGCACCGACGACACTGCCCATGGGCCCGGACACCGTATCGAATGTTGTCCAGCGCGTCAGCCCGGCAATCGTCAAGATTACTGCCACTGTCAAAACTAAGGTGAACGTCAATAGCTCGCCATACTTCAACCCATTTTTCGGGTCGCTGTTCGGCGGCCAGGGGGCTGTGCCCCAAACACAGATCCAGACCGATATTGGCACCGGGTTCTTCTTTAATTCGCAAGGTTACATTATTACCAACGATCACGTGATCAACGGCGCCAGCACTATACAAGTCTCGGTGAAAGGCTACAGCAAGCCGTTTTCGGCCAAGATTGTGGGGGCCGATTATCAAACTGACCTCGCCGTGTTGAAAATCAACGCTCCAAAGCCCATGCCGACATTAACTCTGGGCAATTCCAACAAGACTCCGGCCGGGGCTTGGGTTATCGCCATTGGCAATCCCTATGACCTCAACGATACCGTCACGGTCGGCGTCATCAGCGCTAAGGGACGTCCGCTGACGATTGGCGCCCGAAACTATACCAATCTGCTGCAAACATCGGCGGCCATCAATCCCGGCAACAGCGGCGGCCCGCTATTGAACCTGGCTGGGCAGGTCGTCGGCATCAACACCGCCGTCTCCACCCAGGGCCAAGGCATTGGATTTGCCATTCCCACGTCTACCGTGGACGAAGTGGTGCCGCAGCTCATGAAGACCGGACATGTATCACGTCCGTGGCTGGGCGTTTTCATCAGCACAGACAACGCCACCGTCAAGCGCCAGTACAACCTGCCGACGGCCACTGGAGTCCTGATCGCGTATGTCGAACCCAATAGTCCAGCCTCTCAAGCGGGATTAAAGCCGGGCGATATCGTGACCGCCGTCGACGGCAAGCCGGTTACCACGGCCAAAGCGTTGCAGGATGCGGTGTTGCAGCACCGAGTGGGACAGTCGGTCACGCTGACCATCAATCGCGGCGGAAAGACCCTGTCCATTACGGCCACCTTGGGTCAGGAACCAAATCACGCCATCACTATGCCGTCATCGGTGGGCACCTCTCCTTCGATTCCTTAGAGAGACTCCTCAAAAAACCGTCCCGCCACCTCGCGGGACGGTTTTTATTGCCCATAAGAGGTCCCCGCACGGCACAGATTGTTTCCCGCCAGCGGTACCTGTACCATGGGGAGCAAGGAGGCGAACTATGCCCGATCATCTCACCCCTAGCTCGCTCAATGACTGGCTTTCTCTAGTTGCACGTCCCACCCCGGTTTGGGCAGGCGGCAGCGTGGCGGCCCTTGCTTGCGCCCAAGGCTGGGCACTCCTGGAAATGGTGGCGGGACTAGCCCAAAAGCGTCAGCCTGCGGTTGACCTTGGCTTCCAGATTGCCCTGGCCCGGCAAGCCCGGTCGGAGCTCATGCGGCTGGCATCGGCCGACGCCACGGCATTCCGGCGCGTAATGGAGCACCCAGGCCCGGATACGTTTCTGCCGGCAACCGAGGTCCCGCTGGCCATTTGGCAATGGGCCCACGAGGGTCTGGGGGTTTCGGCCCATCCCAGCATCTCCGGTTACGCGCCCGCCCATTGGGACCGGGAGTTGGCGTGCCAGCTTTTTCGCACCGTGGAGGACAGTTTAAGGTCGCTGGTGTCAGCCAATCTATCCCACCTGCATGAGTCCGATCAGGACCGCATCCAAGACCGGGTTCGTCGGATGGAGGCGGAAATCTAGCATGGTGGCAGGGTTTTCGGCTGCCCAGGGCTCCCTCTCAATCCGACCCCTGGCCGCCGGGGACGGCCCGCACTTGTATCGTTGGCTCAATGACCCTACGGTGCTGACCTATTATGATGGGCGTGACACCCCAGCCGACTGGGATTACATCGAACATCACTACATGAGGAAAACCGGCCACCCGGTTCAGGGCTGTATGGTCGAATGGCATAATAAGCCTGCCGGATTTCTGCAAGTGTATCCGCTCCATTTCAAAGACGTCGAACGATTTGGCTTTCCGGCGTATGAATACAGTGTCGGCATGGATATGTTTTTAGGGGAGACCTCGTTATGGGGGCACGGTCTGGGCACCCAATTGACGCGGTTGGCGTCCGACACTTTGCTGAATTATTGGGGCGCCCATCGCGTCATCCTCGATCCGCGAATCTCCAACGCCCGTGCCGTCCACGTCTACCAAAAGTGCGGGTTTGTCATCTTAACGCGGCTCATCTGTCATGAATATCATGAAGGCGTATGGGAGGATTGCTGGCTCATGGAGAAGCGGCGCACGCTATAAGGGCCGCTCCATCTCGTAGCGGGTCACAGAATATCCGCTGCGCTCATATAGCCGCACGGCATCCCGGTTATCCTGCGTCACATACAGCCTGGCTATTTTGAGGCCCTGCCGGCGCACGAAATCTTCGGCGGCCTGCATGAGGAGACTCCCCAGCCCCTGGCGCCGATATGCGGGCTTCAGATAGACCTGGTCCACCGATCCATAGGCTCCTTGCAAATCCATGCGTACCGCCACCCACACAAATCCGGCCATGGTGCCGTTATCGTCCAGGATGAAAATACCGTTTTCCAATGGCCGACGACCGGCCACCCGGAGCCGCTGAGCCTGATCCGCCAAAAATACCGGGGTGCAGATAAATCGGGGAAAGTTTAATTGATAGAGATCACATTGCGCATCCAAGAGCGCCCGAAAATCATGCTGGGGACGATAGGCCCGGATCTGCACTCAGGTTCCTCCCTACAAATCATTCGAAGCTATTTTACAACAGTGCCGCAAGACCGAGAAGGAGCCAGTCCTAAGACTGGCTCCTTCTCTTGGCGTCACCGTTCCTAGGCCTTCTGACGCTTGCCTATCAGCCAATAAATCAATCCGGCTACGACAAAGCTGACATAGTAAGAGATATCCCCCAAGTGGCCATAGCGGTATGCGATGGGGCCCACGTACAACGATTGGTTGAAGAACGGAACCGACACCGCAATGCCAATCAGCCATGCCCAGAGGCCTCGATTGAAGAGACGCTTGGGGTTGTAGAAGATGGATTCCGGATAATTTCCCTTGTTGATCAGGAAGAAGTCTACCAACACAACCGCTGACCACGGAGCCAACCAATAAGCCAACAAGAACAAGAAGTTTTCGAAGTCCAAATAGTAGGCCTTGTGTCCGATATAGGCCACCACGGCCCCAATAATCCCGACCGCGACAGCCGCCATCCAACGCTTAATGGGCACCTGAATAACCAAAGCCGATAGAGACCCGGAATAGATGTTCAGCACGTTCGCGGTCACTGTACCCAACATGACCGCCAACAAGGTCAAATCAACCAGCCAATGCGGGTTTATCCCCGACAAGAGACCAATCGGGTTCCCGTTGGCAGCCGCGGGAAACACCGTAGCCAGCGCGACGCCCACCAGTTCCAGCCACAAAGCGGCCACAAAGTTCGAGGACGCCGCGTTGGCGAAAATGGCTGATGGCTTCGTGCTCTTAGGAAGGTAACGAGTGTAGTCCGAGCCAAACACAGTCCATCCAAACAGGTAAGAGAGCGCCAATCCTGCGGCCTCGATAATGCCACCGGTGATTCCCGTATATGCCCCCAAGGTGTGCACGGGATTGAAAGGCAGGGCGTAATGGGCGTGCGAGAAGGCAAAAATCGACACGCCGATGAAAACCAGGGTCAGGAGACCCGCCATCCACCGCTCGACCGCGTGGATCATGTTGTAACCGTAGACAGCGACAATAACCTGAATTGCAACCATAATTAGCAGTCCGATAAAGAAGTCGGTGTGGAACAGTGCCATGAAGGCAAACGTTCCCAACACCGTGTTGACAGCGAACCACATGGCCCCGGCAATCAAGTTGAAGGCCCCCGGCAAGAAGTTGCCCACAAAGCCGAACGGCGCCCGCGAATGCACCATCTGCGGCACGCCCAATCGCGGGCCAAAGGTGGAAACCAAACCCAGAATGGCGGCTCCAAGAATATTGCCGATGATGAGACCGATGGCTGCCTGCCAGAAGCTTAGCCCAAACAATCCGACAGCTGCCACGCCGGTCGTCAGCGTAGCGAGCTCCACATTGGCACCCCACCACAGCGTAAAAACGGAAGAGACCTTGCCGTGGCGCTCCGACTCTTTGATGTGCTCGATGCCGATCGGTTCGATTTGCGCTATTTCATCGCCATAACGAACATCTTCGTTCGCCGCCATGAAAAACCTCCTTAATAGATTCGAGTGATCAGGAAACCTGAACATTTGTTGTGATCCTACAGGTTTATGTTCGGAATTCTACCGTGCAGTTGTAATTAGAGTCAACTTTTTTTGAGAGAAAATTCGCGGGATTGATATCCCCGTAGTAAAAAAGCGGTATGATTGGCGGTAAAGCTGATACGTATAGGAAAGGCGGGTTTCTTTTTGAATAGCAGCGTTTTCCGGGAATATGACATCCGCGGTCTGGTCGATATCGATATGAACGAGGCCGATGTTGTCCGGTTGGGTCGAGCCTTCGGGACTTATCTGGCAGACCGCGGGGCGACCGAAGCGCTTTTGGGCTGGGACAGCCGGGCCTCGTCGCCGGCGTATCGCGATGCGATGGCTGAGGGCCTCATGGCCACCGGTATCCATGTCATTGACATCGGACAAGTCACGACTCCGATTTTCTACTTTGCGCGGGTACACTTTGACCGCGAAGCGGGCGTCATGATTACGGCCAGCCACAATCCAGCCGAATATAACGGCTTCAAGATGGCGCACGGCAAGTCCACCATCTACGGCGAAGAAATCCAAGAGGTGCGCCGCATCATGGAGCGGGGCGAATTCCGCGAAGGACGCGGCTCCCGAGTCGAAGCCAATCCCGTCCCCGCCTATCTGGCCATGCTGAAAGAAAAGATTCGGCTTGGGCCGCGCCCCTTGAAAGTCGTCGTAGACTGTGGCAACGGAACCCCCAGTCTCTTTGCCGAAGACGTGATGAAAGCGTTCGGTGTGGACGCGATTCCCTTATACTGCACTCCTGATCCGACCTTCCCCAACCACCACCCAGACCCCGTTGTGGCCAAGAATCTGACCGATCTCATTAAGACCGTCCAGGCGGAACATGCGGATTTGGGCGTGGCGTTCGACGGTGACGGCGACCGCATTGGCGTCGTCGACGAAAAGGGACAAATTATCTGGGGAGACCGCCTCATGATTCTCTATTGGCGTGAGATTGCCGCCAAGTACCCCGGCACACCGGCCATCGTCGAGGTCAAATGTTCTCAGACCCTTTATGACGAGTTGGAACGGCTGGGTGCCAAACCCCAGTTCTACAAGACCGGCCACTCGCTAATCAAGGCCAAAATGCGAGAACTCAACGCGGTGTTCACCGGCGAGATGTCGGGCCACATGTTTTTTGCCGATGAGTACTACGGCTATGACGATGCCTTTTACGCCGCTGGCCGTCTTTTCCGGCTGTTGTCCAACACCGAGGAACCGCTCTCCGCGCTGTTGGAAAGCGTCCCCAACCTGCCGTCCACGCCTGAAATCCGCATCGACTGTCCGGACGACAAGAAGGCTGACGTGGTGACGGCCCTGAAGGACCACTTCCGTCAAGATTCTGCCGTGAAAGTCATCGACATCGACGGGGTCCGGGTCGTGTTCCCATACGGATGGGGTCTAGTTCGGGCCTCCAATACCCAGCCAGCCCTCGTGGCACGCGCTGAGGCTGACACGCCCGAGCATCTGGACCACATCACCAGGAGTCTCGAGAGCGCCTTGGCGGGTTTCGACTTCCTTGAACCCATCGATTGGACCGGAGCTTCTATGTAGGCCTGTGATGCCGTCCCGAACCAATCGCCGCATCGCTGTGCTCGTGTTTGCCCGGGGCGTCTCCAGCATTGGCGATCTCATGTACCTGGTCGCCATCAATATCTTTGTTTTGAGTCTCACACACTCGCCCACGGCGGTCGCCGGCCTCTGGCTGGTGGGCCGCGTGGGCGCCCTTATTGTGAGCCCATGGGCAGGCAGTATCACGGACCGCCTGAGCCGTCGGGACATTCTCATGACCACCGATATCCTGCGCGCGGCGGGCCTCCTGCTTATGCCCTATCTGCACAATCTCTGGCTCGTGTATCTGGACATTGCTGCGCTGGGTGTACTGGGGGTCTTCTTCGGGAACGCCTTCCTGCCTTATCAAACCCAGATTGTCCCGTCGGAACGACAAAAACGACTGAACGGCTTAATCGCCTTGGTCCGCTACAGCGCCATCCTCGTTGGTCCCGCCCTCGCCGGGCTCTTGATGCTAAGAGGCGGCGTGCAACGGCCGCTGTGGTCCGATGGAGTCAGTTTCGTCCTCTCCGCAGCCTCCATGTTCCTGTTGCCGCGACTCGCGGCCGCCCCATCCCCAGGCGCTCGCGAGCCGAACATCTTTTGGCACACGGCAAGGCAGGATTGGCAGAAAGCCTGGCACGTTCTGAGCCAAGCGCCCCTCTTCCGCCTGGTGCTGGTGGCCAGCATCGGCATCTTAGCGCTGGGCGTGGCAGCCGACTCTCAAGAGGTTGTCTTTGCCACACGAGCCCTGCATTTAGGACACTTCGGCTTTGCCATGATGGTCACGGCGGCCGGGTCAGGCTATGTGGTCGGAGCCCTCCTCTTGAACGGCGCCATGCACCGGATATCCGTGAAGTGGCTGTTGGTCTTGGGCATGCTCGGATCCACCATGGGCTACCTCACCTACGCCCTGTCTCCCGGCTTTACGCAGGCTGTGCTGGGACTGATCCTGTTAGGCACGTTTGGCGGCGCGCAATCAGTGGGCTTTACCAGCTTTCAGCAGCAAGCCGTCTCGACCGACGTGATGGGCCGGGTCATGAACCTTCGCAACACACCCGAGCAGTTGATCCAAATTCTCTTGATCCTCGCCGCAGGTTGGGCCACCGACAGTGTGGGAATTCGGGCGGTCATGGTCACCGCCACTCTCCTCTCGGTGGCCGTGTCCGTCTCAGCGGTTTCAGCCATTTTGAAGCCGCAGCATCAGGCAGAACTCAGCGCTCTCGACACGGCAGCACCGAGGGGATAAGGCCAGAACGCTGCCCCGGGCTATGGTGAAAAAACGGAGTTTCTAGCCGCAAAAAGAAAGCCCTAAACTGGGAACCAGCGCTGTTAGGCTGCTCCAACCACGCAAAGTTATGTGTCGGCCGAGCGATTATTCATCAATGCCGATCTCTCTGCGGGTCCCTACAACACGCCACATGCCTGTCAACCCATCTCCAGGACCGGAACCGGGCGGGTGCCGCAGATCCCACTCCTGCGTTGACGCCTGGCTCGTGCCGCCCAACGCCTTGCAGCCGGTGACGCTCTTGGCCCCAGTTTCTCCTCCGTCAGCTGCGGTTCATCAGCACAAGGTCCCACCCGCATGGCCGGCCGAGAGCATGATGTACCGTGATGGGGGACACATTACAAGCGGGAGGTGGTCATGTGTTTAGACATGAGGATATCATGCTATTTCCGGTGGAAGTTTCGGGCAACGATCCCCGTGCCGCAGCCATGCTGCAAGAGCAGTTTGGCGGTGCCAACGGGGAGCTGACGGCGCTCTTGCAATATTTCACCCAGAGCTTCGGCACCGTCGATCCGGTGACACGGCAGTTGTTGTTGAATATTGCAGTGGAAGAAGCTAGTCACCTGGAAATGGTGGGAACCGCGATCGTCCAACTCATGGCTATGGATGCGACACCGTACAACGCAGCCCCCATGCTAAAGCCGTCTATGGCGGCGACCGGGCAAGCTTTGGTGGAGGCCCCGTCCCTTCTGCACAAACTGGTTGACCTAGGCGGCGTTGGACCACTGGTCGCCGACTCGTCGGGGGCACCATTTACCGGAGCGTATGTTAAGTCGACCGGTGATGTAGTGGCCAACCTGACGGCGGACATCGCCGCCGAGCAAGGCGCGGGTCAAGTCTACTTCCAGCTCCGTTCCAACATTCAGGACCCCGGTTTGAAGCGCACACTGGAGTTCCTGGAAGAACGCGAGGCCACGCACAGCGCCCTGTTTTCCGAGGCGCTGGAACGGGTGAAGGATCTGGGGATCGCGAGCAAGCAGGGGCACACCGTGCTGGCCCATCGTCCCCCGGCTCTGTCGCGTCCTTACGACAAGATGTTGGAACAGTTGCAGCAACGGGCGTCCGGCGAACCCCTCCGAGACCCGATCGCCCCCCACATGGTGGAGGTACAATTAGCGGAGGCTGACGAACGGGTAGCGCAGTTAGTGTAAATCCAAACCTCTCATCGAGGCTGTTCCAAGGGGTTCCATACGACCCCAAGGGGCAGCCTCCTTCCTATGTGCGCGAGGAAAACCGCAGGGGCCCCGTCCTGTCTGGCACCCTGGCACAGGCAGCCCTATGGCGCTGGGTCCTTGCGGCACATTCGTCCCCGAATGCCGATGATTCGCTAGACGAAGTAACGAGGGCGCCTGTGTGCACGGGCGGGTAAGCCGATACGGCATGGTTATTTGGGTAGGCAAAGCCCTCGGCATCCATCAACCGAGGGCTTTCGGGGCTTTCACGATTTCCTACAGGTTCCGCGTAATTTTCGTCCGAACATCCGGGTCCGCCTGACCGATGGCTTCTTCCACATGTTGCCGGTCGCGGTCCGCATACGGCGCAGGCAAACTCGCTGATGCCGTCATGCGCGCGGCTAAAAATGGTTTCACATGCTCATCCGGCATCGACGCGGCCAGGGTCAAATTAGTCCCACAGAGGCGCAAGTATTGCGCATCCGTGGCCTGTTCGGCCATCTCCAAGATCATCCCCCGTAACGCTTGGAGCTGGTCGGCCTCCGACAGGCCCCCTAACTGCTCAAACATCGCCCGCATCTGGCTCATGCGCTCGGCGTCATCAAGATCCGCAAGCGCCACCATACTTATCTGACTCATCGCAATCCCTCCACTCCGAGTGACACATTCCTATTAATTGTGCCACCAATTGCCTAATCACATGCCCAGCCGTCTCGGTCACCTCCCATGGATCCACTGGCCCGCGTGGGCCATGACGACCGAAATGGCTGGAACCTAGCACTCGATGCCGTCCACGAATCTGTTCCAGGGACACACGGACTCCGGGACGCAGATACACCCATTATTGGGCGTCACAATCGGTAAGGGTTCCCGAACTATCAGGTCGCCAGGAAACTGGTGGACCTCTGTTTTGTTTAAGGGGTTTCCTTGTCGACGCATGTATGAAGCTGGTCGGGGCCATGACCCCGCATCAGACACGAAGCTATGGCACGGCAAGCCATGCAAGGGGAAACCGGCCAATCTGATCGGAAGGCTCGATGTATCATGACCCCTGTTGTCGAAGGCTCCGAAAATTGGTGTCAAAAGCAGGATTCCTCCAGGGGACCACGAATCGACTTTCCTAAGAAGGTGATGCCGATGCGCCCATACCGCGAACAACTTGTGGCTTGGGGCAGCGCAATCGTGCTCGGATATTTGGCGTCTGTGCTTTGGCTCGACGCCCTAGCCCGTCTGGTCAGCGGCGGCAGTGCCGGACTCACATGGCTCGTGGCACTTGCGACAGTGGTGATATCTCTCCGCGCCCTGTGGATCCGGACCCTCCGAGCCGCTGGGCTTTCCGCTCTAGCCGCAGGCGGCCTCCTGGCCGCTTGGCATCCGTGGCTGATTGTCCCCCTTTGTGCTGCGGCGGTGGGCAGCATGGCCCTCATCATGGCTCGTCCCGGGGATGCCAACACATTGCTGGGACGGCGCCTGGGCTGGTTATGGCCGGTTCGGCTAACCACTGAGGACCGATTTTTGCATTGCCATGTGCTGGGCCCCACGGGTTCCGGAAAGTCATCCTCCGTGCTCATGCCGCTCGCAGCGCAGGATATTCGCATGGGCCACGGCTTGGTGCTGATGGATCCCAAGGGCGATTTGGCTGACGCGGCCTATCGCGTCGCGCGTGAGAGCGGCCGCCGAATTATCCGTGTTAATCCCGCGGAACCTTCATGCCCACACTATAACCCGCTGGATGGTCCTGCCAGCCAGGTTGCGGAAGGTATCGCCTGGTGCTTGGACCAGCTTAGCGACGGCGGTCACCCGTATTACCGCGTGGCCGCTCGCATCATGCTGCTGCACAGTGTGAGGGCCATCAAGGCGGCGAACCCTGCCGACGCAGACTTAGGCACACTTCTCACCTTTCTGCGCGACGACCGGATCCAAAAGCAAATCGTGCAGGCCTCCGGTGACCAAGCCGCCCAGCAGTACTTTCGTGAGCAATGGGCGAGGCGCTCAGGATCAAGCCGCGAGGATCGCCAAGGGCTCGTCAACCGCCTCGAACTGCTGTGGGCCAATCCCGATGTTCGCCGCGTTCTCACGGGCGTGGGCGACTTCACGTGGAAAGAGGTCTTGGACGACCGGTGGGTTGTACTCTGCACCCTGCCCTTGGCGGAATTGGGGGCCACCGCGAGAGCACTCGGCTCTCTCCTCTGGCACGGGCTTGCCCAGGCCGCCTATGGCCGCAATCCCGCCCACGACAATCCTCCCGCTTTCTTGTACCTCGACGAATTTCATCAATGGGTGTCGGAGGACTTGTCCGACTTTCTTGCCCTAGCACGCGGATACCGGGTCGGACTCGTCTTGGCGCACCAAGACATGGGTCAATTAAGTCCTGCGCTCGCCGAAGCGGTTACCGCCAACGCACGGCAGCGCATCATTCTGGGCGGTACGGCCGCGGACGACATAGATCGCTTTTTGCATCAAGCCGCGCCCTACCTGCCAGCTCGGCCAGTCCGCTATTTGCCGCGGGGCCAAGCCATGGTGCAATTAAACCGCCGCGGCTCCTTGAATCGGCCCATTTTAGTGCATTTGCCTCATCATCCCCTCGGAGGAGGTGGTGCCCACGCAATTTGATGTCGTGCAAGCGCTCAAGGACACCGGCTTTCTCTCGCAAGAACAACTGGCCGCGTACTTCGGAGCGACCCGCGACACACTCCCCCAGGAACGTTGGTTCCTGTGGTACCGCGGGGCACTCTGGGATGCCCGCCGTTTTCACAAAGGGAGCCACCGACGCCACGCCGAACTGCGCGCTGAGGTCTATTGCCGCCTCGTACCCGTGTTGCAATCATGGACCACGCAATGGTCCATGGATGACCCATTCCGCCCCGATGCGCTTCTAACCCTCGCAAATCAACCGGGGATTATCGCGCTCGAGGTAGACACCGGCAGTGAATCAGCCGACGATTGGCGGGACAAGTTGGCCAGATATCATAGTGCCCCCGAGAACTGCCGCATGTTGGTGGCAGCCCAGGGCCAGTCGGTTCGACTCGACAACTTGGCACGCCTGTTGGAGCACGAAAGTCCCGTCTCCTGGCTTCTCATGCCATGGGACGGGATTCGAGAAGACATGGGTTGGGAATGGCAGGAACCTGCCGCCCCTATTTCGCCCATTGCCGCGCGCCCAGCTGTCGACCGAGTCATCTGCTACGTGCTGGGAGAAATGCCCATACCGGTTTCCACCGCCTTAGCAGGGTTAGCACAGCAGCGATTTCGACAGACAGGGCTGGAGCGCAAGCATGGACAGGACATCATTTATCTTGTCCATCGCTGAGTGTCGAAAGTTTTTCGTCGAACCGGCAGGAAATTCCATCGATTGTCGCGAATTCATGGGCAAATTGTCGGCTCTTAGGATGGTGGAGACAGATGGAAATCAAAGGCGACCGGCGAGGGCTCAGGCTCATCGCCAAGCAGGTGTCCTCAACACCGGAACTACTCCGGGATCTGCGCAGGACCCTCACAGATCATCAAGGTTTTTTGGGTAAGACCAGTCTCCTCATCGAGGTTCCGGTCGTGGTCACCCCGGACCTGTTTGAGCAAATCACGGCGGTGTTTCAGGACTTTCCCGGTCTGACCCTCCGGGGCATTCAGCAGGGCGAATCGAGCCAGAGTCTTCTGGCGCTCGAAACCCGTGGACCGGAGTTGGTCGCCCCTCCCAAGGTTGTCCGGAACACCATTCGCTCCGGGCAGCGGCTCACCCATGCAGGCGACCTCATCATTGTGGGCGATGTCAATCCCGGCGCGACCGTCATGGCGGCCGGCGATGTGATGGTGTTCGGATGGCTCCGAGGCACAGTCTACGCCGGCCAACCCGACGATGCCAACCGGACCATCTATGCCCTGCGGTTTGATCCGAGCCAAGTCCGCATTGCATCCGTTTTGGCTCTGGGCAACTCGGAAGGCAGCGGCAACCCGGAAAAAGCCCTCATTGAAAACGGCGAATTGGTTGTGAAGCCGTGGAACGACGTGCGCCTGCCGGAAGCCATCACTCAGGAGCGCAGTTCCTGGGCTGATCGGTTCTCGTCGGCGACCCCCTCTTGAGCCAGTCTCGAATCGCTTGGCGGGTCGACTCGAAATAAACCGCTTCCCACGGTATCTCGGGAAACGGAAACCAGCGGGCGCGAAGAGATTCGCTGCCCGCTTCAACATTCTCATAGGGCTCCGCTGGCATGGCATACACAATCGTGGCGACATGGGTACCCGCCGTGGAGTAGACGCCCGACAAGACAGCGTCCCCTGCCTGCAAGTGGGCTTCCTCCTGCACTTCACGGACTGCTGCCCGGTCCAACGCCTCCCCGCTCTCCGCATAGCCCCCGGGGATCACCCAGCGGCCGTAGCCGGGCTCGATGGCCCTCTTGACGAGAAGAATGCGGTCTCTGCTGTCGTAGACGATGGCCGACACCGCCGCCACAATATCGGGATAGCGCACTGATTTGCATGCGGCACACACCTGACGATTCTTGCCTTCCAATACGCGGGAAACCATGCGGCTCCCGCACCGTTCGCAAAAGGCCGTAATCCCCTGCATCCTCCTTTGCGGCAACAGGTACAATGGTTCCAAGGAGTGGACACACGAGGAGGAGCGCGATGGCTAAGTTCCGGCGACAGAAGGTGAAGCGGCAGCATCATGTGGTCCCAGCGATTGAAGACGGGCTCAAGATTCTGTCCCAAATTCCTGCTGTCGACGGCGTCATCCCCGGCATCATTAAGCCCAAGACCGGCGGCTCCTTAGGCTTTACCTTTCAGTATCTAACTCCCAGCGGCTTTAAATTGATTGGTCGCTCCAGCGGCGCAGCCCAGGAAATCTTCGTCATCACCCAAGATCCCCCGTCTGTTCTTCGCAGTTTAGTCGACCAAGGGATTATTCCGTCATTTCCGGAGTCACTTCCAAGCCAAAGTTAGCAGCAATTTCTCGGAAGGGCTCCAGGTACTCATCCGTGACGTCCACCACCGCATCCTGGCTCAAGTCCACCCAGCCCCGCCGAGATGCGGGATTGGAGGCTAAATATTGCCGAAACCGGTTTTTGGTATCTTCTTCCCCTAAGACACGAAACTCCATGCTCTCACCCCTCACTGGAATGTAACGCTAGGGTGAAGCAATCGGCGTCGCGTCATACGGCCTTTCTCTTGCCGCGACGCAGCATAGGGCGCATGACAGCGGTAGCCAAGGCTAGGCCTACGCTCAAAGCGCCAGCCGCCATGAGGGCGCCCATGCCATATTGCATGCCGCTAAGGAAGTGGGATTTCAAGAAGGCCACCATGCTTTCGTATACCTGGTCGCCAGGCACAAACACAATAATAGCGGGGACAACGAAAACCAAGGCGGGCTGGTGCCGAACGCTGGCTGCAATTTCTGCCATGGCCCCGACCACCAGGGCACCTACAAAGTCACCCAAGAGACCCGAGCCGGGTATCGACGACAACAAACTGGAGAGGCCCCAGGAGACCGTGCCAATGACGCCGGCCACCACCAGCGTGCTCCCCGAGACTTGATACAAGAGACCAAACGCCACGGCCGTGAGACCGGACAAGAGTGCGCTTTCAATCATGTCCAGCGGCCTCCCATTGCGAAGTACACGTAGAGCGGCAAACTGGCCCCAGCCGCAATAGCGCCCGCCGAAAGGAGCGCCTCCAAGATTCGTGCCGCCGCCGACAACAAGTCCCCCTGTATGCCGTCCCGCACGGCCGTGGTCATGAGAAGGCCCGGGGTGAGAACCATAATACCGCCGACCAATATCGCGCCCGGGTGGGGTACGTCCCAATGGGCGGCCGCGACACCAGGCAGCACGGCAGCGACAGCAGAAATCATGTCTGCCACACCGCCCACCAAGCCCGCCCGATGCAACCGTTCCCGCACAAATTGGGTGAACGCACCTGCGACCAACGCCGGAATGATGTCGACTCGAACCCCGCCCATGAGTTGGCTAATCGCGCCCGCGCCTACCGCCGCGAAAAGCAGATTAGCCTCAGGGCGGTACCGGGCCGTGTGGCGGGCTTCGCTCAGGCGCTCTTCCAGCTCGCCAATCGGCACGGGTTTGTGGCTCACATCACGAGACAACTGGTTTACCGCCGCCACCACGGCCAAATTGACGGCCCGGCGGCGAATGCGGCGGATCACGGTATCGCTTCCTGCGGCGCTGACAAACAAGGCCGTAGGCAGGACAATCACTTCCACCGCCTCAACATGGTAGGCGGCAGCCAAACGCTGCATGGTGTCTTCTACCCGAGCAACTTCAGCACCACTTGCCAAAAGCGCCGTGCCAGCATCAGCGATGACCTTCAGTACCTTGCGGGTGGGGATCGACAGCTGGTCGCTGGGAGTCTGGCTCATACACGACCTCCCGTTTTTTGAACACCCAAATCGATGAGAACAGGAACCCGAATCCGGTTCCGAAAGGAATGGCCACTAAGTCCGCCGGCACATGGCTCCAATGCCATGTCAGCAGATAGCGGTAGATGCCCGTTTGGATGATAGCCCCGGCCGCAGACACCAAGTCATATTGCCCCAGCCCTTTCCAGGAGAGCGACTGGTGAAAGGTGAAGCGGGCATTCAAGAGGTAGTTGGAGATAATGGAGGCTTCCACGGCAAATAGGTAGCTGATGGTCGGAAAATGCGGCAGGAGTCGGTCTGCAATGGTCAACACCACGAGGTTGACAAGAACACCGCTGGCTCCTACCAAACCGTACTTAATCAGGCGTGTAATCATTTAAGGGCGAAGCCGCTCCGGTTGGGCATCCGCGCCCTTGGCCACATGCTCGGCGCGCATCTTGGCCACCATCCAAAAGGCCTCCAAAAAAATGGCGGGCGACATTTTGCTTTGACCCTCGCGCCGTTCCTCAAACACAATCGGCATTTCGACCACCTTGAATCCCGATTCAACCGCGCGATACGTCATCTCAATCTGGAAGCCGTAGCCGCTGGACTGAATGGACTCCAGGTTAATCGTCTCCAACACCGATCGTCGGAAACACTTAAATCCACCTGTCAAATCGCGAAGGTCAACCCCCAGCATGCGGGACGCGTACAACGATCCGCCGCGGGAAATCACCTTGCGGTACCATGGCCAACGGGTCGCGCCGCCGCCACTGACGTAACGGGAGCCCAACACCAAATCGGCCCCTTGCGTCTGCAGCGTCTCCAAAAACTGCGGCAGGTAAGCTGGGTTGTGAGAGAAATCTGCATCCATTTCGAACACATACTCATATCCCCGCTGCAACCCATAGCGAAATCCCGCCAGGTAAGCGGTTGCCAAACCTAATTTGCCTTGCCGATGGATCACTTCCACCCGGCCCCCGTGCACCTCTTTGAGGTGGTCGGCCAATAGCCCGGTGCCATCCGGTGAACCGTCATCTATCACCAAGACGTCAAAGTTGGAGCCCTGCGACAAAATGGCCTCGACCATGTTTCCCAGGTTCCCGATTTCGTTATATGTTGGCAGTATCACTAAGGCCTGCACGAGTTGACGAGCCTCCTTCACAGGTTAGGCGATCCAATGCCAGGTAGCGAAAATCACGAAAAACACTACCTGCAACGACGGCAACACCCATTGAAGCATCCGCCGCCACACCGAATTCCTTGCTAGTATGCCCAGTGCTACAAAGCTTGGAAATAGGGCCAGCACCAGTCGTGACATACTCAGCAACGGACTCTGCCCCTGAGGTGCCGGTGCAGCCACATCAATCAACCACAGCACACCCCAGTATACCAGCCAATCCGGTGGAAACCGCCGTTTGAGACTGTAAACCCAAAGCGCCCCGGACGACAATGCGGCGACTAAGTCTATCATACTGAGAATAGTGTTAGGTTGCAATGGACCACCTTTCCAGATTGTCCCAACCGCCATAAAAATTCCGTTCCAAGGCCAGGTGATGTGCCGTCCCCATAGACTTTGAGCTGCCATGAAACCCAACGGGTTCCCAAAGTCCCGCCATTGATAGACCATAAAAATGGCCAGGCCCAGCGGGATCAGAAAAATGGGAATAATATCGCGTGTCAACCGGAATCCGTGCTTTTGGTAATATGCCCAGAGGAACGGAAAGGCGACAAATAACCCTTCGTTGCGCGTCAACGTCGCGAATAGACCGTAGACGCCCGCCCACCAAAACTGCCGCTTAGCCGACGCCAGAAAGGCGGCGCTGGTAAGCCACAAAAATAACGATTCGGTGTACCCCGCCGACATGTAGAAGGCGGTGGGAAACATGAGTGCCATCCATACGGAACGCCTCGCTGTCAATCCTCCATAGTATTCGCTAACCAGACGATAAAATGTGACCACAAACAGTACCATTGCCACATTCGATACCACCACGGCCGAGACATCCACTGGGAGGCGCAACAAGAAATGCCCCACGGCAATCAGCATGGGGTACAGCGGAAAGAAGGCCAGCGCTTGGGTCCAATAACCGTGGGCCGCGATGCCCGTGTACCATAAGGCGTCCCATCGGATCCACATTAAAATCAAAGGGTTGCTTGTCGTGTCGTAGGTCGGCGAATAATACTGCCAAGGCAACAACGCCAGGGCTATCCACCCAACCAAAACAAGGGCCAGCCGGCTGAACAGGAGATGCTGCCATAACTGGCGACCTGCTCTGCCCTCTGGCCACCAGGCTTTTAACCTGCGCCGGATCCAAGCCATGGTCAGACCATCGTCGTGGAGGTCAAACCCACATGCATTTCCAGCACCACACCGTTCCACTCACGGTCCAACGGCACTCCTGCCGCCTCCGCCAGCTTATCGGCCGCTTGTCTGGGCAGCCCAAAGCGCAGGGTATTAACGCCCCAAGCGCGGCACTCAACCCACAAGTATTGAATCAAGGATTTCAAATGATGGCCCATCGACCGCAAGTACTTGACGTGCATGTCCCCCTCGTGAATTTCGAACAGCACCAGGGTATCCACGCTTTCCGCAGCGTCTTGCGGCGCGATAGCTGCCGCGCCTAACTCCACGCCGTGCCACACATCGTCGAAGGTCAACGCCCGAGGAAGCCAATGCGTGCGATCTGACCACAAATCCTCACTGTGTTCCTTAAAGAAGGCTTGCAGCCGTTCGCGGTCTACAGCCCAAGCGGGACCGGCGCCGCCATCCGGATACTCCGGGGCCACAAAGCCCTGAATGCTCCCGACAACCCACTCATCCACGACGTGAAAGCCCAACTTCTCCTGAAGAGCCTGTTGCGACAACTCATTGCCGCGTCCCACCAGCGCCCGGATGACGGTGGCGCCCAACCGTTTCGATTCCTGCACTTGAAATTCCATGAAATCCGATGCGGTCGGTCCATTCTGCAGGTCGGGCCGCACTCGCAGACCGCCTAAATGCGCTTCCTTGGGCCGAGTCAAGTCGATGACGGCCAAAGCCGCAATCTGCTCTTGGTCGTCCATCGCAAGGTAGAGCCCGCCGGTTTCTCGGGACATATAAACATCGATGTTTTTCGACAGATAATCATCCACAAACTGGGACAAAAATTCCTGTATCCGCGCCTGATCCTCCGCGGTGGCTCGGATATACCTCACCGACCAAGGCCCTCCCTTTCACAACATGGACACATTGTAACTTCTCCGGTATGGAACTTCAACTTCGCCGACAAGGGCAGGATTCAGCGCCGAAACCGAGACAATCTCCCCGTTTCGGGTATAATGTTCAAAGTGTACCAAACGGGGGCGAAATTCGGATGGCCAGGGGATTATGGAAGCGCATGCTGTTCGTCGGGGCCGGACTCGCCGCCCTAGCGGCAGCAAGTCCTGGCATTGCCTATGCCAGCGCTGAGTCAGCACACCTGAAGGCCCTGCCCAATCCCCCCGGCGCCCCGCAACGGGACCTGTTTCTGGTAACCTTTGCGCACCCTCACCACACCGTCCCGACCATAGCAGACTTTCGCTTAGTCACCAAGACCGGCAAGAGCCTCAACGCCAGTGCAGCGCTTCGTCGCCTCAATTCCTATCAATATGAAACAGCGTGGGATGTCCCCGAGCGTGGACGTCTCACCGTTGACGTCTACGGAGCGCGCCACACGCTCTTGGCTTCGGAGGTGTATCCGGTCGGAAAAGCCAAGCCCAATGTGGTGGGGCGCGTGGTGGTAGGCGCACTCTTTATTGGCGCGTCACTCTATTTCTGGTGGCGCAATCAGCGTTTTTACCGACGAGACCGCCGCTAAGCTTGCGTCAACTGCCTAGATGACCGTCCGGTACGTCCGCCGCTGCCAGAGCCGCGTCCCGAAGCCAAGTCCACGCCAAATACGCGGACACCAGGGCCTTGCCGTTGTTCTTCCCCACCAACCGCATCAGCCACGTGAGTCGGGTCTTGAGTTTGGGCGGCAGCAAGGGGTAGCGTACCAAGGAACGCGCAGCTAAGGACGCCCCAAGCCACACGGCCTGCACCACAGCTGTTTCCGAACCCGGAGCCACCTCAGGCACGTACATTTTCCACCGCCATTCCAGTCCCGCCCAAATCAGTTGTCGAAACCGACGCCGACTGCCCTTGTTGCGCGCCCAGGCCAGGCGCACGCTCCACCACATCAACTGGGCCAAGCTGACTTTGCCACTTTCCTGCATCGCTGCCATCCTCCATTTATCTCTAGGTGCGCTAAGCTGTATAACGGAAGATGAATGCCGATTCAGTCAAGAGCCCGGAACTGGCTGACGAAAGAAACACGGGTTCAAATTGCTATCGTCTTAGTGTCCCCCTCCAAGACTAATTTAGTAGGCAGATGGCACCCTATTACAGAAATTCTTTGAGTTTCGCAGTATAATACTGAGTAGTTCGGTCAGATTTGGTTGGAAGGAGGTTCCCCCAATGCCCAGCGAAGATCAGGTACTGACGGTGTTGAAAGAGGTCGAAGACCCGGAAATCGGGGTGAACGTAGTCGACTTGGGACTTATCTACAATGTCGACATCGGTGACGAGGGTGACGTGGATGTATCCATGACCCTCACGGCCCCCGGATGCCCTATGCATGACACCATTGCCCGGGCTGCCGAGATGGCCATCGAGACCTTGCCAGATGTGAAAGAGGTGCACGTCACCATGGTCTGGAATCCGCCTTGGACTCCCGATCGGCTGACCGAAGAAGGCCGGCGTTTATTGGGATTCTAAACTTAAAAGCAGGTGACCACTGATGGTGAATCACGGCATGGTACTCAGTGCACTGGGTACCGTAACCGATCCGGAATTGCATTACGACATTGTTACGCTGAACATGGTCCGCAACATCACCATTCAAGGTGATGCTGTCAATGTGGACGTCGCCCTTACGGTTCAGGGCTGTCCCTTGCACCAAAAGATTGAGCGCGACGTGGAAGACGCGGTCATGAAGCTTCCTGGTGTGAAGTCGGTGCACATCAATCTTGACGTGATGAACGATGAGGAACGCCGCACTGCATTTTCTCGCGCTTTTCAACAAAGCCAAAAAGCCAAGGGCCAAGAAGGAGCCGAACCTCACAGCCCCCCCGCCCCTCCCGGTCCCCAGAGCGGCACCTGGTCACCCCTTTTGGAGGAGACCAGTTCCACCGTGGTGCTGGGAATCGCCAGCGGCAAGGGCGGCGTAGGAAAATCCACTGTGACCGCCAACTTGGCCATGGCCTTGAACCGCTTGGGATTCCGTGTCGGTGTTATGGATATGGACATCTACGGGTATTCGCAAGGCCGCATGCTGGGCGCGAGACAGCCTGCCCAAGCCAATGCTGAACAAAAGATTGTCCCGTGGAACGCCAATGGGATTCACGTCGTCTCCATGGGCATGTTTGTCAAGGAAAATCAGGCGGTTATCTGGCGCGGACCCATGCTGGGCAAGATGATGCAACAGTTTTTCACCGACGTGGCTTGGCCTGAACTGGACTACTTGCTGATTGACTTGCCTCCCGGCACCGGAGATGTGGCGTTGGATGTTGCCACGCGGCTTCCGAAAGCTTCATTAATCATTGTCACCACACCGCAGCTTCTGGCCCGGGAAGTCGCCATGCGCACAGCTGATGTTGCTCATCGCGCCCAGCAGCGGATTTTGGGTGTCATCGAGAACATGAGCTACATCCCTCTAGGCGGTGGGCAGCGCATGGAGGTGTTCGGAACCGGGGGTGGCGAGGCACTCTCCCGCGAACTGGAAGTGCCGCTCCTAGGGCAGGTTCCACTCGAGTCCTCCGTTCGCGAGGGCGGCGATCGCGGAATGCCCGCTGTGCTGAGCGCCCCTGACTCAGAAGCATCCGAGGTGTTTTTGCAGATTGCACAAAAAATCGATGCGGCGGCCCATGTCTAGGGCCGCCGCTTCTCTTCTTTATTAGGGATTGGAGGTCCCTTCCCGGCCATAGCGGTCTTCGAGTCGCACCACATCATCCAGTTCGGGAGTTGATACCTCGATGACATCAATGTCGGTCACAGCTGTGAGCCGATGCCGGGTCGGCGGGGCAATCACCACTGACTCACCCGCATGAAAGGGACGGATTTCACCATCTAATAGAAGTTCGGCCTCTCCATCAATGAGGAACATACTTTCATGCTTTTTCACATGGTACTGCAGGCTGAGCGAGTGTCCTTGGTTTACGTGAATGAGCTTGCCCACATACTTATCCGTCACCGCCCACCACAGTTCGTAGCCCCAGGGCTTTTCAATGCGCTGCAAGGTCCAACCCCCATCTCTCGATTTCTGAAGGAATCATAGCCCATGTTTGTCCTGGGGTCAAAGCCTGTTTGCACGACCCACCTGCCATGATTCAAGTGGCTATAATAAGGAAAACTTCGGGGAGAAGGTGCATGATGACCTCGAACGCAGCCGTTCGCCAGTTTGTGTGGGCTCTCGCGTTGAGCGGCCTCGTTTTTCTCATCCAGTTGGTAGGCGCCCTCTATTCGGGCAGTTTGTCCCTGCTTTCCAACGCCGGCCACTTGTTTACCGACGTAGGCTCACTGGGGTTGGCCCTATATGCTGCCAAGGTAGGGCAGAATCCTCCCACCGAACAGTTGAGTTACGGCTATGGACGGAGTGGAATTCTGGCGGCCTTTGTCAACGGGTTGGTCCTGGCCGGTGTGGCCGCAGCCCTGATTGTCGCGGGCGTGTTTCGCTTAGCCCATCCTCAGCCCGTCCACTCCACCATCATGATCGCGGTGACCGTCGTCACGCTCGTGCTGAACCTGACAGTCACCCGCACTTTGCATGCTGACCACGATCCGGATGTCAATCGCCGGGCCGCGTATTGGCACGCGCTGGGGGATTCGTTAAGCTCGGTCGGCATCTTAGCCGCCGCCCTGCTTATTCGCTGGACCCACTGGCCGGAGTGGGACTCTCTGGCCGCCATCGCCGTCGGCCTTTTCATCTTATGGTCCAGTTGGGCGGCGGGCCGTCCCAGTCTCCTTATCTTAATGGAAGCCGCTCCGGCAGGCGCGCGTCCTGAAGACGTTCGGGCGCTCATGCTGCAGCACCCGGCCGTGCACGATGTGCACCACGTCCACGTCTGGTCTCTCGCGCCCGGTTATCACGCCCTGTCCGCCCACGTGCGGTTGGAGACCGACACCATCCGCGAAGGCCAGCGCGTCATCGAAGAACTCAGCCAGTCCCTCAAGGAATCCCACCACATCGACCATGTCACCATTCAAATTGAGGCCGAGGCGCACAGCCCAGCCCCCCGTTAGATCCCAGAAATTACCCACCGAAATTGGTCCCTTGAGACGGCCCATGTTCTCTAGACCTTTGCTAGTATAGGACATGAACTACTTCAAGGGGGACTTTCCTTGCTGCCGGCTGTCAAATCCCGTGCTCCCAAACGCCAACGGACACCGTGGGCGATGTTGCTCGTCATCGTCATTTTGCTGGCGGCAACCGGCTTTCACCACCAGGCACAGGTGAAACTGCTGCAACATCACCTGGCTCTTGCCACGCCTGCCAAGCTTCCGGTACCGGCCACGGTCACTCTTCCGACCGTCACCGCGGCCGACAAACTGCCGTTTCCCATCGGTGAGAACTCCGGGGTGTTGTGGAACCTCACCACGGGCCAGCTCATGTGGCAGGACAACCCCCATTTGAAGGGACCGTTGGCATCAACCACCAAGCTGATGACCATTTACCTGATTCTGCACTCGCTGCCCTTAAGCCAACAGGTCACCATTTCGCCCGCCGCGGCGGGCACTAGCGGGTCCGATATCCGCATGGCAGTCGGCAATCATTTCACGGTCCGTCAACTCTTATATGCCTTGATGATGCGGTCCGCCAATGATTCCGCCGTCGCCCTGGCTGAGGCCGATGCCGGCGGTGTCGGCGCCTTCGTCCAGAAAATGAATCACACGGCCCAAATCCTGGGCATGGCCCAAACCAGCTACGGCGATCCCGATGGTCTCTCACCGCAGTCGTCCGGTTCGGCTTGGGACCTGGCTATCATTGCCCGTCTCGACATGGAAGATCCTCTGTTCCGGCAGATCGTGCACACCAAACGCACGGCGTTACCCTACAACCCCATCGTCACCAACCTAAACGGCCTTTTGTACATGGATCCCACAGTCATCGGCGTCAAGACTGGCTGGACCACCGAGGCCGGATTCAACCTGGTCTTCGCGGCTACGCGGCGTGTGAACGGTAAGCCCGTGACGGTGTTGGGCGTCATTATGCACGGTCAGAACGGATTCCCACCGGAATATCAGGATGCGGAAAACATCCTCAACTGGGCATACGGCCGTCTCAAATCCGGTTCCACCACGCCAGCGAAATAGTGCGCGTCGCAACCACGGGAACCCACACTGTCCGCCAGCCGGGCTCCTGGTAACCTGCGTAAGCGACCACTTGACCCGCCCGATAGTCGCGATTCTTGTGCGGCAGCCAACGCAAGACCAAATGCGCCTCCGCTGCCGTGGCAAAATCCCCTAAGGTTCGGGACACCACGAATGTTTCGCGAGCGCGACCAGCTAGAATTCCGCCCTGAACACGCGCCTCGGCCACAATCCCCCCCTTGGGCAAAAGGACTTGGTAGTGCAATGACTGAAACCCTGTGTTGAGAATTTGGGTCACATCCTGGAACATCGGCCCGAACGAGGGCTCGCCCAACACCACTCCCTGCAGGGTTATGGAGTGCCCCGCTATTCGCCGGGTGGCGGCGAAGGCTAAGCAACTGCCAGCCCATGGCGTCCATCCTGTCTTGATGCCTACGGCGCCGCGATATGTCCACAGCAGCTGGTTCAAATTGGTCAGCTTGCCGAAGGCGGTATTGGCGGCCTTCGTTCGCACCAGCCGCCAAAACGCGGCAATTTTCATGTCCGCTCGGATGAGCTTCATGAGATCGTCGGCGGTGGAATAACCGAGGTGGTAGACGCCATCCGGATCGACAAAATGCGTATGCCGCATCCCCAGGGACATTGCCCGCTGGTTCATGGCTCTCATGAACGCCGTACTTCCTGCCGGGTAATTGTCGGCCAGCACCCAAGCACCATCGTCCGCCGATGGCAGCATGAGCGCCTCCAGCAAGTCGCCGACCGCCACCTGCTGTCCCAACCGCAACGGCACCTCACTGTCCGCCTTGAGCAGCCCACGGCGGTCGTTCAAGACCTCGGCCTGGGTAATGGTCATCACGCGATGCCACGGATAGATGCCAGGATGCGTCAAAACCAGATTTGCGGTCATGATTTTCGTGACGCTGGCGATGGGCCGTTCTATGCCCGCATGATAGCGCCACAGGCGGGGGCCCCCCACCACGTCCAAGGCCACGCTGCCAGCATGGGTATGCCAAGCCGTGGAGACTCGCCCCAGTCGACGAACCTTGGCGGCGACCACCACCGGCGGGTCCACGCTCTTATGCAGCCCCACGGCGGCCGCGCATGCCACCGCCAGCCCCAGGACGACTAGAATCCCAGATTTCGTCATCAGTTGCTCATGCACCGCCTATTTGCCTCATTCGTATTGTGTAGCGATTGTGTTGAACCTGGGATGACCCCAGGGGGACGTTCCACAAGAAGGAGGAACAGCGTGAACCCTTTGGATATGCTCAAACTGCACGATGCGGACCGTCGTTCGCCTGAAGCGCTGGAGCGAATCTCACCGGAATTGGAAGCGCTGGGCGCTCAGGAAACTGTCCGATGGGCGGTTCAGCAGTACCCGCACGGTCGCGTGCTGGCTTCCAGTTTCGGTGCCGAAGATATGGTGCTGATTGATATGTTAACACGGGTGGACCGTCATCCCACCATCTTCTATTTAGACACCGGCCTGTTGTTCCCTGAAACCTACGAGCTCATTCGACGAGCCGAGGATCGCTACGGATTCCAAGCGGTGCAGGTGGCCACCGATCTCACCCTCGAGGAACAGACGCGGCAACACGGCCCCGCATTGTGGTCGACGGCCCCGAATCAATGCTGCCACATCCGCAAAGTGCTGCCTTTGAAAAATTATCTGAAGGACCAGAACGCTTGGATTACAGGCATTCGCCGCGACCAGACGCCGTTTCGCAAGAACAGCCCAGTAGTCGGAATCGACAACAACCATGGGCTGGTCAAAATCAATCCGCTGGCCGCTTGGACGCAAAAAGATGTGTTTCGGTATTTAGTCAAGCACAACGTGCCCTACAACCCCCTGCATGACATGGGATATCCCAGTATTGGCTGTGTGCCTTGCACCCAAGCGGTCAACCCTGGCGACGATCCGCGCGCAGGCCGTTGG
The DNA here is from genome assembly GCA_021799435.1 of Bacillota bacterium. Classification (GTDB taxonomy): domain Bacteria; phylum Bacillota; class Sulfobacillia; order Sulfobacillales; family Sulfobacillaceae; genus Sulfobacillus_B. Next base: position 39,741 of record JAJZAN010000004.1, on the reverse strand, counting down.
GCCGGACAGGAGAAGACAGAATGCGGACTGCATCTTTAATTCCACCGCATGGTGGGCTCCTTACGGAGCAGGAACTGCCGTTGGCTATCGCGAAAGAACTGGGCAACACGCTCCAGCATGTTCCAGCGGTACCGCTGGACCGATTCCACTACGACGACGTCATCTGCTTGGCCACCGGTGCCTACAGCCCTCTGCGCGGCTTTCAGGACCGTTACCAAGTGCGCACAGTGCTTTCCAACTTGAGACTCCCCGACGGCGAGGTGTGGCCTATCCCCATCACCCTCCCCATCTCCGATGACCTGGCCGCGCGAGTGAAAAAGTCGCGCTTGGTGCGGCTTACGCATGCGGGCAACACCGCAGCCATTATGCATGTCGACGATATCTTCTGGCTGGACCCGGAGGAAGAGGCGCGGGCCATTTATGGCACGGACGATCCCAAGCACCCCGGCGTGCGGCGCCTAATGGCGGAGAGCCCCATTCGCTTGGCCGGTCCCGTGACTCTGACCGAAGAACCAACCTGGCCTGAAAGTCCGGTGATGACGCCGCGGGAGATGCGAACCTTGATTCGGGAGCGCGGGTGGCGCACTGTGGCCGCCTTTCAAACCCGGAATCCCCTGCACCGGGCACACGAGTATGTTCAGAAGGTCGTACTAGAAGGTGTGGACGGTCTTGTTATTCATCCTCTGATCGGGACCACCAAGTCAGACGATGTGCCAGCTCCGGTGCGATGGCAGGTGTATCGAGCGCTGCTGTCGGAGTACTACCCAAAAGAGCGGACCTTTCTTTCGGGTTTTCCTGCCGCCATGCGTTATGCCGGGCCGCGTGAGGCCATTCTTCATGCGCTGGCGAGAAAAAATTACGGGTTTACTCACTTTATTGTCGGTCGTGACCACGCCGGGGTCGGGTCCTATTATCACCCGCTGGCCAGTCAGAGAATCTTCGAGCAGTTTCAGCCCCAGGACATTGGCATCGCCATTGTGCCCGCAGAGCCCGCCTTCTATTGCCGGAAGTGCGAGCAGATGGCCACCCAAAAAACTTGTCCGCATCCCGCCTCCGAACACGAAATGCTGTCCGGCACTCGGGTACGGACCACCCTGAAACAAGGCGGATTTCTGCCGCCGGAAACCATTCGCCCCGAAGTTGAGACCATCTTGCGGGACTACTACCAGGGTTCCGGAAACACGGTGCGCTGACCCACCACAACGAAAGTGAGGCGGCCCTCTTAAGAGGACCGCCTGGCTGTGGTTCGGGCCTTGCTCGATGGCTTCTCCTTCTCCATGTAGGCAAGGATGGCTTTGTCCAACATCTTGGATACCGTTAGAACCCGTTCATCCGTCAATGAACCTGTCTCATTTACGGTTTTCTCTAATGTCTCACGCAACTTATCCATCTTGCCGTCGTGTTCTTGGCTGTCATCCACCGGCGTCGTCCCTTTTTGTCCGAATGTCTTTCCGAATTCTACTTCCAAGACCGGATTCTGTCAATTTCTGCCGGAATGTTGGCCCAGCCACCGACGCATATCGTCAATCTCCTCGTTCACGATCATGTGACCCATGGGATACGAATGGCTGGACAGATCCGCTTGGCTCGACTCCAAGGTCCCGCGCATGCGTTGCCCCCGATCCCACGTCACCACCGGATCCTGTAGTCCATGCGCCCAAAAGACCGGAAAATTGGCGAGGCGTCCGGGCTCGACTGCGACGGGGGAAGGCGGTGCACTCAGCACCAAGATGCCTGCCAAGTCTTCACCGCGCCGCTCCAAAGCTACTTGAGCCGCCATCAGGCCCCCTTGGCTAAACCCCAGGAGAAACACCGGCAATAAAAACCGACCATAGATTTGGTCGATAAACTGGCTCACCGATTCAACACTGTCTTTGAACTGCGTCACGTTGGCGCCACCGTCCGCACTGAGGCCATACCAAGCATACCCGGGGCCGAACGGGTAAGGTGCCCGAAGACTAGCCGTCCATGCCTCCGGGCCAAACAGGCCCGCCAGGGGCAACAAGTCCTCTTCATCGCTTCCCCGGCCATGCAACAGCAAGGCCACACACTTGGGGTTCTCGGACTCTTTGGCTATCTGATACTCCATGTTTCCCCCTTGTTCAAAACCCGCGTTCCGGCGGACTCAGCCGGAGGGCCACCGTCAAAGCCAGCACCACCCCAGCCGTAAGTCCTAGATCCCAAAGATAGGGTCCCAACGGATGGCCAAAATCAGTCACCTGCTGAGCCGTAATCACTAAAATTCGGCGGATCGCGGCGATGATGCCCACCACCAGAAAGGGCTGATGGCGAAAGCGATGCGTCCTCAAGAAAATAAGCAGCGTGTGCAGCAGCTCCGCCAGCATCAAGACCAACAGGAACCGGTCTAACGTTGTTCCCACCAAACTGGTGACTGAGTGCCAATTCGCGGATATCACGGCGTCGGCCATAATATACAGCGATGCCAGAAAAAACAGAACCGCTAAGAGAATATAGATAATGTCCTCCAAGACTGACAAGGTCCCGACAACCCGCTGGCGCATCCGATGTTGGACCCAGCGGTCATGCAAACGCTCCGACTGCGGCGTGGGCGGTATATCCATAGTTCCCTTCCTCTCTGGCCGAATTCCCTTTCATTACATCATAAATCATAATCTGCTCGCCACACGTCATTCACACGGCCGATTTGCTGACAGCACGGCGTCAACGACCGTTGTGGCCCCCCCAAAAGCGCTCGTCCGGCTATTCTGAGGCAGGAAAAGTTCGCCTCGTCGCGAATTCCCACTAAATTGCCTGAAGGAGGTTCTGCCCATGCCCTCTCTGGGTCCACCGATCCCAGAAACCGTCTTTACAAAACCTTGGCCCCAAGTTTTGGAGATGGCCCATCAATACCCCGATCGGGAGGCTGTCGTCGCTCCCACCGGACGCATGACCTACCAAGAAATGACTCAACGGGTGTTCCAACATCAACGGGGTCTCGAGTCGTTGGGCCTCACCCCGGGCGACCGCGTGGCCGCCATGCTCGGCAACGATTGGTCCTATCTAGTGCTGTATTGGGCCGTCCTGGCCTCTGGGATGGTTTTTGTCCCGCTCAATACCAAGCTGGCCCGCCCCGAGGTGGCCGAAATTATGCAAGACGCCGAGCCCCAGCTGGTTATCACCGAAGACGCTCTCATCGCCCAACTGCCGGAACCCGGTTCGGGCCAGCGGATGGCGCTTTCTCAGTTCCACCGCCATCTTCAGGATGCATCTACCGCCCCCCTGGATGCATCCCCGGCGGCGCCCGAGGATGTCGCGCTCATTCTCTACACCTCGGGCACGACGGGTCGGCCCAAAGGCGTTATGCTGACCCATGCCAACATCGCCTATCAGTTCTATCAATCCACCAGCACCCTGGTCGGCATTAATCCCGGCGACCGCGTCGTCTCGCTGTATCCCCTGTTTCACAGCGCCCAGCATGTCTTTTTGCAGGCTCCCTTGACGGTGGGCGCTACGGCCGTCATCGACGAGTTTTCTCCCAAACGAGTCCACCAACTGCTGAAGGACGAACACGTCACGGTCTTCTTTGGAGTGCCCGCCATGTATCACATTCTGCTTCAGGACCCCACGTTCCTGGCGGACAATTTTCCCGACATCCGCATTCTCACGTACGGCGCCAGCCTGATGCCGATGGAAACTATACAGACCATCAAAAACCGGTTTCCCCACGCCCCCATTAAGAATCTCTACGGGCAGACGGAAAACAGCCCCGCCATCTCAGGTCTCGATGGCGAGTACGCATTGACCAAGCCAGGCTCCGTGGGGCGCCCTCTTCCCGGCATGACCATCGCCGTCTTCGACGACGACGACCACGAGCTTCCTTCAGGAGTGGTGGGCGAAGTGGTGACCCAAGGGGTCAACTTGATGAAGGGTTACTACAAGAACCCTCAGGCCACGCATGATGCGGTGCAAAACGGCTGGTATCACACCGGCGACCTCGGTTATTTGGATAACGAAGGCTTTCTCTACATCATTGACCGTAAGAAAGACATGATTATCCGCGGCGGTCAGAACATTTACCCGGCGGAGGTCGAAAACGTGCTCTATCAACATCCTGATGTGGTGGAATGCGCGGTCATCGGCGTTCCCCACACCATTTATGGGGAAGAAGTGGCCGCCGTCATCGTCAAAAAGGCAGGCGCGCCGCTCGATGGAGACCGTTTGCGTCTTTTCGCCAAAGACCGCATCGCCTCCTACAAGCTGCCCGTGCATTATCACTTCGTGGATGAACTCCCCCATAACGCCAGCGGCAAGATACTGAAGCGCGATTTGAGGGCCATGGCCCGAGACGGCATTCTATAACTCGCTCCATCCCAAAGCGGCGCGTCCCTTTCAAGCGCCGCTTTGCCATGACCAAAACCGGTTTCGCGACAGCTCGTGATACAATGAGGTGAGAAAACTTACCTAAGGGAAGGAGGGACACAATGGCGGAATTGGTCGATGCGCTGAAGCGCCCGTTGCATGATCTGCGCATCTCGGTCACGGACCGGTGCAATTTTCGTTGCGTCTACTGCATGCCTAAAGAGGTCTTTGGTCCCTCGTTTGCCTTTTTGCCCCGCCGAGAGCTGTTGACGTTCGAAGAAATTGCGCGCCTGGCAGCTATTTTTCGGGACTTGGGCGTACACAAGCTGCGCATCACAGGTGGAGAACCGTTGGTGCGCCGCGATTTGGACACCTTAATTGAAAGGCTCCACGGCATCGATGGCATCGACGATATTGCTATGACCAGCAACGGCGCCCTGTTAACCCCAGATCGCGCCAAGAAGCTTGCTGAAGCTGGGCTTCATCGCGTCACCATCAGCTTAGACTCCCTCGATGATGAGGTCTTTCAGTCCATCAATGACGTAGGATTTCCGGTCAATCGGGTCCTAGACGCCATTCAAGCGGCCGCCGAGGCCGGTTTGACGCCAGTCAAAATCAATATGGTCGTCAAGCGTGGTGTCAACGACCAAGACGTCGTGGCCATGGCTGGCCATTTCCGCCATACCGGACAGGTTCTCCGCTTCATCGAGTACATGGATGTCGGCACCGCCAATGGGTGGCGAATGGATGATGTGGTTCCTGCCCAAGAGATTGTTGAGCGCATCAGCCGCGAGTGGCCCATCGAACCCGTGGATCCCGACCGTCCCGGCGACGTGGCGCGCCGCTATCGGTATCTCGACGGCGGCGGCGAATTTGGTGTCATTACCTCGGTGACCCAGCCGTTTTGCGGCGCTTGCTCGCGGGCTCGTCTATCTCCCGAGGGCCAACTGTATCTGTGTCTATTTGGTCAGCGGGGATACGACTTGCGTACCCCCCTTAGGGACGGCGCCACCGACGATGAGATCCGGGCACAGATTGTTAACATTTGGCGGGCGAGAAACGTCCGATATTCTGAGGAGCGTTCTGAACGCACGACTTCCCTTCCCAAAGTGGAGATGTTCCGCATTGGCGGGTAGGAAGTAGGAACAACCATTCAAGCATGCAATTCTTACCGAAGAGAGAGAAGGCGACAGCATGGCTGATAGCAAGCTCACCAACGACGTGGCGGACCAGGAGTCCTGGAACTTCGCCGAAACATTGTCCGCAGGTCCGGTGGATCAGGCCAAGATCGCCCAAGCGGTGACAATGATATTAGAAGCCGTGGGCGAAGACCCAACCCGCGAAGGGTTGGTGGACACGCCCACGCGCGTCGCTCGTATGTACGCAGAAATCTTTTCTGGACTGTCTATGAATCCGGCCGATGTTCTGGACACCCGGTTTCACGTGGATCACGAAGAGGTGGTGCTGGTGAAAGACATCCCCTTTTATTCCGCGTGCGAACATCATCTTCTGCCATTCTTCGGCACAGCGCATGTCGCCTATCTGCCCCAAAACCACGAGGTGACCGGTCTCTCCAAGCTGGCCCGATTGGTGGAGGCTTACGCAAGAAGGCCGCAAGTCCAGGAACGCCTAACCAATCAAATTGCGGAAACTTTGAGCGAGGCCTTGCAGGCATCGGGAACACTCGTCATGATTGAGGCAGAGCACTTGTGTATGTCCATGCGGGGGATTCAAAAGCCTGGCAGCAAGACCATCACGACCGCTGCCCGCGGCGCATTCCAAACCCAGCCGGAATTGCGGCGGGAAGTCTTGGAGTTGATGCGAAAATCCTAGCCATGGGCCCTGTCCAGCAGAAGGGAGCTGCGCATGAATTTTGACCAGTATCTCGATCAGGTGTTTGTGCACGAAGACGACATTTTGAAGATGGTTAAGGCGGGCATCGTGGAACGCGGCATGCCCGCCATTTTCGTTCCCACCGTGACCGGAGCGGCCTTGAATTGGCTCATCCAAGTTTCGGGAAGTCGGGATGTGCTGGAAATTGGCGCATTAGGCGGGTACTCCGGCATATGGCTGGCCCGTGCTCTGCCAGCCGGAGGCACTCTGACCTCATTGGAACTTCGTCCTGACTATCGGGACGTCGCTCTGGCCAATTTGACCCGCGCCGGGTTCAAGGACCGCGTTGCCTACCGCGTGGGTCCGGCGGCCGAGAGTCTGGCCCAGCTCGAGGATGAGGGCCGCACCTTTGACTTCTTCTTCATCGATGCAGACAAGGACAACTATCCCATCTACCTCGACTATGCCGTGCGCTTGGCGCGTCCTGGCGCCATTATCACGGCGGACAATACCCTGCAGGGCGGCCGGGTGCTGGATCCGGAGATAACCAGTCCGGCCGTGGAGGCCATTCGCGCATTCAACCAGCACGCGGCGGACCATCCGCGTCTTCAAAGTCTCATTCTTCCCATCGGCGATGGTCTGACCGTGGCGCGGGTGGTGTCCTAAGTCTCCGATCGAAAATCGTGACGGTGGTCGCGGTAATAGCGGAGTGCTGGTCGGTAGGCGTCCAAAGACTCCGCCCGACCGCTGTCCGCGATGATGTCCAAGAGCAGAGAAATGGCGTCGCCAAAGTTCCCCATCTGTTCCAATGTCAGGGCATAGAACACTTTGAGGCCCACATGATGCGGGAACTCTTCCACGGCCCCAGCCATGACCCGGTGCGAATCATGGGTGCGGCCCACAACGCGCAGACTCGACCCCAAGCCCAACAGGGCATCCACGCGATGGGCCGGATCCAAGTCGCCCGCCAGGGCCGCCTCATAATAGGAAATAGCGTCCTTTTCCCGTCCTTGATTATCTAAAACCAAAGCCATCTCGAAGAGCAGCCGTGGACTGTCCGGATCGCTCTCCAGCCAAATCGCGAGCTGCCGCTGTGCTTCCTCGTATCGCCCCTTGGCTTTCAGTCGGCGCACCAAAGACAAATCCGGGACCTGTTCGGCCATTCCGAGAGCCCCCCTTCGAATACGCGCCCTATTTACGCGCGTTCTGGCATTTCGTCCTCGATCTGCACGTACTGGTAGGCGTACCGTCCCTTGACGCACAACATTCCATGCGTAACCGGATGATCCATGGGCGAGGTAACCTTTACGATCCGATTGTCGAGCACATGAAGCTCCAAGTCACAGCCGACTCCGCAATACGAGCAGACCGTCTCCGTGGTGCTGACAGCCTCCTCCTGCCACGCCCCCGTCTGACGAAGTGTATATTCGGATCGATCGATAAGCGCTCCCGTAGGACAGACCGCCACGCAGTTGCCGCAGAACACGCAGTCCGAATCCGGCATAGACCGTCCAAAACCCGCGTCAATGTGCGCTTCAAATCCTCGCCCAGCCACGGTAATCGCAAACGTATTCTGTGCATCCTCTCCACAGGCTTCCACACAGCGGTAGCACAAAATGCATTTGGCATAGTCCCGCACGTAAAGCCCATTGTCATCCAAAACCTGCTGCTCCCAGGTGGCGCCGGTACGGTACCGAGCTGGATCGCCCGCGTTCTGCGAGAGGAGGTCCTGAACCCCTGGAGCCAAGCTGACATCGGAAGTGGAGGCCAGAAGTTCTCCGACCACCCGGCGGGCGTTCAACACCCGCTCCGACTGGGTGTGGACCACCATATCCTGTTCGGCCTTGCGGCTGCACGACGCCACCAGCGCCCGGCTGCCCTCTACTTCCACGACACAAGCGCGACAAGCGTTGGCTGGTGTCAAGTTATCGTGAAAGCACAAAACCGGCGGGGCCTCCCCCGACTGCCCGCAGGCCTCCCGGACGGTACTACCTTCCGGAACCGTCACCCGGACACCGTCAATGGTGAGTGTGATATCCGCCATCAGACCGCACTCCTTTTCCATAAAGTCGGTCGATCCATGTAGGACAATAGTGCCAAGGGTGCTGTCTGGCCCAATCCACAAATAGACGCATCCTGCATGGCCCGGCCTAGATCCCGAAGCCTTTCGGCATCATCAAATCCATCGGGGCTCTCCAAAATCTCCATCATCCGCCGCGTTCCCACTCGGCACGGCACGCACTGCCCACACGACTCGTCGGCGAAGAAGTGCGCCAAGAGCTTCAACACGTCTTCCAACGCGACCGTGTCGTCAAAAACCATGGCCGCTCCCGAGCCAATGCTGGCTCCGATGCTTCGCAGCGATGGGTAGTCGTACTGCACCTCGTCCAACTCTTGCGGCGTTAAAAAGGTGCCGGCCGCCCCCCCCAACAGGACCGCCCGGAGCGCCCGCCCCGATGCCAGACCGCCGCCCAGTTCCTCAGAAAACAGAATCTCTTTCAAGGGAACCCCAAAGGCCACTTCGTAAACCCCTGGGTTTTGGACAGCCCCGCTTAGGCACACCAGCTTGGTGCCGGGCGTCCTGTCCGTGCCCTTTTCGCGAAACCACTGCACGCTCTCGCTCAATAGCACCGCGACATTGGCCAATGTCTCCACGTTCTGAATCAGCGTGGGTTTGCCGAATAAGCCGTGCACGGTGGGAAAGGGCGGCTTTACGCGAGGTTCTGGCCGCCGACCTTCAATGGAATTGAACAACGCGGTTTCTTCGCCTGCAATGTAGGCGCCAGCACCGCGCCGAATTTCAATGGTCAGGCCATCGGCGAGAAATCCGCGCGTCTCAAGCATCCGAAGCGCCTCCGCCACCCGCGCCTCCACATCCTGATACTCCCCGCGAATGTATACGTACCCTTTGTGGGCTCCCACCGCCCGTGCCGCAATAATCATTCCGGTAAGCGCGCCCAGAGGGTCATCCATCAACAACACTCGGTCCTTAAAGGTACCCGGTTCGCTTTCGTCCGCATTCATCACCACGTACTTGGGACGAAAGGGCGCCTCGGCCACACTGGCCCACTTGCGTCCGGTGGGAAAGGCGGCTCCCCCTCGGCCCAATATACCCGCATCGCTCACTTCCTGGATGATGGTCTTCGGGCTCAAAGACTGGGTACGGTTCAGGGCTCGCTCGAAGCCCCTCTCCACTAGGCGTTCGTAGCTGGCCGGATGCGACCGAACCGACTCCGGCGGCAGCAATCGATATTCGCGCATGCTCATTCCCCTCCCTGCGCGGCCCGCTGGACCTTCTCGGCCGTCGCCCGAACCACCGGACTTGCGTTGACCAACGCCGCCGGTGCCTGATCGCACCGCCCCAAGCAGGGCCACGCCACCGCGTCCAAGCCTTGTGCACGCACCGCGTCCAGGAGGCGCTCACTCCCCGCCAGATGGCACAGCACATCGTCGCACACCCGAACTTGGGTGCGGCCGTCGGATGGCAGCATGGCGTAAAATGACGCCACGCCATAAACGTCGGCGACCGGGAGATTCAAAACGGCCGCCACCGCTTCCATCCTCTCCTGGTCAACCCAACCCATTTGGTCCACCACTGTCCACAAGGCAGGCAGGAGAGAGGCCCGCTCGCGGGGCATACCTTCTAAGATGGACCGCACCTGTTGCTCCGTTTCAGTCCGCATTCTTTGCCTCCGCTTTGGCGATCCGCACGGCGGCCGCCTTAAATTCAGCTGTTCCCGACTTCGGGTCAGTGGCGTCGATGGACAGCACGTTGGTCTTCACATGATCCGGGAAATGGAAAGTTAAAAACACCACTCCGGGTTTAACCGCATGCGAGCGTCGAATGCCCACGGTTAACTGTCCGCGCCGCGACCCGACCTCGACCAGGTCGCCGTCGTCAACTCCAAGCCGGTCGGCATCAGCCGGGTTCATCTCCATCCACTCACCGACCTTGTGGGGATGGTCATAGACGTTGGACTGGACACCGGTGTTGAAAAAGGCCAAACGCCGTCCGGTCGTCAACAAGAAGGGATAATCGGCATCCGGCGTCTCCACCGGCGGATCCCAATCCACCGCATGAAATGGCGCTTTGGCGGCAACCTGGTCGTCCCACAGACGGCTGTGCAGAACCAGGGTGCCAGGATGTGATTCGTCCGGACAGGGCCACTGCAAGCCGTGCAGCTCGCGGATTCGGGCATAGGTCATGCCACGGAAATTGGGGGCCAGATGGCGCATCTCGTCGAAGACCCCTTCGGCATCCAACATCGGCCACTGGGCACCCATGGCGTTGGCCAACTGCGTGATAATCCAGATGTCGTCTTGGGCTTCCCCCGGGGCTGTCCGGGCTGGTTGAACCAACTGCACGCGGCGCTCGCTGTTGGTATAGGTTCCGGCGCTCTCCGCAAACGAGACCCGGGCCGGGAATACCACATCCGCAAGTTCTCCCGTGGAGGTGAGGAAAATGTCCTGCACCACCAGGACTTCCAAATCTTGGAATAGTTGTCGCACGTGGTGCTGATTCGCTTCCGACTCCACCGGGTTTTCGCCAATCACATAGAGGCCCCGTACGGTACCGTTGGCCATTCCCTCAAATATTTCCGACTGGTTCAACCCAGGCTTTCCGGAGATAGGCACACCCCACACTCGTTCAAACGACGCTCGCACGTCCGCATTAGTAATGTCCTGGAATCCAGGCAAGCGATTGGGCAGCGACCCCATGTCGCCGCCTCCCTGGACGTTGTTTTGTCCCCGCAGAGGGTTCAATCCCGATCCATACCGTCCCACGTGACCGGTCACCAATGCCAGATTGATAAGGGCAAAGACATTGTCGACCGCATTGTGATGCTCCGTGATGCCCAAGGTCCACCCAATCATGGCTCGCGGGGCCTGTGCGTACGCCCGGGCAACCGCCTCAATGCGAGAGGCCTCAATGCCCGTAATGGCTTCCGCCCGCTCCGGAGTCCAATCCTTAACCGATGCCTTCAACCCATCCAAATTGCTGGTGGCACGGTTGATGAACTCCCGGTGCTCCAATCCGTCCCGCAAAATGACATGAATCATGGCATTTATCAGGGCGATGTCGCTCCCCACCGCGATTTGCAGATGTTCGTGGGCACGCTTGGTCGTGAGCGTGCGGCGCGGGTCTACCACCACCAAAGTGGCCCCCTTGCGCACGCCCTTCATCATGTGATGGAAGATAATCGGGTGCGCTTCCGCCGCATTGGACCCCACCAACAAAATGAGGTCGGTGTTCTCAAACTCCTCATAGGAACTGGTGCTGGCACCGCTCCCAAACACAGCCGCGAGACCCGCGACCGAAGGAGCGTGTCAGGTCCGGTTGCAAGAATCCACGTTGTTGGTACGGAATACCGCCCGGGCAAACTTAGACGCCAAATAATTTAATTCGTTCGTTGATTTCGAGCAGCTGAACACGGCTAAGGCATCACCGCTCGATTCCGAAATCAGTGGCTGGAACAATTCCTGGGCACGTCGCAATGCTTGCTCCCACGTCGCCGGCTTAAGCTCGCCGTCGATGCGAACCAATGGTGTCGTCAGGCGAACACGGCGCTTTTGTACTGCTGTTGCCATTTGAGTCACCCCTCCAACAGTCAGGGCGGGGAGGGCCACGGCCACAAAATTATTGCCATCATCGGCCCTCGACGCTCATTTTCGCTATCTGACTCTATGCTAGCACTTCGCGGCAAAACTGGAACAATTAGTTGCGAATTCTCCGGAACATGCCGGCACCTCTAGAAATATTTTCCATATTATGTCATATTCTTGCTATTGGGTGCATATCATGCAATATCGCCGAGCCGCAACTGTTGGGCTGGCGCTAAAATCGGATGCTCAAAAGGAGAGAATGTCATGGCAGCGTCCCCCCGCGTCAATCCTTGGCGGGAAGCACTCGACCAGGCCTTGCGCGAACTCGCGCAGGCAGAACACGCCTTTGAATGGTCCGATCCGGACTTTTGCGACTATCACATCTATCGAATCCAGGCCGCCCGAGAGCGCGTCGCCCTCATCATCCGGCAAGCGCGCTCTGCTTATGGGGTGTCGGCCCGGGCGCTATCCGGAGGGGCCTCCGGACCTGCACTCACATCTGGGGCGTTTGAAGAAGCGCTGTCCGTGAGCGAAGGGCGCCATTAAGCCGCTGGCTTCCGCTAACAACGAGTTCTTGGCGCCATAATTCCAGCATCAGGAGCGCATACACCTTGCGTGCGGCAACGGGAGAGCGACCCGCCAATTGTCCCAGCAATCCCTCGACAGCCTCGGCTTCAAACCAGCCGAGGCTCTTGAATTGGGAATCGGTCAAGGTATCGTAAGCCATGTCATAGAGAGGTCCTGCCAAGAGCGCCGTAAGCGGCGTGGGAAACCCGCTCTTGGGCCGGTAGACGACATCCTTAGGGAGATAGCGCTCCGCCACGCCTCTTAAGACCCGCTTGTCAAAGCGACGGGCACGGCGCAACGCCAGGGGGATTTTCAGAGCCAGCTCCACCACCTGGTGATCGCAATAGGGCACCCGAATCTCGATGTTGTGATGCATACCGATGCGGTCGGCCTTCAAGAGAACGTCATCGGGGAGAAACCATCGCACATCAAAGCCTTGCATAGCCTGGAGTTCCGAAAGATCGCGATGGGTCTCCCAATACTCGCGGATGGGAGCGGTGCGGTCCGCATGGCGCAGCTCCGGAACCAGCAGTTGCGCCTGTTCCGCCGCATCGAAGGTGAAGCCCACACCACGATACCGTTCACTGATGGGCTCGCCAGCCCGCCGCATGGCACCGGAGCCCTTGAAATTATGCTGGATCCACCAGGCCCTTAGCCCCGGGGGCACGCGACGGATCCAAGCTAAACTTTGCACCTCGCCATACCCGGCGTAGCCTCCGAAAATCTCGTCAGCGCCCTCGCCCGATATCATCACCGTGTTCGCGCGGCTGGCTGCCTCAGCCACCCCGTCCAATGGCAATACCGTCGGATCAGCCATCGGCTCATCCAATATGTAGGCCAACTCGCGCACGCGTTCCGGGGTGATGGTGGGATCGACATCTACGCGGTGGATGGGAGTCTCATACATGTCCGCAACCTTTTTGGCCCAGGCGAACTCGTCATAACCCGGATAAGTGGACGGAAACGCGGCCGACCAAGCATGCAGCGGCCCATGGTGGGAACGCGCCGCCAAGGCTGTCAACACGCTGGAATCCACTCCGCCCGACAAAAACATGCCCAGGGGCACGTCGGAGGCCAAGTGGCTCACCACGACCTCCTGCAACAAGTGGTCCAACTGCTCGGTCCATTCTTGCAAGGAACCGCTCCGCTCGGGCTCCTCTAAGCGCGGCTCCCAGTACAGCCACCGCTCCTTGCGACCATCGCGTTTAACCCGCAGCGCTTCTCCAGGACGAAGTTTGGTAACATTCTTGATCAAGGTCTGCGGAGCCGGCACAAAACGGTGCGCCAAGTAGCTGGCAATGGTGCGCTCATCAATTTCAGGCTGAAACCGCTCCAGCCCCATGAACGCCTTGATTTCTGAAGAGAAAGCAAAAGTGTGATCGGATTCCAGCACGTATAAGGGCTTTTGGCCGATGCGGTCGCGGGCCAGCAGCAGTTCCTGGCGGCGCCGATCCCAAATAGCCAAGGCGAACATGCCGGTCACCCGTTCCAAAAATGGTGCACCAAATTCTTCGTAGAGATGAACAATCACCTCGCCGTCGGCATCGCTGCGAAGCTCGTGACCACGCGACACCACCAGTTCTTTCAGCTCCGGATAGTTGTATACCTCGCCGTTGTATACAGCCACGGTCTGCCCGTCTTCCGAAACGTAGGGCTGGTGTCCGTTTGCGACATCCAATATGGCCAGGCGACGCATGCCTAGGCCCAATCCTCGCTCCATAAAGGAGCCATCGCCATCAGGACCGCGATGCCGCAACGCCTCCAGCATCAGCGCTAATTCTTGCTGCGCGACCGTCCGATCCCGCCGCCAAATGCCCGCTATCCCGCAGATGATGGGTCACGCTCCTCTTTGTTGAGATCTCGTACGCGGAACTACTCTATACCGATCGGGGCTAGTATGTCCATGTGCCCACGATGCCAAAATCGTTTTCCTGTTAAAAGACGAGTGACAGCCGCGCGATATTACGGCGCCGGCGGCCTGTTAAACAGCGAAAAAAGGGACGCGCAAGGGCGTCCCTGTATGACGAAAACCGAGAGTTAATCGAGGTAGTCCTTCAGCTTTTTGCTGCGGGTCGGATGACGGAGCTTGCGCAACGCCTTGGCTTCGATTTGCCGAATCCGCTCCCGCGTTACCCCAAACACCTGACCCACCTCTTCCAGGGTCCGAGCCCGCCCGTCCGTGAGACCGAACCGCAGACGCAACACTTTCTCCTCGCGGTTGGTCAAGGTGTCGAGCACTTCTTCCAACTGCTCCTTGAGAAGCTGGTAACCGGCGGCTTCCGCAGGAGCCGGCGCGTCCTCGTCTTCAATGAAATCTCCCAAGTGGGAGTCTTCCTCTTCTCCAATCGGGGTCTCTAGAGATACAGGCTCCTGTGCGACCTTCAAAATTTCCCGCACCCGCTCGACGGTGATGCCCATTTCCTTGGCAATCTCCTCCGGCAGGGGCTCCCGTCCGTATTCCTGCAACAACTGGCGTTGTACCCGAATCAGCTTGTTGATGGTTTCCACCATGTGCACCGGGATCCGGATGGTTCGGGCCTGGTCCGCAATGGCACGGGTGATGGCCTGCCGAATCCACCAGGTGGCATAGGTGCTGAACTTGTATCCCTTGCGATAGTCAAATTTTTCGACCGCCTTGATGAGTCCTAGGTTGCCTTCCTGAATCAAATCCAAGAACAGCATCCCACGACCCACATATCGCTTGGCAATGGAAACCACCAAGCGCAGGTTGGCCTCCGCCAACTGCCGCTTTGCTTCTTCGTCGCCTGCCTCGATCCGCTTAGCGAGCTCCACTTCTTCCTCGGCCGTCAACAAAGGAACGCGGCCAATCTCTTTCAGGTACATGCGAACCGGGTCGTCAATGGCCACCCCGTCTGGCACGACAACTTCGCGTTCCGGTTCCTCAACCTCCGGTTCCACGTCATCCGGCGACGGCCCATGTTCTGTCTCCAGGGTCACTTGCTCACCCACCAGCTCGATTCCAAGCTCCCCAAACATCTCGTAGATGCTGTCAATCTGATCGGGAGGAAGATCCACCGACTGCAGGGTGTCCACAATTTCACTGTAGGACAGTTTACCGCGCTCCTGTCCCCGCCGGATTAGCTGCTTGACTTCGTCAATCTGCGGCACGATGCCTTTTCCCTGAGCCATGTTTATCCCTCCCTCCGGTGCTGGTACAGTCCGATGCGCGCTCCGAGCCGCATGGCTTCCTCCATCAATTCCCGACTGGCTGCGCCGCGCCGCGCCAGCTCCTGTATCTCGTCATATCGGCGTTGGGCATACTCGCGATCCAAGGCCCACACTAAATCGTCGATGGCCGCATTCCCTCCATCTGGTTCTTGATACTGCATCATGGCCGCCAACAATGATTCGACAGCCGGGCCATCCGCTTCCTGGAGCCAATCGCCGGGTGACAGCGGCCGTCCCTGCACAATGGCATCCAATACCACGGCCACCGCAGTTTCTGCCGCCCACGCGGGCAGTGCTTGCTTGACTCTCTCCACCTGATCCGGATGATTCTTCAGCGTCGTCAACAACCGCACCTCGACAGGAGGCAGGCCCCGCTTGACAGACGCTGTCACCTCCATATTATGCCTAATTTTTGGGATTGTATGCCGGACCCCTTGCGTACCCCCAAAACTTTGTGATAGGATTTGTGGTTGAATTCTGAGCGTCCTGCCAACCATCTCCACATAGCCGGCCCGCTCAACCGGGTCCTTGACCGCCAAAATCAACGGCTTCAGGTGCTCTACCGCTTCCGCACGCCCGCGCGGATTCATGAGTCCCGGGAAACGAGAGGCATGCTGAATGGCGTGCTCAACATACGGCATTTTTTGACCCACAGCCTGTTTTAACGCGTCACTGCCCTCTCGTTGCACCAGTTCACTGGGGTCCTTGATGCCTTCCGGCAACGTCACCACATTGACCTTGAATCCTTGGCCCGCCAGAGTTAGGAACGCTCGCCGCATCGCTTCCATGCCTGCCGCATCCTGATCCAGCAAGAGGTCCGCCTCCTCCGCATAGCGCGCCATATACCGGGCATGAACGTCCGTGAGCGCTGTCCCCAGCTGACCCACTGCTTGCGTCAGTCCTGCTTGGTGACACGCGACGACATCAAAGTAGCCCTCCACAATTAACACCGGCGATCCCTTGCGCCAACTAGGACGAGCCATGTGGCTGCCGTATAACAACTGTCCTTTATGGAACAGCACAGTGTCCGGGGAGTTGAGGTACTTCGGCTCCTGCTCAGGTTGGAGAGCGCGGCCTCCGAATGCCACGACCCGGCCTTCCGCATTCCAAATAGGGAACATGAGCCGTCCACGCCACCGGTCATAACCGCCGCCCTGCTCACGCCGCACAACGACACCGGCTTCGACCATCTCGTCTAGGCTCACTCCGCGCCGCGACAGCAAGTCCTTTAGCCCACTCCAGCCGTCCGGCGCAAAGCCCATCATGAAGCGTTCTACTTGGCCGGGATCCACGCCCCGGTCGGTCAAGTACTTCATCATTTGGCTCTCATGACGGCGAAAACTGTCCCGGAAATACTCCTGGGTCCACTCGAGAACGGCTTTTAGCCGTTGATGCGGATCCGTGGGCCGCTGCGCGTCCTCGGGCTCTGGAATCCCCGCCTCTTCGGCCAGAACTGCCACCACATCCCGGAACTCCCGTCCCTCGACATTCATCAAGAAGGTAAAAACGGTCCCTCCCTGATGGCAGCCAAAACAGTAAAACAACTGCTGCTCTGAATCGACACTGAACGACGGCGTTTTCTCCGAGTGAAACGGACAGAGCCCCCACCAGTGACGGCCTTTTCGTTTCAGCGGAACATGCCGGCCAACCACCTCAACAATGTCGACCGCCTGACGCACGGCGTCAATCCATTCCTGCCGACTCTCATAGGCCATGGGAATCACTCCCGTTCGTACCGATCAAAATTCGTCATCAATCCTAAATTTCCTGCTGGTCTGCAAAACTTCACCTAAGAGGATCCGCGTCGCTGACCCCCCTCTTCGGGCACTTGCCTGAACGACCACCAGTACGTGCCCAAGTTCAGCGTCATGAAAAACACCGCCCCATAAATGGGAATGTCCAGAATGGTCTCCATCAAGGCGCCGCCCACCGCCGGGGTAATCATAGAGGTAATTTGTGAAGGCAGAGAACTAAACGCTGAGATGCGGCTTCGGTACCGGCTCTCACTAACTCCCATGACAAACGACTGCCGGGCTGGCATCCCGAGAGAATTGAACACCATCCGCAAGAGGTAAAAGAGTCCCGCTAACCAAAACGTTGGCATGAATGCCATGGTCAACATCATGGCCAATCCAACTCCTCGCGTCAGGGTGACCGTCTTGACAGCTCCAAGTCGTTTGGCCAGCACCGACGACCAGAGATACGGAAATGCGGACGCCAGGTTAATCAGTGTGTAGAGCAGGCCAATTTCGGCGGAGCCCACGCCAAAACGGCGGTAAAACCAGTAAGTCAGCATCGGCCCAAGAAACCCGAAGCCAAGTCCGTTTAACGCGTTGGTCAGCCCCAAACGGCCCATGAGAGTCTTCAGCGGGATTGGCGGGGGCGCATCCTCGGCTCTCACAGCGTCCCGCGGGCGCTCCGCTATGGGCAGAGTCACGAGTGCCATGCCGATGGACAGCACCGCTCCCACCAGGAACAAGACGCGATAGCCAGACACCCAAGTCCATCCCTGCTGGTGCAGCCAGTCCGGCACCCCGGCCACAACAGAACCCACCGCTCCCGCCAGTACTCCGATAAAGGAGATGCGGCCAAAGGCCCAGGTTCTTTTGTCCGCGTCCACCGATTCAGACACCAGGGGCTGTTCGGCTGGAAACACAGGCCCCCAAGATCCTCCGCTTCCGGCACCGCCGCCACGCCCTACACCGCCTAGTCCGCTAGCCAGAACGGCCAGCCAAAACCCGCTGCTTAACCCCATCACCAGACCGCCCACGGTTGACAGTAGAGCCAACCCGATAATCGCCCGGCGGCGGCCGTAAAAGTCGGCGAAGAGGCCTACGGCGGCCACCAGCAACACGGTGACCGCGCCGGACATCGCGAGCACCAATCCAATGCGGGTGGCACTATATCCTGATTTGGCAAGGTAGAGCGGAAAGATGACCGTTAAAAATGCGGTAATAAAACTGCGAAGAGCGCGGCCCGCATAAAGCCAACGGAGATTGCGGTTGACTTGCATGTCCCCACTTCCCATTCAATCATTATACCATAAGGCGCACCGTCCTAATGCCCGCGCCAAGACTAGGGCGCGGCCGTGCCCATCAACGCCGCTGGCCAATGCGACTTTCAATTAATTGGGACACGGCAGACAGGATGGCCTTCTCCGGAGGCACAACCATAGTGGCATTGGCCTCGAAGACCCGAACCCGCCCGTCCAGTAAGACGTCGAAGTCAACCCCGCCATAGTCTAAGCCCAGTTCCATCTGAATCCCCGCCAAGGCCGACATCGCACGCGGTCCCAATGCTGCTCCCATGTCGTGGAGAAAGCGTTCCTGGATCTCTTGGCTCAATTCCGTTTCTGCGCGGGAAAAGTAGTGAACCTTCCAATCATGCGACCATACGGCATGGACGGGATACAGGCGACCGCCAATCATCATCACCCGATATTTTCGGTACGGCATGTCCCCCCCGTGTGGGCTAGGAAGCCATTCCAGTACCCATAAGTCCTCACCCGCCAGTCGGTCCATCGCTGCCGGAATCCCATGAACATCTTCCACCCGTTCGAAGTGCCGACCGGTATGATGTCCAATGGATCGGACGAGTATGGGAAAGTGCAATCCGGCTTGGGCGATGACCTCCCGCCCATGACTAAGCAAGGCTTTTTTGGAGCAGCGGATAATCCGCGCCGTCTCCACCTCCGCGATGCCTTTGAGGCGCTCCGATACCGCCTGGCGCCCGGTCCCTCGCAACACCTGGGGCGAATTGATGACAGGACGACCGCTGACGCGAACGAGCCGCTCGGCCGCCTGCATGGCAGACCAAGCCGCGTCGGCGTCGCTCACGGCATTGATGATGATGTCATGGCGGGGCAGAGGAGCAGTCGTATCCCAATATTCCGATGCCACAACCTCCACCTGATATTGCTGACGGTTCAAAAGTCCCGCCCAGGGCGTGTCGCCTCCTGTTGTTGAAGCCAGCAGCAAAATCCGGACCGGGCTTTGTGTCCCCAGACAGGGAATGGTGACGTGGGGCCGGGCGCCGAACCCCAGGTCGCGGTGACAGGCGGCATCTTCGGCGTCCCCCAGCGCCTCCAGTACATAGGCTAGACCCTGATGGGCGGTCCATGATGTCTGATCGAGCGCAATAGCTTTTTCGTAAGACGCGCGAGACGCCTGCCAAGCCTCGCCTTCGCGTTCCAAGTGTCCCAGAGCCAGCCAGGGCTCGACCAAACCCGGGTATAGGCGGGCGGCTTCCTGAAGGGTAAGGCGGGCAGCACTCCGAAATCCTGTACGGCGGAGCAAGTCGCCCAGATTGAGCAGTGCGCGATAATGCCCGGGATTCAGCTCAAGAACCGTGAGGTAGCATTGACGGGCGGCATCCCAGTCCCCGCGGCTCTCCCATCGGATGGCCTCTTCAATGATCGCCGCCGCACTCCCGCTTGGTGGTGAAGCTGCATGGTGGCCCAGTTCGTCCCCATCTCCTCTACTGCTGGCTTACAACAATCTGATAAACCAAACCTCTGGGGAGGCCGGATCGGATTCAGGACTCAGACCGGCCTCCACAAAGCCATGACGACCGTAAAGACGCCGTGCCGGCTCATTATCCGTTTTGACGCTCAGCACGACCCGGTCGGCGCCCTGGCCGCGTGCCCACGCCATGACCGCACCAACTAGTCTATCCCCCACCCCCTGCCCTCTGGCAAAGGGCGCGACCCATAGCGAGATCAGTTCGACATCCAACTCTCCCTGAACGCCGCTAACCATTTCAACAGGTCGACCGTCTTTGAGAGCCGCGACGTTGAACGACACCGTCATCAGACGCTCGCGCCACCGCTCTTCCCGATCCCCGGCGCCCTGCCAGTCAGCCAGTGTCGACCCAAAGGCCGACGGCACCTCCCTAATGCCCTTGATTCGATGGGCGCCGCCCCTATCCCTTTGTGGATACGCTCCCCACCGCTCCCTCAAAAAAAGAGGACGCTCCGAGGAGCGTCCCATCCACACCACCGCTGCCACTATGAGCGGTGTTTCAATGCTGCTTGAGCCGCGGCCAGACGCGCGACCGGCACCCGGAAAGGCGAGCAGCTCACGTAATTCAAGCCATTCAGGTGGCAAAACTCAATCGACGACGGGTCGCCTCCATGCTCACCGCAAATTCCCACTTTGAGTGAGGGACGCTGAGCCCGGCCATCCGCGACCGCGATTTCAATGAGCCGGCCGACCCCTTTCCGGTCCAGCACCATAAAGGGATTCTCCGACAGAATCTTCTCGGCCAAATAGGTCGGAAGGAATTTGGATTCGGCGTCGTCGCGGCTGTATCCAAAGGCGGTCTGGGTCAGGTCATTGGTGCCAAAGCTGAAGAACTCGGCGTGCTCGGCAATGCTGCCGGCCACCAAGGCAGCCCGTGGCACCTCAATCATGGTGCCAATCTTATAGGGCAGCTGCACCGACTGCTCCTTGCCCACGTCACGGTTAATCTCCTGGACCATGTCCTTCATCCGCGACAGCTCTTCGGGTATGCCCACCAAGGGAATCATGACCTCGACGTCTGGGTGATGCCCTTCCTTTAACAGACGAGCTTGGGCTTGGAAAATGGCGCGGGCCTGCATGGCATAGATCTCGGGATAAACGATGCCCAGTCGAACGCCGCGGAATCCAAGCATGGGATTAAATTCGAAGAGACTGCGCGCGCGGCGCAAGACCGCTTCGAGGTGGGCCACCTCGTCAGTTTGACCCGCTTTTTTGGCCGCCTCGATCGCTTTTTCGGTTTCCGGAATGTCCGGCAAGAACTCGTGCAGCGGCGGATCCAAGAGACGAATCGTGACCGGATAGCCGTCCATGGCCAGGAGGATGCCATAAAAGTCGCTCTCTTGCATCGGCAAGAGCTGCTTCAAGGCTTCTTGGCGCTCTTCCAAGGTTTCGGCGAGAATCATGGCCTGCACCACCGGCAAGCGGTCTTGACCCATAAACATGTGCTCGGTGCGGCACAGGCCTACGCCCACGGCGCCAAATTCTCGGGCCTTGGCGGCGTCTTCCGGCGTGTCGGCATTGGCGTGAACTTTCAGGTGGCGCTTCTCGTCCGCCCATGCCAAAAGCTGCGTAAACTCGTCGGACAGTTCCGGCTCCACCGTGGCGACCTGCCCCATCATGACGCGGCCGCTGCCGCCGTCGATGGTGATGACGGTATCTTTGGCGATGACCTGGCCATCCACCGTAAAGGTTTCGTCGGCCAAAGAGATCCTGACGGCCTCACAGCCGGTCACGGCGGGTTTGCCCATGCCACGGGCTACGATGGCGGCATGGGAAGTCATGCCCCCGCGGCTGGTCAGGACGCCCTGCGCTGCCACGATGCCATGGATGTCGTCGGGCGTTGTTTCAGGACGGACCAAAATGACCGCCTCGCCCGCATGTCCGCGTGCCTCCGCCTCGTCAGCCGTGAACACCACTTTGCCGGATGCAGCCCCCGGTGAAGCAGGCAACCCCTGGGCCAACAGTTCCACCGCCGCATGGGGGTCGATTTGCCGGTACAAGAGGCGTTGAACCTGGTCGGGATCCTGTCGAAGCAACGCCTCATCCCGGGTAATCACGCCCGACTCAGCCAAATCCACGGCAATCTTTACCGCAGCCCGTGCGGTGCGCTTGCCGCTCCGGGTCTGCAACAGGTAGAGCTTCTCCTCTTGAACAGTAAACTCGATGTCCTGCATGTCGCGGTAGTGTCGCTCCAAGAGCGCACACACATCGACCAGCTCTTGATAGGTCTTGGGCATCTCAGCCGCCATTTGCCCAATTTCTTTGGGAGTGCGGATGCCCGCGACCACATCCTCGCCCTGAGCGTTGGTCAAGTACTCGCCGTACATGCCGGGCTCTCCGGTGTTGGGATTGCGGGTAAAGAGCACGCCAGTCGCCGACGTGTCGCCCATGTTGCCGAACACCATCGACTGCACGTTGACCGCCGTCCCCAGGTCTTCCGGAATCTTGTTGAGGCGGCGATAGACAATCGCGCGCGGATTCCGCCACGAATCAAACACGGCCAGGATGGCCATCTGCAGCTGCTCTTTGGGATCGTCCGGGAACGCGCGTTCGGTCTCTTTTTGCACCATGTCCTTGTAACGGCGGATCACGACTTCCAAGTCGGCTTCTTTAAGCTCGGTATCCAGCCGCACCCCAGCCTGATGCTTTACGGCCTCCAATATATGTTCAAACTGTGCATGTTCCATGTGCATAACCACGTTGGCGAACATTTGAATGAACCGCCGATAGCTGTCCAGGGCAAAGCGACGGTTGCCGGTAAGATTGGCCATGCCTTCCGTGGTATCGGGATTGAGCCCCAAATTTAATACCGTGTCCATCATCCCCGGCATGGAGATCGGGGCTCCTGAACGGACCGAAACCAAGAGCGGACGCTCCACACTGCCTAGTTTACGGCCCAATTTTTCTTCCAAGTTGGCGAGATGGTCCCACACCTCATCCATCATTCCATCGGGAACCCGTTCCGATGCCTGATACGCGTTGCACGCCTCCGTGGTGATGGTGAACCCGGGTGGAACTGGAAGTCCGATGCGGCTCATCTCCGCTAGACCGGCACCCTTCCCCCCGAGCCGCTTGCGATCTTGCCCGTCACCTTCTTCGAATTGGTAGACATAGCGCGTCATTGACCCGTGGCCTCCTTATTGCGCAACGCCAATACCCGCGTTGCGGTCTCTTCGACTGCATGATTACTGACATCGACGACCGGACACTTCAGCCGGTTGAAAATATCCCAAGCATAATCCAGCTCTACCATAATGCGTTCCATCGTGGCATACTGCGCAGACGAACCGAGGCCCAGGCTTTTCAGCCGCTGCCGACGAATCGACATCAACAGTTCCGGTTCGATCATCAATCCCACCGCCTTCAGGCGTCCTTCCCGAAATACCTCGCCCGGCACCGGTACTTCCGGCACTAAGGGCACATTGGCAACTTTCAGGCGGTGATTAGCCAAGTACAAGCTAACCGGGGTCTTGCTGGTGCGCGACACCCCTAACAGTACCACATCAGCATCTCGAATCCCTTTCGGATCCTTGCCATCATCATACTTCACCGCAAATTCCACCGCTTCGACACGTGCGAAGTACTCTTGGTCAAGACGGTGACTCAGCCCCGGAATAAGGCGGGGAGGGGAATGGAGCACTTGCTGCAGGGCTCCCATCACCGGCCCCATGACATCCACGTGTGGGATGCCCCGGTCGTCAGCCGTCTTGGCCAAATACTCCCGCAGCTCCGGCCGCACCATGGTATAGACAATAACGGAGGAGCCTCGCACAGCCCGGTTCAACACCCGGTCGATGCCTTCTTGATTGACGACATACGGCACCCGCTCAATCCGGACATCCGTGTCGAACTGGATGGCAGCGCCGTGCGCCACCCGTTCAGCAGTCTCACCCAACGAATCCGAGACAATATATACCCGCGTTTCGGCCATCCGGGCCCTCCTCGTCTACAGCAACTCCCAAGCGTAGCAGCGGCCCAACGCCCGGCCGACCCGCACCACCAGTCCCAATCGGGCCGCCCGCACGTCAGGATCCGGATCCATGACCAGCACTTCCTCGAAGAATGCTCCCACAACCGGAATCATGGCGATAACCGCTTGCCACCAACCGCTCAAATCTTCTGCTGGCACCGCGAGACATGCTTCCGCTTCCTCAGCCAAGGTCCGCTCCACGCCCTGATAGGCGGCCGGGCAGGCCGTGTCCTCAGCGTCGCGGGCAATCCGATGAACCCGCTTGTACGCTTGCGAAACCTCTTCGACAGCATCCAAGGGCAAGCCCTTCAGGAAGGCCAGCCGCTCGCCCAGTTCAGTCCAAGGGAAGTCTCGGGCTAAGGTGGCAGCGATGATGGAATCGGGCCAAACATCCGCCAAAAACGATGCCATCCGGCTCTTAACCAAGCCATAGACTTCCTCGGCCACCGCAGCATCCGCACCCAGCATGTCTTGGGATTCCTGCAACAGATCTCGCACCGTCCTGCGAAGAATCGGTGTTTCCGCGGCAATACGACCAAGACCCAACGCAGCGCGGCGCAGACCAAACGGGTCTTCCGACCCCGTGGCCTTGATGCCGGCGTGGTAGAAAGACATCAAGGTATCCACCCGATCCAAGAGACCCAAGACTTGTCCCAAGGCGCCATGAGGCATCCGATCACCGGGAAAGCCGGGCCGATACTGATCCCGGATGGCGTCCTGCACGGCCTTAGGAGCCCCGTCCAGCCCCGCATAAATGGCCCCCATCTCCCCTTGGAGTTCTGGGAACTCACCCACCACCTGAGTCAGGAGGTCGCACTTGTACAGAGCCGCACTCGCTTCGAAATCGCGGACCCCCTCTGCGTCTAGAGGCCACCAATCGCGCGTTCTCTGAAACAGCCGGGTGACGCGTTCGACTTTATCGGCATACGTGCCAAGCTTCGCGTGCACGGTCACCTCGGCCAGTTTCTCCCGGCGCGCGGCCAGAGGCTCGCGGCGGTCCAAGTCGTAGAAATAACGGGCATCCGACAAACGCGCCCTCAGAACCTTCTCATTGCCACGGCGGACCAAGTCCAACCGGTCACCCATGCCGTTGCGGACTGCAATGAAGAGAGGCAGAAGGCGGCCGTCGGCTCCACGGACGGGGAAATAACGCTGGTGCACCCGCATGGAGGTGATCAG
The DNA here is from genome assembly GCA_021799435.1 of Bacillota bacterium. Taxonomy (GTDB): domain Bacteria; phylum Bacillota; class Sulfobacillia; order Sulfobacillales; family Sulfobacillaceae; genus Sulfobacillus_B. The sequence continues at coordinate 14,559 of JAJZAN010000004.1, read as the reverse complement.
GATGGGTTCCGGCACCTCGAGAAACTCGGGGTCGAATCGCCCCACGAACGCGGTCGGCCACTCCACCAGATTGGTCACTTCTTCGAGAAGGCCGGGATCAAAGTCCACCTCGCCGTCCGAATCTTGGGCCAGCTTGCGGCCCTGCAGGAGAATGGTCTCTTGCCGCTCTACAGGGTCCCACATCACCGCGCCCTCTTTGAGGGCCTGCCAATACTGATCCACCGAGTGAACCCTAAGGGCGTCGGGGTGGTCCGTACGGTTCCCATACGTCAATGATCCGGACGTTACGCCCAAAGCCTCCCCGGTCAGCACCTGATCATCCAAGAGCAGCGTCAGCCAACGCACCGGGCGTACGAACCGCACGTCATCGGCCCGCCAGCGCATGCTGCGCGGCTGCGGCAATCCCGACAGCACCTGAGCTAAAACCTCCGGAATCGTCTCCTGGGCTGAAAGCGTCGGCTTGTTGACCGGCGCCAGCAGATACTCCTTGCCGGAAATCTCTTGGCGCTGAAGCGCATCGATTGGCAACCCGACGCGCTTCAGGAAGCCGTCCAAGGCTGGAGTCGGCAGACCCTCCTTAAAGGCCACCGAAACCGCCGGCCCCCGCACCATTTCGGTTTCGGCCGCCTGTCGCGGCGCCAGCTGAGCGGTCCAGATCAGGCGCCGAGGGGTGTAAAACGTGCGCGGGTCTTCAAACCCGAGACGCGCCTCTCGCAGGCCCGTCGCCATCCGCTCACCAAAGTCGCGGCCCATGTCCGGCAAGTACTGGCTGGGGATTTCCTCGACCCCGACTTCGACAACAAAGGTTTTGCGTTCTGGGCTAGACACGGGCCGTCGTCCTCTCTAAGTACACTTCCGCGACGCGTCGGGCGAGATGACGGAGACGGCCGATATAGGCTTGCCGCTGCACCACCGCAATCGCCCCACGCGCATCCAAGGTATTGAAAATATGCGATGCCTTGACCAAATATTCGTACCCGGGGCGTTCCAGCCCCAAGTCCACCAAACGGCGTGATTCCGCCTCGTAGGTATCAAACAACCGCACTAAAAGCTCGGGATCGGCCATTTCAAAGCTGTACGCAGCCTGTTCCCATTCCACACGTCCGAAAAGATCGCGGTAGCTGACCCCGGGTGACCACTCCAGCGACCAGACATCGTCCACTCCGGCCAAATAACTGGTCAGACGCTCAATGCCATAGGTCAGCTCCACCGCCACCGGACGACATTCTTGCCCCGCCATTTGCTGGAAGTAGGTGAACTGGCTAATCTCCATGCCATCCAGCCACACTTCCCATCCCAATCCTGCGGCACCGATGGTGGGGGCTTCCCAGTTGTCCTCCACAAACCGTACGTCATGTTGACGGCGATCCAGTCCCAGACTTTCCAAGCTCTTGAGGTAGAGCTCAATGACGTCGTCGGGAGCCGGCTTAAGAATGACTTGAAATTGGTGATGCTGGTACAAACGATTGGGATTTTCGCCATAGCGGCCGTCGACCGGGCGCCGGCTGGGCTGAACATAGCCGACCCGCCAAGGCTCAGGACCCAGCGACCGGAAAAACGTGAGCGGGTTCATGGTGCCGGCCCCCATCTCCAAATCATAGGGCTCCGCCAGCATGACACCCTGCGCACGCCAATACTGCTTCAACGTCAGAATGACTTCTTCAATGGTCAATCTTCTCGCCACCTTCTGGACCGGAGGACAGCCGGTCGACGTTGGCCAGAAATTCATAGGATTTCAGCGGCCGGGCCGTTTCATGGATCACATATCGGAAAAAGAGGCGCTTCAGCTCCTCTTTCATGCTGCCTTTGACTTCGGCTTGTCCATATTTGTTGGGATGGTCTTTCAGCCAATATTGTAAACTACGCAGACTGCCAAGGCTAATGCGTTCGCAGACGGACGATGTGCCTGCGCGGCAATCGGCACAATACACGATGCCGTTCTCGAGGTCGACCGTGACAGGCCCCTTCAGAGGCGGTTTCTGACAGCCTCCGCAGGCGTCCCAGTCGGGGGAGAAACCGGCTATGCGGAGAAATCGAAACCCTGCCGCGAGTCCCACGCTGGCCGCCGAACGCCCCTCGTTTAAGGCGTCCAAGGCTGAGAGCAGGACGACGAAACTTTCCTCCGACGCCTCCCGTTCGGGCCACAACTGGTCCACGACGTCAGCCAGCACCATAGCCCAGCCTAACCGCTCCAAGTCCTCCGCGACGCGGGGAAAGCCCCGCTGCAAGTCCGCCTCCGTCACCGTGTCCAAGCTGGAACGGCCATGATAGAGAGTCACCACACTAAATGTCAGGGGGCCCGCCTGCCCCGCCAGCTTGCTCTTGGGGCGGCGCACACCCTTGGCGATGGCCGCCACCTTGCCGTTGGTGCGCCCAAACAAGGTCAAAATCGCATCGTGGTCGCGATAGGCGCGGGATTTCAAGACCACCATCTGGTCATGATAGATGGCCACGGTTACCGCTCCGGGTCCGCATAGCCCAAACGCCTAAGCCACGCATCCTGATCGCGCCAACGCTCGCGAGTCTTGACCCATAAATCCAAAAACACTTGGTGGCCGAAATATTCCTGCAGTTCGGTGCGGGCCCGGCGGCCAATATCCTTCAGCATCTTGCCACTGTCTCCAATGAGAATGCCTTTTTGCCCTTCCCGCTCGACGTAGATAGTCGCACGCACATAGGTCAAGTCCGGCCGCCTGGGAATCCGTTCATCCACCACCACGGCGATCGAATACGGAATCTCTTCCCGGGTCAATTCCAACACCTGCTCGCGCACCACCTCGGCCACATAAAAATCTTCACTTTGATCGGTCACCATGTCTTCCGGATAATACGGCATCCCTTCGGGCATAACCTCCCAAGCCTGGGACACCAACGCCTCCAGTCCCGTCTCGCGGGACGCCGACACCACAAACTGGTTCTGGTAGGGCATAAGCTCGCGATAGGGATCCCATCGCTCCTTGACATGCTCCACTAAATCCGCCTTGTTCATGATGAGCCAGGTCGGTATGCCGCTCTCGCGGCAAAATTTCGCCACCCAGCGATCCTCCTGATTAGGGGCGCGGCTGATGTCCACAAGATGCCAGATGAGGTCAGCGTCCTTGGCGCTCAAGCGGGCTGTTTTGTTCATGCGTTCTCCCAGCTTGTGCTCGGCTCGGTGGATGCCCGGTGTATCGACCAGCACAATTTGAGCCTCGGGACGATGCAAAATCCCCACAATGCGGTTGCGGGTGGTCTGAGGTTTCTTCGTGGCTATGGCCACCTTGCGCCCTAGGAGCGCATTGAGCAGCGTGGACTTACCCACATTGGGGCGGCCCACCAGCGCCACAAATCCCGACTTATACGCCATCCAAATCCTCCTTGGTAAACCGGGCCGGCAACAGTTCGCTCAGCATCATGACCCGCGCCGGGATGCGGCCCGACGCTTCGGCCATCACAACTTCAATATCCCCGAATTCCGCCAAAACCTGGCGGCATCCCCCGCACGGGCTAATCAGGTCGGGGCCCGGCCCCACGATGGCAATGCGCTGAAACCGCCGGTGGCCGGCGGACGCGGCAGCATACACCGCCGTCCGTTCAGCACAGCAACCCATGGGGTATGAGGCGTTCTCCACGTTGCCGCCAGTGATAATCGTTCCGTCCTCCGCCAACAGGGCGGCACCGACCTTGAAGTTTGAGTAGGGCGCATATGCCCGCTGTTGGGCCTTTTTTGCCTCGTGCAACAATTGTTCGTCCATGGAGTCCCTCCGTCTAGACTGTCCGTTCATGCCCGTATCTAACTTGACTCCTCGGGAGGCTCATAAATCCGCACCACCGCACGGGCCACACGCCGCCCCACCACCTGGGCCACCGTAATTTCCACGTTGTCCAGGTGCACGACTTCTCCCTCGATGGGAACCCGACCTAGAAGATGCAAGACTAATCCGCCCACCGTGTCGAAGTCTTCGTGCGGCAGATCCAAGTCAAACCGTTCGTTCAGCTCGTCCAATGCAAACAAGCCAGCGACTTCCACGACGCCGGGGGCGAGTTCCGTCAGCGGCTCTTCCTCCGCCTCGTCATACTCGTCCTGGATCTCGCCCACGATCTCCTCCAGCAAATCCTCAACGGTGACAATGCCGGCTGTCCCGCCATACTCATCCATAACAATGGCGATTTGGGTTCGCTGGCGGCGGAAATCGGCAAACAAACTGTCAATCTTTTTGGTCTCAGGAACAAATTGCACCGGTCGGGCCAAATCCTGCACCGGGGTATCGAGGGGCTTTTCCCGGCCGTAGGCCAAGACGTCTCGGGCATAGATAACCCCCGTGATGTCGTCGATGGTATTTCGATAAATGGGCACTCGGGAGTGCCCCCACTCCACCAAGGCATCCCACAATTCAGCCAGCGTGGCTGTCTCCGGCAAGGCTTGCACATCGATACGCGGCACCATCACCTCGCGCACCACGGTGTCCCCGAAGTCAAACACACCTTGTATCATGTCCCGCTCATTGGCCTCTAAGAGGCCTTGCTCCTCGCCCACTTCCACCAAAGTGCGGAGCTCCTCTTCGGTCATGAGGCGGCCGCCCTCCGCCTTACCGCCGAGAATCCGAATGATGCCGACACCAACCCAGGTCAAGGCCCGCACCACGGGCTGGAAAATCACAGCGGACACAGTTAAAAAGGGTGCTAAGCGCAGAGCTACGCGCTCAGCATTGTGCGAGGCAAAAGTCTTTGGGGTAATCTCAGCGGCCAGTAAAATGAACACCGTCATAACCACGGTTGAAACCAGCACGCCAGAACCGCCCAGATAGCTTAAAAAAACCGCCGTGGCTAACGTCGAGGCGAGAATGTTGGCCAAGTTGTTGCCGACCAGCACCGTTCCCAGCATACGGTTGGGATCGTGCAAGAGACGCGACAGACGGTCAAACTGAGGATTATCGGCGAGGTTTCGAATTTTGCCCCGGGACAAAGACATCATGGCGGTCTCCGCCATGGAATAGAGTGCTGAAAAGGCCACTACCACTATGAGAGCCACAATGGGAATCCATTTATTGCTCACCGAACCGGTTCTGGCCTCCTTCGCCTCTCTTGCGCGCCGGCACCCACGTCCACAGGATCGCATAGGCCGCCGCCATGGCCACCCCGACCATCACGACCAGGGCAGCATCCTCATGCCATCGTACCATAAAACGTGTCCCAAAATGTCCCAGTCCCGGGAGGAACATCCACAGGCCCACAACAACAGCCCCGGCCGACGCCAGCAACACGGATCCGGCCGCGGCATCCTTGGCCACCTTGGCAAGCGGATGATAGTGCGGACTCGTGATGTCCACGACCGCTTCCACCGCCGTGTTCATGAGCTCCAGCCCCATCACCGGCACCATGGCCAACACCACCACAGCCCAACGGGTCGGACTGAGGCCCAGAATCCAGCCCAAAGCCGCAACAGCCATGCCGAATGAGACATGCACGCGCATGTTGCGCTGCTGCCGCAGAGTCTGCCAGACGCCTTGGCCAGCATAGCCAAACGAGGCCCAAAATCCCCGGGCGCGGTCAGGCCTCACGCGTTAACCCAATGGCGGCCAGGATATCCTCGGTCTTCCCCATCATGCGCCGCTCATCCTCGGACTCTTCATGATCCCACCCCAAGAGATGCAGGACCCCGTGAACGGTTAGAAAGCCCACCTCGCGAGCCATACTGTGGCCGTATTCAGCAGCCTGCCGCTGTGCCTGGTCGACCGAGATAATCACATCTCCCAATAGGTTGTCCCAAAGATCGGGGTTCTCGCCCTCGCGCTGGCTGAAGGACAAAACATCCGTGGTTCTGTCCACGCCCCGGTAGGTGCGGTTGAGTTCATGGACTGTCTCGTCGTCGGTCAAGAAGAGGGAAAGCTCCGCGTCCTCCATCCCCCCAAGGTTAGTGAGAGCGGCGCGGGCCGCCGCGAGGGCTGTCTCCTCCCATTCGGCGCACCAATCGGGGTGGCTTTCCACCGCGATTTCCATTGCCACGACTCCTTTCCATTTCCTTGAGCACCCGGTCCGGATATTCGATTCGCTGGTGAAACACGCCCGTCAGGACCCGGGTGAAGGTCCGGGCAATAATATCCAGTTCCTTGAGGGTCAAGTTCGATTCATCCAGCTGGCCATCTTCAAGCCGCTCCTTGATTAGCCGCCGCACCACTTGTTCAATGGCCTGCGGCGTGGGGTTCTTCAGCGTGCGGACGGTCGCTTCGCTGGCATCCGCCAGCATCACGATGGCAGTTTCCTTAGACTGCGGCCGCGGACCATCATACCGAAAATCCGCTTCTTCCACTCCGTCGCCATTATCCTGATCCAAGGCCTTTTGGTAGAAGAATCGAATCAGCGTGGTGCCATGGTGCTCGCGGATAAAGTTGACGATCGGCTCCGGCACCCGATATTCACGCGCCAACTCAATCCCGTCCCGGACGTGGGAGGAGATGATGATGCTGGACAGCGTAGGCGCCAGACGGTCGTGCGGATTCTCAGCCCCGAATTGATTGTCGACAAAGAAGTACGGACGCTTGGACTTGCCGATGTCATGATAGTACGCTCCCACCCGAGCCAGCAAGGAATTGCCGCCCACCGCCTCGGTCCCGGCTTCAGCCAAGTTTCCCACCATAATGCTGTGATGGTAGGTCCCCGGCGCTTCCACCAACAGCTTGCGCAGAAGCGGCTGATTGGGGTTGGAGAGCTCGATCAGTTTCATGGCGGTAATGACGCCGAAGGGGCCTTCCAACAGGGGAATGGACCCCATCGCCAGAATGGACGCAAAAATGCCGTCCACCATGGCCCAGATGAGATATTGCCAAACCTGGGTTTGCAGGAGTCCGGCTCCCTCCATGACATCCAATCCCAAGAGGGCCAGCAAGTTGACAATCCCTACCAAAATCCCAGCGCGCAGGATATCGTATCGTTGGGACAGCCGGCTGGTGCCGAACACCCCGGCGATCCCTCCAAAGAACGACACCAGCGCCACATTGAGATCGGCACCCGTGAGCACAGAGATGGCAAGCGCCAAAATCCCGGCTATCACCAGTCCCAGTCCCGAGTCAACCAAGGCGGTCACCATAATGGCCGCCGTCGGCACCACCAGGTAACTGAGGCCGGGTACGCCGCTCAAGGTGTCTGCAGCGGCCACGCCCAGCACCATAATCAATCCGGCCATGGCGGCTACGCGCCACGACCCGAGAAGCTTGCGGCGCAGGTACCAAAAATAAGCCCCCACCAATGCCACCACCGCGGTCACGAAAATCATCGACCCCAGGATGGGTCCCACGGCAAACCCCTGGTCCAAGAGTCCCAGCTGCTTCAGCACCGTGATGTCGCCCGGTGTCACGACCTGGCCGGCCTGGACCACCACTTCGCCCTTAAGAATTTTCACCGGCGGCACCTGATTGGCAGCCTGCTGCCGGCGGGTCCGGATCTCCTGCTTGTTTAAGAATGTATTGGGGACAATCAAGGACTGCGTATAGGTCGTAAGGAACAGCCGCAGGGACGGATCCGTGGATTCCTGCTGGGTGAGTCCGGCCACAAAGGTCTTGGCTTCCTGGACCCCGACGGCACTGTCGCGAACGCCGCCGCTCCCCATCGCCGACGACAGCGTGACCAGGGTGTCTTGCTGCAACTGCGCCAACTCCGTCGGGGTCAGCGCCAGCACTGTGCCCCAGACCGACTTCGGCAGGCCGATGGGAATGGCGGACGCCAAGGCCGCCTCCCGTTCGCTGAGGGGCGCCGCGGTGTCTTCCGACAGGGCGGAGATATACGCGTAGTCGTTCGTCGCCTTTTGTTTTTGCTGATTCAAAATTTTGGGGTTGGTCGTATAAAACTTTGGGACGCTCTGCATGGCGTCTTGACGTGCTTTAGCGGTCGCGGACCAATCCACCACGCCGTAGGGGGCCACAATGGTTCGAGGGGCCAAATCTGTAGCCGACACGTCAACCCGATGAGCGAACAAGGTCACAGCAAAGATGGTTACAATGAGCAACCAGACCAGCGCCGCAATGCCAAGCTGCGGTGCCAGCCCCTCACTGAGCCATGGATAGCGTTCTCCTATGCGGAGCGACCAGCTCCCCTCACTGGGAGTTTTCTTCATAGTCGGTGTCCCCTTGCCCCTCCTCGAACCGTTGATAAGCTTGAATAATCTTTGCCACCAAAGGATGACGCACGACATCCTTTTCCGTCAACCGCACCACCCCGATGCCATCCACCCCATCGAGAATCCTGGAGGCCACCCGGAGCCCCGACCGCTGCCCTTTACCCAAGTCAACCTGAGTTTCATCGCCGGTGACCACCATTTTGGATCCTTCGCCAAGACGGGTCAGCGCCATCTTCATCTGCTCATAAGTGGAGTTCTGAGCCTCGTCCAAGATGATAAAACTCCGGCTCAAGGTCCGTCCCCGCATGTATGCTAAGGGCGCCACTTCAATGTTTCCGCGCTCACGGTACTTCTCTACGGCCTCGGATCCCAAGAGATCATATAAGGCGTCATACAAGGGACGCAGGTAAGGGTCCACTTTGTCTTCCAAGGCGCCGGGCAGAAAACCAAGCTTTTCTCCCGCTTCCACGGCCGGCCGCGTGAGCACGATGCGTTCCACCTCATGCGCCTTTAACGCAAACACCGCCATCGCCATCGCGAGATAAGTTTTCCCGGTTCCGGCCGGACCCACACCAAACACCAGCGTGTTTTCGCGAACGGCGTCCACATAGATCTGCTGTCCCAAGGTTCTGGGGCGAACAACCCGCCCGGATGTGGTGGTGTAAATGTTTTCCGTCAACAAATGCAAAAATTGTTTTTCTGCGCCCTCAGCGACAGCCAGCACGGCAGATTCCAAAACATTGGCACCCAACGGCTGCCCGGCATACACCCATTCCGCCAGCAAATCCAAAACCCGCTGGGCACGTTCTTGTGCCTCGCCCGCACCTTGAATCGCAATCACGTTCCCGCGCGCCGTCAACTTCACATGCAACGCTCGTTCCAGGGCCTTCAGATGCTCATCGCCGCGCCCCATCAACAGCGTCGCGGCTTGGTTGTCCTGGATCACCCATTGGCTTTGTGGCAACCAGTGTCCCCCTTCATGACTGCGGTTTGGCGCCCGGCCTTGACGGCGGCGCCGCGATGTTGCGGTTAATCACCCATGTTGCCGTAAGCCAGACTCCACGGCGTTGGGGACTCGCGATAATCGATTGGCTGACCCGCTGACCACCGGGTGGCACTCGGCGGGCCAATGCCTTCAGCACCCGCTCCCGTCCCAACTGCACGGCGGCTTTGGGACTCAGCGACACGGTCCTGATCGCAGTTTCATTATATACCATCTCGATAAAACGAACCGGCAGCGTTATCCCTGCAAAACGCACCGGCGTGACGATTTTTGTTGCCCGATAGTGTGTGAACGACATGGGCAAGGGATTCGGAATCTCCATCACCTGACTGCGGTTCCATTCCAGGAAGCGCCGCACATAGACGTTGCCGATCTCCATCTGGCGCTCCTCTTTAAAGGGCTGAAAAAGCTTTTCTGTGTATGTGACGTCAGCCATGACCTGTCCCTCGGCCGGGGTCACCACACTTTCCTCGCGAGGCTTGTCTCCTCCGCCCGGGAGCTCCCCGCTGACCACCCCCGATATGAGCGTCTGCCCTTTTTTCACCGCCTCGCCGCGGCTCACCTCTGCGGCGCCGATATAGACATAGACGCGGGTCACTTTGCCGCTCACAGTCGCGATGAGGCGCGGGGGCAAGTGGTCGGGGGGGCGGTTGACCAGACGGATGGCATCGATGACCGCGACCACCCCGTGAGTATGAAGCCCGATCCACGAGTACTCTGGCAGCTCAGCCAACATCGTGCGCCGTATGTTGGCAATATCAAGGTGCGACCTGGGGGAGCCGATCCGGAGCCCCGCCACCTCCGCGGCCCGAACCAGTTGCTGCCGCGCAGGGGGTGAAAGATTGGGCACAATCACTTCGATGGCCCAGATGTGCGATGTGACGTATAACACCAGTGCCCACGCACTGACCAATCCAGCCAACAGGAAAGGACGCCGGCGCACTTGCTGCCAGCGGAAAGGAAGACCGCCCTGACGCAGGGACGCCACGTCCACGCTCCCGAGTTCCTCGGCCAAGGATGCCAGGACCTCGTATCCTTCCTCGGTCACCAGACAGTGAAGCTCGTCCCGTCGCCGGACAACCCGCCAAATGCGGAAACCGCGCTCAGCCAAGAGACTCAACAATCGTTCCGCCTTGCGCCCACGGATGCGGACCATGCGCCATCCGCCAAAGACTCGGACCAATACCCCACTCATGGCTGTCCTGCCTTAAAAACCAGGGATCGGACCTGACCTGTAACCAAGAGCTCGTTGCGGTCGATCCAACCAATCACCAGGTTGCGTCCCGTCACCACCAGCCGCCCATCGGGAATTTTCAGCACGACCCGATGCGGTTCATATTGCTCAATCCCGCGATGGTTTTCTACGCGAAATTGCAGGTGACCCACAACCTCGACCCGAGGGACATTGACCAAAATTTCCGGCGGGATTTCCAACATCTCCGTAAACCGCTGTATCGTCCGTCCCTTGCCGCTCATTCCGAACCTCCTGTCCCAACCTGTTTCATGCTATGCCTGGCACGAGACACTCATGAAACCGATCTGTGGAGGAGACCCCGAACACGGTGTCGAATGGTCACCTACAAACCAAGATCTAGTTGAGGAGGACTCATGGCCGTTTCCTTTTCCCTTGAGCCGGAGCAGCGGGCTCTCCTGACACCCGTAGGCCGTCTGTCCACCAGCCGGATGTGTTGGGCAGGCTGTGCCTTTTGCCGGCTGGCCATCTCCAGTCCGCGAATGTCGCTGCCCGATGCGCCTCCGGGGCTGAGTGTAGACCGACTGCAAGCCGATGACATCGCATGGGATGCCGCCGCCTTTCTGAAACTGCGGGGCGGACTGTCCATCAAGGAGCCGTTTGACTATTGGCTGCACCTGATTCGACGTATTAAAGAATTGAGTCAGGCTCCTTTGATGGCCTTTTCCCCCGTGGAAGTCTGGTACTTCCACACCCAAGAGCGGCGCCCAGTCCGTGAACTGGTGCGTCTCTTAAAGTGGGCTGGGGCAGATTTCCTGGGATCTGGCGGGGCGGAGTTATGGCTGTCCGGACTTCCACTGGAATGGGCCCCCTATCGCCTGACCCAGTCCGAGTGGCTGACGGTGGCCGACGCCGCTCGAGCAGCGGACTTACGGTTTGCAGCGAGCATTCTGGTTCCGCCAACCGGACTTTCATTGTCGCCGGATTCCATCAAGGTCCTTCAGGATGTCAAACCACACCACCTCGACGTCAAGCCTCTGGTGAGTGACGGAACCCATCTGGGCGCTCTGGGCAATGCCAACGTGGTGGTCACCGCTTCATCCGTAAACCAACTGCGCCAGCACCTGCCGGAGGTCCCCGTCTACGTGGATTGGGCTGAGGAACCCGAGGACACCGACGCCATCTTCGGGTCTGCGGGCGCGGAGCGGGTTCTAGTACCTATATGGGAGGTGCTGCCGTGAGTACACCGCTGTGCTGGCTCCCAACCTTGGACATTTCCAACGTGGATGTTTCCTTCGGTCCGTGGCTGGCCCATCGATTCCTCTCGTCCTTTCGAGGGCGTGGTCATATCATCTCCCAAAGCCCCGGTCCTTGGCCGTCTCAGGAGACCATCCAGGCAACCAGTGGCGGGCAGTGGTACTGTCGCGGCCTGACCAAAGTCCCTAAACGGTCCAAACCCATCGGCATCACCGCTGAAATTTCGGTGCCCACAGGGTTGGCGGATCCGGCCCTCGACGTGTTGAACCACGCCTTGCAAACCGGACCACTAGTCCGGCTTGTCGCGATACGGCCTCACGACCTGAACCTGCATCAGGCCGAGACAAGCCTAAGGACACTCTTAGATACGGTCATCGATACGATCTGGCTGGATCAGCAAAGTTTCGGATGGAACGCCTTGACATGGCTTATCGCCTCAGACCCCAGGTTTCAGCCCGCCGGTATCTCTCCTCAAGACGTCTGGCGCCTTAGCCAGTTGGCAGAGCAGCTCGGGCGGCCTCTGGTACTGCGGGATTTTTCCGGAAAGCCGGATGTTCCACTTCCCGGACTGCACCATTTCAGTCCTGAGCAGTCGGTGCCAAGAGCCCTTAATAGCTTGCCCGCATGGGGCCGATCACCGTAGGATGGAGGTAATAGGAAAGGGGAAGCTTCATGCCGGATTTAAGCATCGTCGTCCTTTCATACGAAGACGTCAAGCGCCAGACATCGCGAGGCGCCAGGCTCGTGGACATTCGCACGCCCCAAGAGTTTGTGTATCTGCACCTGCAAGGCGCCATCTCTCTAGCAGCACCCCGGTTTGGATTCCAAATGCTTTCCGGGGATCGCTTGGAACGCGGGGAGCGCGTCATTGTGGTGGCAGCTTCTCCCGTCGCGGGTCAGGTAGCTGCTCAGGAGATTGATGCCGTGGGAGTCGATGTCATCGGGATCTTTGCGAGCTTGCCGCGTACCTGGGAAGGACGCGGGCTTCCTGTCCAAATCGGAGAACTGGTGTTTCCGGACCGCTTCCTGAACTACCTGCACGACAACCCCAATGCTGAGATCGTCGACCTCCGGGAGCCCTTTGAGCAGGAACGCTTTCCGTTCCCGCAAGTCACCCGTTCCCTGGCCTTCTCAGCGTGGCCAGAGGGTGCCCGAGACCTCGATCCCAAACGTCCCGTCATCTTCTTGGCAGGCCGTGACGACCGCGCCATTTTGGCTGCACGGGACACCATGGAGATGGGGTTCCCGCGGGTCGGGTACTTGGTCGGTGGTTACGACGCATTCCACCACCCCCGTGTTTATGACCCCAAAGAGGCCGCCCGCACGACGGCCCACCATGGCGTGTTTATTTGAAACGGCGGTCCAAATTGGCCCGTCTCCACATTGAACCACTGCCCTTGGCTAAACCCGTCTAAGATCGCAATCCACGAACCGCCGCCGGTTAAGATCACCGGTGTGGTGTCTTGCCGGCGGGGCCATGGCACCAGCTTGTCCGTTTGAAACGCGCCGTCCCGATACGGGATCATGCCCTTGACACCCAGACCCCACAGCGGCGTGGTATCCGTCACACTAAGAGCGGCGTGATACACCGAGGAAAAGTCATGCCGGGTTCCGGTCCAATACCCGAATGTGTTCTGGCCAACCGCATAGGGGATGACCGGCATGCCTCCCACGAAACCGGCCGTTCCTTGGGGTTCCAGTGGTCCGGTGTGGTACTGGGTGTGGCCGCCGGCGATTTCCGTGAGCCGAGCCTGATCAGGTTCGGCAGTGAGGACCCACACGCTGTCTTGGGGACCGGAGACGAGCGTGGTAATTCCCAGCGGCAACCGCCGCTGTTCGTCTATCCACCCGTGGCTCCCCCATCTCAACACCCGCACATGGCTCCCGTCCAAACGTTCCGCCACCGCTTGCAGAGTGCCATCGACCATGGCCACCGAGACAATTTGGTCGCCGGGCGGCGCCGGCCGGCGCACCACCACGCGTCCGTGGATACCCAAGACGTTCCAACCAGTCGTAACCCACTCCCATCCCTTGGATCCCGCGGTTGCCGTTTGAGCCTCCTGCACGAGTCCTAAACGACCCAAGCGGAGGACGGGCCCGGCGGGTTTTCCGCGCGCTGTGTAAGGACGCCCAAACAGCACCTCGTGGATACCCGTGGCGCGCGCGTAGAAAATCCACAAACCCGGAACTTTCGACACCCGAAGCGAACGAGGATAAGCTTGCCACAACACTGCGACAGCAATCGCCAAACCCAAGAAAAAAAGGGCCTCGCGGCCCTTAGAAAACCTCATTCGGCGGGGTTCTGAAGCGCTGTTTTGACTGCCTCAGAGACCATCCTTCCGTCCACCCGTCCTCGCGTACGGGGCGTCAGCCACCCCATCACCTTTCCCATGTCCTTGGGACCTTGGGCCCCCGTTTCCTGCAGGGCCTCGGCAATAAGCGCGGTCAACTCCGACTCCGTCAGCGGTTCCGGGAGATATTGCTGAAGCACGGCGATTTCTTGAACCAGTTTGTCCACCAAGTCCTGCCGACCGCCCCGTTCGAAGTCGGGTATGGCATCCTGGCGCTCCTTGACTTCTTTGGCGATAACCGCCACGATGCCGGAGTCATCTAAGGTCGTGCGCTCGCCGCGGGTCTCGGCTTGCAACACGGCCGCCTTGATGCCGCGGATGACCGACAAGCGGACCGCAGCCTTGTCACGCATGGCTTGTTTTAAATCATCATTGAGCCGTTCGCGAAGAGACATGCTGGAACCCCTTACTTGCTTTTCTTTTTCCGAGCCGCCTCAGACTTTTTCTTGCGACGAACACTCGGCTTTTCATAGTGCTCGTGGCGGCGTGCTTCGGACAGCACCCCGGCCTTCTGGATCTGGCGCTTGAAGCGGCGCAGGGCGCTATCAAGGCTTTCATTCTTGCCGACCTTGACCTCTGACATTAATCTCCCTCCCCTCCACCCGCACGGGTTGGGGTCTATTCAATTTATTATACGGGTTGGGTGGAAAGGGTGTCAAACCTC